>NZ_JAKZHU010000001.1:1918576-2238339 GCF_022568795.1 Arsenicicoccus dermatophilus | reverse complement strand
GGGTTTCGAGTCGGAGACCGACCACGTGGTGCTCGCCACGGGTTACGCCCCGCGGCGGCCCTCCTTCCTCGACGGCCTGGCCGCGCACCTGCGCCTGGACGACCGCGGGCGGCTCGACGTGGCCCGGGACTTCACCGTCGACGACGCGGGCCTGGTCCTGGTGCAGAACGCCGAGGAGCACACCCACGGTCTCTCGGCGCCGGACCTGGGGATGGGCCCCTGGCGCAGCGCCCAGATCATCAACCAGGTGACCGGCAGGGAGGTGTACCCGGTGGAGGACCGGATCGCCTTCCAGACCTTCGGCCCGCAGGCGGCGTCATGAGCACGGCGACGCTCGACCCGACGGCCCTGACGACCCCGGTGGGGCCCATGGACGCCCATCGACTCCTCCCGGCGTCCGTCACCGCGTGGACCCCCCTGCTGCACGCCTGGGTGACCCACCCACGATCGGTGTTCTGGGGCATGGGCGCCGCCGCCGAGGACGAGGTGACCGCCGCCTACGCCGCCATCGCGGCCGACCCCCACCACGACGCCTTCGTCGTGCTGCACGCCGGTCGACCGACCGCGCTGGTCGAGACCTACGACCCGCAGCACAGCTCCCTCGCGGGCCACCCCCTCCTGGAGCCCGGCGACGTGGGGATGCACCTGCTCGTCGCCCCACCCGCAGCGGGCGAGCGCACCCCGGGGCTCACCGCGGCGCTGCTGGGCGTGGCCGTCCGGCTCGCCCAGCACCGCCCCGGGGCCCATGCGCCCCGCCGGGTCGTCGTCGAGCCCGACGAGCGGAACACCGCGATCCACGCGCTCAACGCCCGGGCCGGGTTCACCGTCCTCGAGCCGGTGCCGCTGCCCGACAAGACGGGACTGCTCAGCGTGGTCACGCCGGCGGACTTCGCGGGCAGCGAGATCGGGCGGGCCACCCTCGCCCCGGTGCCCGCCCACCTCACCCCGGCGGCCATGGACCAGGCCCAGAGGCACCTGTGCGCCAAGGCGATCCGCGAGCTGAGCCACGAGCGGCTGGTCGCCCCCGAGCCGGGGGAGCAGCCGGGCTCGTGGCGGCTCACGACCCGCCACGAGCCGCTGACGACATACACCTGGACGGGGACGGTCCTGCCTCTCGAGCACCCGGTGGTGCAGGAGGACAGCCTGGCCCGACACGTGGGTGGTGCCCCGGCACCGTTGGACGCCCAGGACCTGATCACCGAGCTGAAGGAGCAGATCGGCCTGCCGGACCAGCTCCTCGGGACCTACCTGGAGGAGATCGCCGCCACCCTCGCCGGTCACGCCTGGAAGTCCACGCACCACCGGCGGACCAGCCAGGAGCTGCTCCACGCGGACCTCGCCACCGTCGAGGCCGCCATGACCGAGGGGCACCCGTGCTTCCTCGCCAACAACGGCCGCCTCGGGTTCAGCCTCGACGACCACGAGCGCTTCGCCCCGGAGGCGGGCGCCGACGTCACCCTGGAGTGGCTCGCCGTGCGGCGCTCGCTCGCCCACCTCGCCCTGGCCCAGGACCTGGACGAGGACGAGCTCTGGCGCAGCGAGCTGGGCCCGCGGCGGGCGTGGTTCGACGCGCGGCTGGCCGCCCTGGGACACCGCCCGCAGGACTACCTCTACCTGCCCGTGCACCCCTGGCAGTGGCAGCACAAGCACCAGATCACCTTCGCCCCGGACGTGGCTCGCGGTGACCTGGTCCACCTCGGGCCCGGCGACCGCTATCGCGCCCAGCAGTCGATCCGGACCTTCCTCGACGTCGAGCACCCGCAACGGCGCTACGTCAAGACAGCCCTCGCGATCCAGAACATGGGCTTCCTGCGGGGTCTGTCCCCGGCCTACATGCAGGCCACGCCCCTGATCAACGACTGGGTCGCCGGGGAGGTGGCCGACGACGCGGAGCTGACCGATCGCGGGTTCACGGTGCTGCGCGAGGTCGCCACGGTGGGCTACACCGGCGACGCCTACCATCGCGCAGCGGTGTCGCCCGCCCCGCCTCAGCAGAAGATGGTCGCCGCGCTGTGGCGACAGAGCCCCGAGGGCCTCGCCGACCGGGCTCGGGGCGAGTCGCTGCGGACGATGGCCTCGCTGCTGCACCGGGACGGGCAGGGCGAGGCGCTCGTGACGGCGATGATCAGGGCCTCCGGGCTGCCCCCGGCCGACTGGGTGTCCCGGTGGCTGGACGCCTACCTGCGCCCGGTCGCCCACTGCCTGCTGGCGCACGACCTGGCGTTCATGCCCCACGGCGAGAACGTGATCCTCGTGGTGCGCGACCACGTGGTGGCGCGGGTGGTGATGAAGGACATCGGCGAGGAGTGCGCGGTGCTGACCGACCGGCCCCTCCCGCCCGGGGTCGAGCGGATCCGCTCCGTGGTGCCCGCCCAGGAGGCGGCGCTCGCGATCTTCACCGACGTGTATGACGGGGTCCTGCGTCACGTCGCCGAGATCCTGCACGTCGACGGGGTGCTCCCGGCCGACGACCTCTGGGGCCTGGTGCACGCCTGCCTGGACCGGCACCGGCGTGACCACCCGCAGCTGCACCGGCGGGTCGACCTCTTCGCCGAGGACTTCGCCCACTCCTGCCTCAACCGGCTGCAGCTGCGCAACACCCTGCAGATGGTGGACCTCGCCGACCAGTCGGGGTCCCTGATGTATGCCGGACGCCTGACGAACCCTGCCTCGGACGCCCGCCGACGCTGACGGCAGGACGAGCCGGCGGTGGTCGGATCCGCCTGGGCGGCGACGCCCGGCGGACCTGCCCACCGCCGGCAGGTCAGGCGCGGTCGCGGGCCTGGACCCGCAGCGCCCGAGCGACGGCGTCCCGCTGCTCGGTGATGGTGCGGACCAGCCCGGCGGGGGCGTCCGCGTTGGCGGCCAGCCACGCCTCGGTCGCGTCGAGCAGCGCCTGGTCGGCGAGCACGAAGGGATAGAAGGACGACGCGACGACCTCGCCGAGCGCGAAGGAGTGGCGGTCCCACATCCCGCGCAGCATCTCGAAGTAGCGCGTCAGGTAGGGCCGGACGAGCTCGACGTCGCGGACCCGGGTGAAGCCCGCGCCCGTCGCGCCGAGGATCGTGTTGGACTCCGACCTGTCCTCGATCCCCCGCTTCCACGCCGCGGCCTTGGCCTGCGCGGTGGGGATGGCGGCGAGCGCCAGCGCCGCGTGCTCGTGCCCGGACGCGGTGTTGTCCCGCTCCCGCTCGGTCTCGACGTCGGCGGCGTCGGCGCGACCGCCCGCGGCCAGCGCGGTCAGCAGCGTCCAGCGCATGTCGGTGTCGACGGCCAGGCCCTCCAGGGTGGTGGACCCGTCGAGCAGCCCGGCCGCCAGGTCGAGCTCCTCGGGGCGCTCGGAGATCGACATGAGCGCCGAGACCAGCTGCAGCTGGGCGTCCGACCCCGGTCGGGCCGCCTCGGCGAGCCCGCGCAGGGTCGAGGCGACGGACGTGCGCACCGAGGCCCGTGCGGCCGGGTCGACATACGCCGTGACCGTCGTGGCCAGCTGGGCCAGCAGCACCCGCAGGAGCGTGGAGTCGGTCTCGCCGTCTATGGCCCGCAGGGCCAGGGCGACGTAGTCCTGCGCCCGCATCTCGGCGTCGCGCGTCATGTCCCACGCCGCGGCCAGCGCCAGGGAGCGCGGCAGCGAGTCGGTGAAGGCGCGTGGGTGCTCGACGACGGTGCGCAGCGAGGCCTCGTCGAGGCGCAGCTTGGCATAGGCCAGGTCGTCGTCGTTGACCAGCAGCAGGTCGGGCATCCGGCGCCCGGCGAGCATCGGCAGCTCGGTGCGCTCGCCGTCGAGGTCGATCTCCTCGCGCCACACGCGGACCAGCGCGTCGCCCTGCAGCTCGTAGCCGCCCACGGCCAGGCGGTGCGGTCGCAGCACCGGGAGCTCCGCCGGCGCGGTCTGCTCGACGGCGCAGGACTCGATGGTGCCGTCGGTCACGGTGACGACCGGGTGCAGGGTGTTGACGCCGGACTCCTGCAGCCACAGCGCCTGCCAGCGGCCGAGGTCGCGCCCGGAGGTCGCCTCCAGCTCGGTCATCAGGTCGCCGATGGTGGTGTTGCCCCACTTGTGCTTGGCGAAGTACGCGCGGATCCCGTCGCGGAAGGCCTCGCGCCCGACGTATGCCACGAGCTGCTTGAGCACGGACGCGCCCTTGGCATAGGTGATGCCGTCGAAGTTGGTCTCCACGTCGTGCAGGTCGCGGATGTCGGCGGCGATGGGGTGGGTCGAGGAGAGCTGGTCCTGGCGGTAGGCCCAGGCCTTCTCGGCGGTGCCGAAGGTCGTCCACGCGGACTCCCAGCGGGTGGCCTCGGCCTGCGCGGTCGTGGACGCCCACTCGGCGAAGGACTCGTTGAGCCACAGGTCGTCCCACCAGGTCATCGTGACCAGGTTGCCGAACCACATGTGCGCCAGCTCGTGCAGGATCGTCAGGGCGCGGCGTTCGACGGTGGCCTCGGAGACCTTCGCGCGGAAGACGTACATCTCGTGGAAGGTCACCGCCCCGACGTTCTCCATCGCGCCCATGTTGTACTCCGGCGTGAAGATCTGGTCGTACTTGGGGAACGGGAAGGGCTGGTCGAACTCCTCCTCGAAGAACGCGAACCCGCGCCGGGTGATGTCGAACAGCTCGTCGTGGTCGACGTGCGGCGTCAGCGACCTGCGGCTGAAGATCCCGAGCGGGATCTCCCCGGCGCGCGTCTGCACCGAGCTGGTCACCTTGTCGTAGGGGCCGGCGATGAGGGCCGTGATGTAGGACGAGATGCGCGGGCTGGGCGCGAAGGCCCAGGTGGCGGCGGCGACTCCGTCCCGGTCGCCCGCAGGCGTGGGCTCGGGGGTGGGGGAGCAGGAGATGACCTGCCAGTGGGCCGGGGCGGTCACGGTGAAGGTGAACTCGGCCTTGAGGTCGGGCTGCTCGAAGACCGCGAACATGCGCCGCGAGTCGGGCACCTCGAACTGCGTGTAGAGGTAGACCTCGCCGTCGGCGGGGTCGACGAAGCGGTGCAGGCCCTCGCCGGTGTTCATGTAGGTGCCGGTGGCCCGGACGAGGAGCTCGTTGCGGGCTGCCAGCTGCGGCAGGCGGATCCGGCTGTCGGCATACACCTCGCCGGGGTCCAGGGAGGTGCCGTTGAGCACGATCTCCTGGACGGAGTCGCCGACGAAGTCGACGAAGGTCTCGGCTCCCTCCTCGGCCGCGAAGCGGATGGTGGTCGTGGTGGCGAAGGTGGTGGGACCGGTCATCAGGTCGAGGGCGACGTCGTAGGACGCGTCGCGGACGACCTGGGACCGGGCACGCGCCTCGTCGCGCGTGAGGTTGGTGCCAGGCACAGCGGGGGCCTTTCGGTGGTGATGCGCCCGGCGGAGCGAGCCGGGCGAGATGGCCTGCCCATCCTCGCAGGTCGCTCTCCATGGACGAACGGTGGCACGGTGTTACTGGCAGGATGGTGACTGTGACTCAGGACACCAGCACCGCCGCGCCCGCTCCGTCCGTGGAGATGTTCTTCGACCCCGTCTGCCCCTGGGCGTGGATGACCTCACGCTGGCTGATGGAGGTGGAGCGGCAGCGGGACCTGTCGGTCACCTGGTCGGTCATGAGCCTGTCGGTGCTCAACGAGGGCCGCGACCTGCCCGAGGACTACCGCGCGCTGATGGACCAGGCGTGGGGCCCGGTCCGGGTCGTCATGGCGGCCCGCGCCGAGCACGGAGACGAGGTCGTCAAGGCGCTGTACGACGAGATGGGCACCCGCATCCACCCGGGCGGCACCAAGGACTACGCCGCGGTGATCCGCGAGTCCCTCGACGCCGCAGGCCTGCCCGCGTCGCTCGCCGAGGCCGCCACCCCGGTCGCGGGCGACGACGTGGACACCGCGCTGCGCGCCTCGCACCAGCGGGCCATGGACCTGGTGGGCGACGAGGTGGGCACCCCGGTCGTGCGGGTCGGCGAGGTGGCGTTCTTCGGCCCCGTCGTGTCGCCCGCCCCCCGGGGTCAGGACGCGCTCGACCTGTTCGACGGGTGCGTGCTCGTCGCCGGGACGCCGGGCTTCTTCGAGCTCAAGCGCACCCGAGACGTCGGCCCCCAGCTCTGATCGCCGCCAGTAGGTTTCCGACCACCCCCCCACATCCGAGGAGAACCATGCGTATCCACATCGGCGCCGACCACGCGGCCCTCGAGGCCAAGACCGCGATGATCGAGCACCTGCGCGCCGCCGGCCACGACGTCGTCGACCACGGCCCCTTCGCCTACGACGCCCTCGACGACTACCCGGTGTTCTGCCTGCGCGCGGCGGAGGCCGTGGCGGCCGACCCCGACTCGCTCGGCTTCGTCCTCGGCGGGTCCGGCAACGGCGAGCAGATCGCGGCCAACAAGGTCAAGGGCGTGCGCGCCGCCCTCGCGTCCAGCGTCGAGCTCGCCCGGCTGGCCCGGCAGCACAACGACGCGCGGGTCCTGTCGATCGGCGGACGCTTCACCACGCCGGAGGACGCGCTCGCGATCGCCGACGCCTTCGTCGCGACGCCATTCACCCACGAGGAGCGTCACGCCCGCCGCATCGCGATGCTCGACCACTACGAGGAGACGGGGGAGCTGCCCGACCTTCCGGAAAGCGCACGCGGGCTCCGGTCCTGAGCGGGGACCGGGTGGATCCTGGGTGTCCCGGGCGGCCCTCAGGGGACTTTCACGTTCCGTGAGTGTCCGATGTCGCCACTGCCTGAATTGCTCCGGCCCGTAAGGGTGAATGTCCCCTCGATGGCCCAGCCCGTGTGGGCCTTTCGACCACGAAGAGTGCCCCTCACGTGGTTGAGTAGGGGTGCACCCCACCCCACCGGATTCTCACGGAAGAAGCCTCATCTTCATGGCTGTCCACACCGGACCTCACCTGCGTCCGAGCGCCCCTGTCGTGACCTGGTTCATCGCCCCGCTGCTGGTCGCTCTGGGCGTCGTCCTCGCCTTCGCGACGGTGGTCACCGTCGTCATGGGCATGGCCCCCTTCGCGGTGGCCGCGATCATCGCCCTGGTCGCCTCGGTGGCCGGCTTCTGGTCGGTCCTGGACCGACCTAGCGCCTGACCTCCGTTCCGGCTCAGCCGGATTCGCTCGTATGTCGAAGGCCCCGCCGTCCGGCGGGGCCTTCGCCGTGCCCGGCACCTGGCCCAGGCGCCGCGGGGACGCGCCGCCGACGAGGGGGTCAGTCCGCGGTGCCGCCGTCCTGGGGCGGAGCCAGGGCGCGGTAGGTCTGCTGCTCCTCGTCCCAGACCCAGCCGCCGCCCGGCTCGCCCGTGCTCAGCACCGGGGCGAGCGCCGGCCACCGGGACACGACATAGCCCCAGGGCTGCAGGAGCACGTTCTCCGGGTCGTCCAGCTCCGCGTCGGTCTCGTCGCTCACCAGGAGGCTCCAGCCCGAGTCGCCCTCGTCCGCGGTCTCGGTGCGCGCCACGAACCCGGGCCGCAGGTTCTGCTCGTGCAGGCGCCGGCTCACCCAGACGGCCTGCGCGGACTGCGGGTTCTCGTCCCAGACCGCCATGACGTGCTCGGGACCGAACTCCACGGGGTCCCCGCGGTGCAGGCTGACGAGGGCGGAGGGGGTGTTGTCCAGCCGTCCGGCATACCGCCCGTCGGCGTCCGCGGACGTCACCTCCACCCACATCCGCTCCCCGAAGGGTCCGCACTCGGGCGGGTCGACGAGGTCGAAGCCCAGCTTGACCAGGTCCCCGGCCCACAGACCTGCGCGGACTTCACGGGAGGGGATGGCGAGGCTCTCCGGGTCGGCGGCCGCCAGTGCCTCGGCGTCGACCAGCTGGTAGTCCATGACGTCTCCTCGGCGCGGGCGCGTGCAGGGGGGCGTCGCTGATCCCGCCCCCGGGTGGGAGGCCAGGTGGCCTCCGCCCGCGCAGACTACCCACCTCGGGGACGAAAGCCCTCCCGGCCAGGGGAAGTTCAGGCGCTGGGCAGACCCCGGTCACGCAGCGAGGCGGTAGGCCACGGGATCGTGACCTACCGCCTCGGGTGGAGCGGGTGACGAGAATCGAACTCGCGTAGCTAGTTTGGAAGGGGAGCCTAACCCTCCTTCCGACCCCCTGCTGAGCACGAAATCGGGGTCTCGGGTGACCGCTCTAGGCCTCTTTCTGCCGTCGTTTTGGGCACGTATTGGGCACGACAGCGGCGAGCTGCTGGGGCCGCTCCTGGGCGCCCTGCTGGGGTTGTTGCGCGTGAGGCGCCGCCTCGTAGGGCTCCCCTGTGGGGCATCTCGTCGGGTCGGCGCGTCAGCCGTGATCGTGTCCGCGGCGGGGGGGACTGTCGGATTATCGGTGGGCGGGGTGCTGGGGACGGGGGAGCGGTTCGTGCGTCGGCTGGTCGCTGAGCGACGCATCCGCTTCGTGAAGGTCGGGAGTCATCTGCGCTTCCCGAGGTCGGCGGTCGTGGAGTTCATCGACGCCGGCACGGTCCCGGTCGTCCGCCGTCACCGGGTGGCGTGATGGGTCGCCCTTCTTCGGGCTCGTTCCGCCGGCTGCCTTCGAAGCGGTGGCAGGTCCGTTACACCGCTCCTGATGGTCTGCGGCGGACGATGCCGCACACCTATCGGACGAAGGCGGACGCTCAGGCCGCGTGGGCGCTCGTCGCGGCGGAGATGGCTAAGGGGCGTTGGATCGACCCAGAGTTGTCGGGGCAGACCTTCGGGTCCTATGCCGAGACCTGGGTTGCTCAGCGTGACCTGTCGGAGGGGACGCGTCAGCTCTACCGGCTGTTGCTGAGGCGCCACATCACGCCATACCTCGGGCACCTGGCCCTGCGGCAGGTGACGGCTGCTGAGGTGCGTCGTTGGCGCACGGGTCGGATCGAGGCTGGGGTGGGTGCGTCGACCTTGGCCAAGTCGTACTCGTTGGTCAGGTCGGTGATGACGACGGCGGTGGATGACGAGCTGGTGCCGCGCAACCCGTGCCGGATCAAGGGTGCCGGTGTCGACCCGACCCCGGAGCGGTCTGTGCTCACGATGGATCAGGTCGCGGCGCTGGCCGAGGGGGTGGATCGTCGGTGGCGGCTGCTGGTGCTGCTGGCCTGCTTCGGGCACCTGCGGTTCGGTGAGCTGATGGGCCTGGTGGTGGATGACTTCGACCTGGACACGATGACCGTGCACGTGCGGCGCTCGGTGGCCGAGGTCAGCGGTCGCCTCGTCGTCAAGACCCCGAAGTCGGGCAAGTCGCGGTCTGTGGCGTTGCCGCCGGCCTTGCGCCCGGAGATCGAGGCGCACCTGGACGCCTTCGCAGAGCCGGACGCGCCCCGTCGCGTGTTCGTGGGGGAGAAGGGCGGCATGATCCGCCGGTCCAACTGGGCGGTGATCTGGCGTCGGGCTCGGGATGCGGCCGGTGTGCCGGACTCGGTGCACCTGCACGACCTGCGGCATACGGGCAACCATTTCGCGGCCAGGTCGGGTGCTTCGACGCGCGAGCTCATGGCGCGTATGGGGCACTCCAGCATGCGGGCGGCGCTGATCTATCAGCACGCGACCGAGGAGCGTGACCGGGCGGTGGCGGCTGCACTGGACGCCGTGCTAACCGATGCGCTGGGAGCGGCCGGCGACGGGCAGGCGTCGTGATGGTGGTCCGGGGTTTTGGGCACGTATTGGGCACGCGGGCCGCATACGTAAGCAGCAGGCCGGAGGCGGACTTCGTCCTCAGTGCCTCTGACCTGCTGCTTCGTGGTGGAGCGGGTGACGAGAATCGAACTCGCGTAGCTAGTTTGGAAGACTAGGGCTCTACCATTGAGCTACACCCGCAGTGGTGCTGCGGCCCTCAGGATAGGCGGGTGGCGCCCCTTGCGGGAAATCCGACACCCGCGGCACGACGCGCGACGGGTCCGGGCACCGCGGTCGGCCCGGTACTCTTGGTGCTTCACGGGCTGTGGCGCAGCTTGGTAGCGCGCGTGCTTTGGGAGCACGATGTCGCAGGTTCAAATCCTGTCAGCCCGACAGCACCGAGGGCCCTGCCGGTCGACCGGCAGGGCCCTCGCGCACCTTCCGGACCGTCAGGTCAGGCCCGGTCGCCCTGGTCGACCACGCCGGGCCCGGCCCGGTCGACCGGCGGGAGTCACTCGTACAGCACGTAGTCCGGGGTCGGGGTGAGCGCCAGCACCTGCTCGGGCGTCATCAGCTTCCACGCCCCCTCGGTGTCCTCGGTGAAGAACAGCTTGAACCCGGCCCGCACGTGAGCGGGCTTGCGCTTCACCACCGCTTGCCAGGTCTGCCGCTTCATCGTGGCCGAGCCGATGCCGTCGACCGACACGATCTGGGCGACGCCCGGGTGCGGGTGCAGGCCGGCGGCGTCCCGCACGATCCGCGGGTTGAGCTGGTGATAGAGCATGACCTTCTCGGGCAGCTTGTAGGTGGTGACGAGGTGGGCGAGATACCGCGCGGTGTCGTCCAGCTCGGCGCCGGTGACCGACCCGAACTGCTTCATCGGCACCTGGCCGGGGCCCATCCGCCACTCCGGGTCGAGGGCGACGCCGACGTCGGGCTGCGCCAGCCACTTCTCGTAGACCTTCGTCTCGGTCACGAAGTCGCTGCGCCCCGGCTGGATCGCGAGCAGCAGCATCCCGCCGACCTTGCGGACGGCCTCCAGGTGGCGGGCGATGACGTCGTCGCCGACCCGCGCGTTCCACCGGCCGCCTTCTCCCGGAGCGGGTTTGACGACGGTGGCGATGAGCTCGGCGACGGGGACGGTCTCCGCGCCGACGGCATACGGCCTGCTGCGCCCCACGATCTCGGTCATGCGCTCGTCCAGGCTGCCGACGCCCAGCTTGCCGAGCAGGGGACCGGTGCCCTCCCGCCCCGCGAAGCCCACGAGCCGGTGCCCGGGGAAGAGCGTGCGCCGCGCCAGCACCGCGGGGGAGGCAGGAGCGTCGACCGGTATGGCGGGAGTCGTGGGGCCGGGGGCGGTGGTCGGGCTGGCGGCGCTCCCCCCGGGGCGACCGGGGGTGGGAGCGCCGGGTCTCGACCCGGGCGCGGATCCCGAGGCGCTGCTGGACGCGGACCCGCCGGAGGTGCCCCCCGCGGGCCGGTCCGGGATGCTTGCGCCGGTGCAGCCCGCCAGCAGCACGGCGACCGCCAGGGCCCCTGCTGCGCAGACCTGTCGAGCCATGTCGGTCCCCTCTCGTGATGACTGGTCGTGCCCATCGTGGGGTCTGTCCCCGGCGTGCGGCGCGCAGCGACACGAGCCGGTCCACCGGGACGTCGTGCGCCTCGGCGTCGCCTGCGCGGACGCCCCGCCCCCATGGTAGGTATGGGACATGACGGCAACGAAGACGGCATACATCGTCGACGGCGTGCGCACGCCCATCGGGCGCTACGGCGGGGCCCTGGCGCCGGTCCGGCCGGACGACCTGGCGGCCCACGTGATCCGCGAGCTCCGGGTCCGTCACGCCTCGGTCGACTGGGAGCGGGTCGACGACGTCGTCCTCGGCTGCGCCAACCAGGCCGGCGAGGACAACCGCAACGTCGCCCGCATGGCCGCCCTGCTGGCCGAGCTGCCCGTGCAGGTGCCCGGCATCACCGTCAACCGGCTGTGCGCCTCCGGCCTGGACGCCGTGGCCATGGCGGCCCGGGCGATCATGGCGGGCGACGGGGACGTCTACGTCGCGGGCGGCGTGGAGTCCATGAGCCGCGCGCCGTTCGTGATGCCCAAGGCTGAGTCGGCCTACAGCCGCAGCAACGCGGTCTACGACACCACCATCGGCTGGCGCTTCGTCAACGAGGCGCTGCAGGCGGCCTACGGCACCGACAGCATGCCCGAGACCGCCCAGCACGTCGCCGACGACTGGCAGGTCTCGCGCGAGGACCAGGACGCCTTCGCGATGCGCTCGCAGGAGCGGGCCGCGGCGGCGATCGCGAGCGGCCGCCTCGCCCGTGAGATCGCCCCGGTCGCCATCCCGCAGCGCAAGGGCGACCCGGTCGTCGTCGACACCGACGAGCACCCGCGCCTCACCTCCTTGGACACGCTCGCCTCCCTCAGGCCGCTCTTCCCGAACGGATCGGTGACCGCGGGCAACGCGTCGGGCGTCAACGACGGCGCCGCGGCCCTGCTCGTCGTCAGCGAGGAGGCCCTCGAGCGGTACGGACTCACGCCCCGGGCCCGCATCGACGGCGCCGCCGCGGCTGGCCTGGAGCCGCGCGTCATGGGCTACGGCCCGGTGCCCGCCGTGCGCACGCTGCTGGCCCGCAAGGGCGTCGACCTCGCCGACGTCGGCACGATCGAGCTCAACGAGGCCTTCGCCTCCCAGGGCCTCGCCGTCCTGCGCGACCTGGGCCTGGCCGACGACGACCCGCGCGTCAACCCGCACGGCGGCGCCATCGCCCTCGGTCACCCGCTCGGCATGAGCGGCGCCCGGCTGGCCCTCACCGCGGCGATCACCCTGCAGGACGAGGGCCACGAGCACGCCCTCGCCACCATGTGCGTCGGCGTCGGGCAGGGCGTCGCGATGCTGCTCTCCAAGCCCTGACCCGCGCCCTCAACCCGAAAGGCAACTCCATGGACAAGGTCGTCCGCTCGGCCGCCGAGGCCATCGCCGACATCACCGACGGGGCCTCCCTCGCCGTCGGCGGCTTCGGCCTCTGCGGCATCCCGAGCGTCCTGATCCAGGCCCTCGACGACTCCGGGGTCACCGACCTCGAGGTCGTCTCCAACAACTGCGGCGTCGACGACTGGGGTCTCGGCATACTCCTGCAGGACAAGAAGATCCGCCGCATCCAGGCGTCCTACGTCGGGGAGAACAAGGAGTTCGAGCGGCAGTACCTCCACGGCGAGCTCGAGGTGGAGCTGACGCCGCAGGGCACCCTGGCCGAGAAGCTCCGCTGCGGCGGCTCCGGCATCGCCGGGTTCTACACCCTCACCGGGTCCGGCACCCAGGTCGCCGAGGGCGGCCTGCCGCTCAGGCACGACGCCGACGGCACGGTCGTCAAGACCTCCGCCCCCAAGGACACCCGCGTCTTCACCGTCGACGGCGAGGAGCGCACCTACGTCCTGGAGGAGGCCATCCGTTGCGACTTCGCGCTGGTGCGCGCCTGGCGCGGCGACCGGCACGGCAACCTCGTCTTCCGCGAGGCCGCCCGCAACTTCAACCCGCCCGCGGCGATGGCCGGCCGGATCACGATCGCCGAGGTCGAGGAGCTGGTCGAGCCCGGCGAGATCGACCCCGACGACGTGCAGCTGCCCGGCATCTTCGTGCAGCGGGTCGTCGCGCTGACGCCGGAGCAGGTCCAGGACAAGCGCATCGAGCGCCGCACCGTCCGCCCCACCGAGCACAAGGAGTCCTGAGCCATGGCCCTCACCCGCGAGCAGATGGCCGCCCGGGCTGCCAAGGAGCTCCAGGACGGCGACTACGTCAACCTCGGCATCGGCCTGCCCACCCTGGTACCCAACTACGTGCCGGACGACGTCGAGCTGGTCCTGCAGTCCGAGAACGGCATCCTCGGCACCGGTGCCTACCCGACCGAGGAGCAGGTCGACCCCGACCTGATCAACGCCGGCAAGGAGACCGTCACCGTCCGCAAGGGCGCGAGCTTCTTCGACTCCGCCATGTCCTTCGGGATGATCCGCAGCGGCAAGGTCGACGCCGCGATCCTCGGCGCCATGCAGGTCTCCGAGCACGGCGACATCGCCAACTGGATGATCCCCGGCAAGATGGTCAAGGGGATGGGTGGCGCGATGGACCTGGTCCACGGCGCCAAGAAGGTCATCGTCCTGATGGAGCACGTCGCCAAGGGCGACGCCCACAAGATCCTGACCGAGTGCACCCTGCCGTACACCGGCAAGGGCGTCGTCCAGCGGATCATCACCGACCTGTGCGTCTTCGACGTCACGGCGAGCGGTCTCGTGCTGCGCGAGCTGGCCGAGGGCGTCACCGAGGACGAGGTGCGCACCAGGACGGGCTGCGGCTTCACGGTCGAGCTGCAGGATCCGCCGGCCTGAGCCCAGGTCCACCAGGGGGTATGTCGCAGCGGTGCTCCGGCATACCCCCTGGTCGTGCCGGGCCACGGGGTCACCCGCCGCGCCACCCACCTCGGCGCTCGCCGCACCGCCCGTGGCGCCCCACGGCGCACCTCCCTCGCACCACGAGGGCGCGGGACGTGGTTAGGGTCCATGCCGGGCCACCCGATAGCATGACCCGAGCCCTGTTATCACGGGGCGCCTCGTCGATGCCGCCGGCTGCTGACGCGCCGTCCGGGCCCCAGGGCCCGGAGGACGCGCCGGCGTGGCGGTCCGCGCCGGCGGGTCCACAGATTCTCTACTCAGACGTTGGAGCAACCGCAGTGAAGAGTGCCGTCGAGAACCTCAGCCCGACCCGGGTCAAGCTGGCCGTCGAGGTCCCCTTCGAGGAGCTCAAGCCGAGCATCGATGCGGCTTACCAGACCATCGGCAACCAGGTCCAGATCCCCGGCTTCCGTCGCGGCAAGGTCCCCGCCCGCCTCATCGACCAGCGCTTCGGCAAGGGCGCCGTGCTCCAGGAGGCCGTCAACGAGGCGCTCCCCACGTTCTACAGCCAGGCCGTCGAGGAGTCCGGGGTCCGCCCCGTCACCCAGCCCGAGGTCAACGTCACCGCGATTCCGCTCGAGGACGGCCAGCCGCTGGCCTTCACCGCCGAGATCGACGTGGTCCCCACCATCGAGCTCCCCGACTTCTCCGCCATCACCGTCGACGTGGACGACGTGGTCGTCTCCGACGAGGACGTGGACGCCAACCTCGAGCAGCTGCGCGAGCGCTTCGGCACCCTCGTGGGCGTCGAGCGGGCCGTCAAGACCGGCGACTTCGTGTCCGTCGACCTCACCGCCACCATCGACGGCGAGGAGATCGACTCGGTCTCCGGCATCTCCTACGAGGTCGGCTCCGGCAACATGCTCGAGGGCATGGACGAGCAGCTCGTGGGCGCCAAGGCCGACGAGACCAAGACCTTCACCGCCCCCCTCGCCGGTGGCGACAAGGCCGGCCAGGAGGCCGAGATCACACTCACGGTGCTGTCCGTCAAGGAGCGCCAGCTCCCCGAGCTGGACGACGAGTTCGCCCAGCTGGCGTCCGAGTTCGACACCATGGACGAGCTGCGCGCCGACGTGACCTCCCAGACCGAGCGCGCCAAGAAGTTCGAGCAGGGCGCGCAGGCCCGTGACAAGGTCCTGGCGCACCTGATCGAGACCGTCGACATCCCCCTGCCGGACAGCCTGGTCGCCGAGCAGGTCGACGCGCACTTCGCCGAGGGCGGCGAGGAGGGCCACGACAACGAGGAGCACCGCAGCGAGGTCGAGGGCAACGTCCGCGAGTCCCTCAAGGCCCAGCTGCTCCTCGACGCCATCGCCGAGGACCGCGAGATCCAGGTCGGCCAGCAGGAGCTCATCGAGTACCTCGTGATGCAGGCCCAGCAGTACGGCATGGACCCCAACCAGTTCGCCCAGATCATGGACGCCAACGGCCAGGTCGGCGCCATGGTCGGCGAGGTCGGTCGCCGCAAGGGTCTGGCGACCGTGCTCGAGGAGATCACGATCAAGGACGCGTCCGGTCGCGTCGTCAACCTGTCCGACCTGGACGTCGAGATCGACGACGAGACCGACGAGCCGGAGTCCGAGGACGGGACCGACGAGGCCAAGGACGAGGACGCCAAGCCGGCGAAGAAGGCCGCGAAGAAGTCTCCGGCCACGAAGTCGACCGCCAAGGACAAGGACAAGGACAAGGACGCGGACGCGGCTGCGGACGAGACCAAGGCCGAGGCGAAGGACGACGCCAAGGACGAGGACGCCAAGCCGGCGAAGAAGGCCACCAAGAAGGCGCCGGCCACGAAGGCTGACGAGGCCTGATCCATCGGCACGCGGCCGAGTGCCGCGCCACGTGCTCCGGCCCGCCCGCCCCTGCAGGGGCGGGCGGGCCGTCACCTTGCGCCCAGGGCGAACACGCCCGCAGCCGGGAAGGGGAGGTCGGTGCCGGGCGTTACTGTCTCTAGCAAGTCCCTGGGCCGCCCCGGCGGCCCGCACCGAAGCGACTAGACAGAGATGAGACCCACGGTGAGCCTGAGCACCCCTGCCACCCCGGTCGCGGCGACCGCCCCCCAGGGCGGCCTCGACGACCACATCTACCAGCGGCTCCTGCGCGACCGCATCGTCTTCCTCGGCTCCGACGTGCGTGACGACAACGCCAACGCGATCTGCGCCCAGCTGCTGCTGCTGTCCGCGGAGGACCCGGACAAGGACATCTGGCTGTACATCAACAGCCCCGGCGGCTCGGTGACGGCCGGCATGGCGATCTACGACACGATGCAGTGGATCCCCAACGACGTGTGCACGGTCGCCATGGGCATGGCCGCCTCGATGGGGCAGTTCCTGCTGTCCGCGGGCACCCGCGGCAAGCGCTACGCCACCCCGCACGCCCGCATCCTGATGCACCAGCCGCTCGGCGGCATCGGCGGCACGGCGACGGACGTCAAGATCCAGGCCGAGCTGCTCCTGGCGATGAAGAAGGAGATGGCCGAGCTGATCGCCGAGCACACCGGCCAGCCCGTGGAGAAGATCACGGCCGATTCCGACCGCGACCGCTGGTTCACCGCCGCCGAGGCCAAGGACTACGGCTTCGTCGACCACGTCTTCGAGCGCGCGACCCAGACGCCGGGCAGCGGCGGCACGGACGCCTGACCCGCCATACGGCCCCTAGAGACTCCCGGAGAGACCCGATGAACCACACCCACCCCCTGTATGGCGCCCAGGGCGGCCACGTCATGCCGACGAGCCGCTACATCCTTCCGCAGTTCGAGGAGCGCACGTCCTACGGGATGAAGCGCACCGACCCCTACACGAAGCTCTTCGAGGACCGGATCATCTTCCTCGGCGTCCAGGTGGACGATGCCTCCGCGGACGACATGATCGCCCAGCTGCTCGTGCTCGAGTCGCAGGACCCGGACCGCGACATCCTGATGTACATCAACTCGCCCGGCGGCTCCTTCACCGCCATGACGGCGATCTACGACACGATGCAGTTCATCCGCCCGGACGTGCAGACCTTCTGCATCGGGCAGGCCGCGTCCGCCGCAGCCGTCCTCCTCGCGGCCGGTGCCCCCGGCAAGCGTTATGCCCTGCCCAACTCTCGTGTGCTGATCCACCAGCCCGCGGTCGAGGGCGGCGGCGGTCAGGCCTCCGACATCGAGATCCAGGCCAACGAGATCTTCCGGATGCGCACCTGGCTGGAGGACACCCTGGCCAAGCACTCGGGTCGCACCCCCGAGCAGGTCCGCGAGGACATCGAGCGCGACAAGATCCTGTCGGCCGAGGCGGCCCAGGAGTACGGCCTGATCGACACCGTCGTGGCGAGCCGCAAGGCCTCCGCGGAGTGACCGTCGATCAAGGCCCGGCCCCGGCGAGGGTCGGGCCTTGATCGTTCCGTCGCAGCGATTTCGCTGTCGGCTGAACTCGTGCGGCACGCCGGTGAGTGGCCGCACATCTGGGTGTCCCGGCCCCTCGAGCCGGGTACCTTCACTGGAGGGAACGGGCGGTTGGCAGCCCGTCGACACGACAGCGGCCCGCCCGGCCCGCTCGGCACAGGAGGTTGCGGATGGCTCGCATCGGAGACGGTGGAGATCTGCTGAAGTGCTCCTTCTGCGGCAAGTCGCAGAAGCAGGTCAAGAAGCTCATCGCGGGTCCCGGCGTCTACATCTGCGACGAGTGCATCGACCTGTGCAACGAGATCATCGAGGAGGAGCTCTCCGAGGCCCCCGAGACGAGCCTGCACGAGCTGCCCAAGCCGCGCGACATCTTCGCCTTCCTCGAGTCCTACGTCATCGGGCAGGACGGTGCCAAGAAGGCGTTGGCCGTGGCGGTCTACAACCACTACAAGCGCATCAACGCCGGTGCCGCGGGTGGGGCTTCGGGCAAACGCTCCGACGAGCACGTCGACATCGCCAAGTCCAACATCCTCATGATCGGCCCGACCGGCTGCGGCAAGACCTACCTCGCCCAGACCCTCGCGCGCATGCTCAACGTGCCCTTCGCCATCGCCGACGCCACCGCGCTGACCGAGGCGGGGTATGTCGGTGAGGACGTCGAGAACATCCTGCTCAAGCTCATCCAGGCCGCCGACTACGACGTCAAGAAGGCCGAGACGGGCATCATCTACATCGACGAGATCGACAAGATCGCCCGCAAGTCTGAGAACCCCTCGATCACCCGCGACGTCTCCGGCGAGGGCGTCCAGCAGGCGCTGCTCAAGATCCTCGAGGGGACGACGGCGTCGGTGCCCCCGCAGGGCGGGCGCAAGCATCCGCACCAGGAGTTCATCCAGATCGACACCACCAACGTGCTGTTCATCGTGGGTGGGGCTTTCGCCGGGCTGGAGCAGATCATCCAGGCGCGGGCGGGCAAGCGAGGCCTGGGCTTCGGGTCCGAGCTCAACGTCGCCCGCGAGGCCGGCGCGCCGCGGTTCGCCGAGCTGCAGCCCGACGACCTCATGAAGTTCGGGCTGATCCCGGAGTTCATCGGGCGCCTGCCCGTCGTGGCCACCGTGGACGAGCTCGACCGCCCCGCCCTGGTGCGGATCCTCACCGAGCCGCGTAACGCCCTGGTCAAGCAGTACACCAAGATGTTCGACCTCGACGGTGTCCAGCTGACCTTCACCGAGGACGCGGTCGAGGCGATCGCCGACCGGGCCATCGCCCGCGGCATCGGCGCTCGTGGTCTGCGGGCCATCATGGAAGAGATCCTCCTGCCCGTGATGTTCGACGTGCCCTCGGACGACGCCATCGTCGAGGTGCTGGTGACCGAGGAGGCCGTCACGTCGGGCGCCCAGCCCGAGGTGATCCGCGCCAGCGAGGGGCAGACCCGGCGCTCCGCCTGAGCCGCCGTTCGCGGTCGGCCGGGTGGCGCCGGACCGGCGGCCACGAGGGGGGCGCCCCCGCGGCGCTTCGTCTCGTCGTACGGCCTCCTGGACCGGACTGCCTCGCACTGCGGGGGTGGTCGCGCCCTCCTCGACGTGGTGAGGTGGGGGCATGAGTCTCGTGCTGCGCCGGGGCGCCCCGGCCCCCCGGCAGTCCACCCCCACGACCTGCGGTTCCTCCTGCCTGGTCGTGGCCCGGATGCTCGCCGACCCGGCCTATGCCGAGCGGGTGGGGAGCGGGGGCTTCGCGGCCGAGGAGCGTCGGATGCCGCTGCTGACCAACCGGATCCGGCCGTGGGGTCGGGTGCTGCAGCTGCCGTGGCCGCGCTCGCTGGGCACCCCGCCGTGGGGTGCTGCCGCCGTGCTCGCCCGGGTGCTCGGGCTCGGGCGCCGGGGGGTGCGCCGGCAGGTGGTGCGATGGTCCTCCCCGGCGACACGGACGGCCGTGCTCGACGGCCTGTCGCCGGGGGTCAGGTCCGGGCGCTGCGCGCTGGTGTATGTCGGAAGCCGGTGGCTACCAAGGCATGTCGTGCTGCTGGTGCCGCCTGCTGACGGGGTGGGGGTCGACGTCTACGAGCCGGCTGCCGGTCAGGTGCTGCCCCTGGACACCGACGACTTCGTGCGCGGGCTGACGACGCTCGCGGGCTGGACGCGGGTCTGGCTCGTGGTGGCCGCCGCCGAGGACCTGCCGTGAGGCTGGACCCGCGAACGCCCGTCGTCGTCGGGGTGGGGGAGTGCGGCGAGCGCCTCGCCGACCCGGCATATGCCGCCCTCCCGCCCGCCGAGCTGGCCGCCCGGGCGGTGGCGGCGGCGCTGGTGGACGCCGCACCCCGGGTGGGTCTCGGGACGCTGCGCCGAGCCGTGGACGTGGTCGCGGACATCCCGCAGTTCGCGGTCTCCACGCCCGATGCCCTTGCCCCGCTGGGGCATCCGGACAACATGCCCCGAGCCGTCGCCTCCCGGGCCGGGCTGGTGCCGCGGCTCGCGATCACCGACGTGGCGGGTGGCCAGGGTCCCCAGCACCTGGTCACCGAGCTGATGGGCATGGTGGCGCGGGGCGAGTGCGACATGGCGGTGGCGTGCGGCGCGGAGGCCCTGTCGACGACCCGGCACCTGCTGAGCCGACCGCCGGTCGAGCGGCCGTCGTGGTCGGAGTCCGTCGGCGGGCACCGTGAGTGGCGGGGGTACGGCCTCGAGGGGCTCGTCGACTTCGACGACGCGGGGCACATCGACGCGCCCTCGACCTATGCGCTCTTCGAGCGGGCCCGGCAGCGGCGGCTGGAGCGCGAGACCGGGCTCCCGGCAGGGGAGTACGACCGGACCATGGCCGAGCTCTTCGCGCCGCTCTCGCACGTGGCGGCGACCCACCCGCACGCGGCCCTGCGCGAGGCCTTCACCCCCGAGCAGCTGCTCGCGATCAGCGACCGCAATCGCCTGGTGGCGCAGCCCTATCGCAAGCTTCTCGTCGCCCGGGACCTGGTCAACCAGGGCGCGGCGGTGCTCGTCACGTCCGTGGGACGGGCAGCGAGCCTCGGGGTGCCGCAGGATCGTTGGGTGTCCCTGCACGGGCACTGCGACACCGTCGAGCGACCGCTGCTGGAGCGGCCCGACCTGGGGGCCTATCCCGCTGCCGTCGCGGCGATCGGGTCCGCGCTCGGCCTCGCCGGGGTGGGTCTGGACGAGGTGCGGCACCTGGACCTCTACTCCTGCTTCCCGATCGCGGTGTCGGCCGTGTGCGACGGCCTCGGGCTCGCGGCTGACGACCCGCGAGGGCTGACGCTGACCGGGGGACTGCCCTACTTCGGCGGGCCCGGCAACGACTACACCATGCACGCCATCGCCGCAGCCGTGCGCCGGCTGCGCGAGACCCCCGGCGAGCTCGCCCTGACGACCGGGAACGGAGGTGTGCTGTCGAAGTACTCGGTCGGCGTGTGGGGCACCGTGCCGCGGCCCTGGCGGCCGGGGCAGTCCGCAGCGGTGCAGGCCGCGCTGGACGCGGCACCTCGCGAGCTCCCGCCGGCCCCTGCGGGTCCCGAGACGTGGACGATCACCCACGGCCGTGACGGCGCGCGGCGGGCCACCGTGGTCGAGCGCGACGAGGACGGGCGGCGGACGCTGCGGCACACGACGGACCAGCACGAGGTCGCTGCCCTGGCCTGACCATGGCGTGGTCGGGCAGACGAGAGTCCCCGGAGGCTGAGAGCGAACTGAGAGCCAGGCTGCGGAACGGTGAATTCCGTTGCAGCACACTGGCATTCAGCCGCGCGGGCGGCTCATGCTGACCCAGGTCATCACCCGCCGGGGCCCTCGAGGAGACGCCCCCCACCCGCCAGGAGACAGCCATGTCCGTCGACGCCCCCTCGACCCAGGAGGTCGTCACCCCGGTCGAGCATCCCGAGCTCAGCCTCCGCTCCCCCCTCGTCGAGGGCATCGGCACCTTCTTCCTGGTGCTGACCATCGGGTGCGCGGTGCTGGGGCGTTCGCCGCTGGCCCCGCTCGGCATCGGTGCCATGCTCATGTGCATGGTCTTCGCCGGCGGCCACGTGTCCGGCGCCCACTTCAACCCTGCGGTCAGCCTCGCCGCCGTGGTCCGAGGCCGGCTGACCCCCGTCCTCATGGGCCAGTACTGGTTGGCCCAGCTGGTCGGCGGTCTCCTCGGTGCGATGGTGGCGACCTTCGTCACGCACCGCCACGGGGCCGTGGCCCCCATGGATCTCACGGCTGCAGCGATCGTCGAGTTCCTGTTCACCTTCGCCCTGTGCTGGGTGGTGCTCAACGTCGCGACCAGCCGCAACCACCCTGGCAACCACTTCTACGGCGTGGCCATCGGCTTCACCGTCCTCGCCGGTGCGGTCGCGGTGGGGTCGGTCTCCGGGGCGGCCTTCAACCCGGCCGTCGCGGTTGCCCTGGTGCTGATGGGTCTGCTGGGGGTCGTCCCGGCTGCCGTCTTCGTCGTGGTCGAGCTGCTCGGCGCCGTGGTTGCGGCCCTCGCCTTCCGGGCCGTCCACCGTGGCGATCGCTGAGCCGGGCAGCGCCCACACCTCCCCGCTCCGCGGGCGCTGATCGCCGGTGTGCCGCAGACGTCGGGGCCTGGCCGTCGTGGTCGACGGCCAGGCCCCGACGCACACCCGGGGGCGGGGTGGGCGCCCGTCAGCGGACGGGGCAGATCGTGGACTTCATGGCGGAGTAGGCCTTGGGGTCCTTCGTCGCGCTGCACAGCAGGTCGGCGTAGCGGGTGTCGTCGTCGACATACCGCTTGAACCAGGCCGTGGTCATCTCGGAGAGCCGGGCGTCCGGCTTGAGGGGCAGCAGGTGCTCCGCCCCGGCCAGCTCCACCCAGGCGCGCTGGTCGGCCTTGGTCAGCGAGGCGTACATCGGGATCGAGTGCATGGAGTTGGGCGCCGTCAGGTCCTTCTGGGCCGCGAGCACCAGGGAGGGGGTCGTCGTCGCCGGGAAGGACCGGATGCTGTCCCAGGGGAAGACGTTGACGACCGCCTTGAGGTCGGGCCGGGACTCTCCCACCCGCAAGGAACCCCCGCCGCCCATCGAGTAGCCCCACACACCGAGGCGGCTGCGGTCCAGGACACCCTCGGCCAGCGGGGTGTCCTTGAGCCAGGCGAGACCGGCCTGGAGGGCCTCGGCCCGACGAGGGGTGCCGTCCAGCGTGTTCTTGGCATCGATCAGCAGGACCACGAAGCCCTGGGACGCCAGGCGCGGCGCCATCCAGGCCACGGTGCTGCGGGCCCCGCTCCAGCCCGGGATGAGCACGACCCCGCCGAAGGTTCCCTGCGAGGTGTCCTTGGGCAGGAAGAGGTCGCCGCCGCCGAAGCGGGGCGTCGACGCGGCCGGGATCACCGTCTTGGAGATCTCGAAGGGCCCGTCGACCTGCGCGGAGGTCGCGGTCGGGGCCGGGCCGCGCTGGTAGGGGTGGGCGTCGTCGGCGACGGCCGGGGCGGCCGCGGTCGTCCCGAGGGCGGCGGCGAGCAGGACCGCGGTCACGAGGGACGATGATCGGCGGGCGGTGGTGGTCATGAGATCTCCCGAGAGACGTGCCGGCGCCTCCCGGCAGGCGACAGCGAGCTGATGTCATGCCGGGCCGAGCACGACCTCCGGGATGGCAGAGCGATGCTACTCGCCCGTCCTGGTGCGTCCTGCAGCCCGGTATGACGCCCTGCCGGGACGGCGGAGGGCGGCGACCGTTCGTGCGGTCGCCGCCCTCCGCCGAGGGGCGCGGGTCGTCAGGCCTTGGGCTTCTTCTCCGCCGGGATCAGCTCGACGTCGCCGACCGTGAGGGTGTCGCCCTCGGCGAGGGTCATGCCGGAGATGGTGCCCGTCGCCCGCAGGTCGGCCTCGGCCAGGCGGATCTGCGCGACCTGGGCGGCGGGGGCGGTGAGGGTCATCGCGGTGATCTGCGAGCGCATGCCGACCTTGGCCTCGGACTTGGCCTTGCGCACCCCGATCAGGGCCGCCGACACCGTGGCGAGCAGACCGGCGTCGCCGGCGGCCGCGAAGCCGCTGAGCTCCTCGCGGGTGGGCCACGGTTGACGGTGGACCGTGCCCTCGCGGAACCAGCTCCACACCTCCTCGGTGGCGTAGACCAGGACGGGGGCGAACAGGCGCAGCATCACGTCGAGCGCGATCTGCAGCGCGGCGCGCGCGGACGCGGCCCCGGCCTCGCCGCGACCGCCGTGGGCCCGGTCCTTGACCAGCTCGATGTAGTCGTCGCAGAAGGTCCAGAAGAAGGTCTCGGTCGCCTCCAGCGCCCGGGTGTAGTCCATGGACTCGTAGGCCGCCGTGGCGGTCTCGACGACCTCGGCGAGCGTGGCGAGCATGGCCTGGTCGAGCGGCTCGGTGACCTGCTCGCCGAGCACACCGCCGACCTCGCCGAAGGACAGCGCGAACTTGCTGGCGTTGAGCAGCTTGATGGCCAGGCGCCGGCCGACCTTCATCTGCGCCTCGTCGAGGGCGGTGTCGGTGCCCAGGCGGGCGGCCCCGGCCCAGTAGCGGATCGCGTCGGTGCCGTGCTGGCGGAGCATGTCGACGGGCGTGGTGGCGTTGCCCTTGGACTTGCTCATCTTCTTGCGGTCGGGGTCGAGGATCCAGCCGTTGACGGTGGCCTTCGACCACGGCAGCGAGCCGTGCTCGAGGTGGGCGCGGACCATGGTCGCGAAGAGCCAGGTGCGGATGATGTCGTGGCCCTGCGGGCGCATGTCGAAGGGGAAGAGCCTGGCGAACAGCTCGGGGTCCGAGCCCTGCCCGCCCGCGCGCCAGCCGGCCGCGATCTGCGGGGTCAGCGACGACGTCGCCCAGGTGTCCATGACGTCGGCGTCGCCCACGAAGCCGCCCGCCTGGCCGCGCTGGGACTCGACATACCCCGGGGCCGGCTCGGAGGCGGGGTCCACGGGCAGCTGGTCCTCGGCCGGCACGATCCGCTCGTCCCAGAGCACCTCGCCGTGCTCGTCCACGCGGTACCACACCGGGATCGGCACGCCGAAGAAGCGCTGGCGGGAGACCAGCCAGTCGCCGTTGAGGCCGCCGACCCAGTTGTCGTAGCGGGAGCGCATGTAGGCCGGGTGGAAGTCCAGCTCGCGGCCGCGGGCGCGCATCGCCTCGCGCAGGTCCTCGTCGCGCCCGCCGTTGCGGATGTACCACTGCCGGGAGGTGACGATCTCCAGCGGCTTGTCGCCCTTCTCGAAGAAGTTGGCCTTGCGCTGGGTCTTCCGGGGCTCGCCGTCCAGGTCCCCGGACTCGCGCAGGGCGGCCACGACGGCCTCGCGCGCGGAGTGGGTGGTCCTGGTGGCCATCTCGGCATACACCGCCCGGCCGCTCTCGGAGGTCAGCCACTCGGGCGTCTCGGCCTGGATCCGCCCGTTGCGCGTGATGATCGAGCGCATCGGCAGCTGCAGCTCGCGCCACCACTGCACGTCGGTGAGGTCGCCGAAGGTGCAGCACATGGCGATGCCGGCGCCCTTGTCCATCTCGGCGGCGGCGTGCGCGAGCACGGGCACCTCGACGTCGAACAACGGGGAGCGGACCGTGCTGCCGAACAGCCCCTGGTAGCGCTCGTCGTCGGGGTGGGCGACGAGGGCGACGCACGCGGGGAGCAGCTCGGGTCGGGTGGTCTCGATGAAGACCGGCTCGCCGTCCGCGGCGTGGAAGGAGACCCGGTGATAGGCGCCGGGGTAGTCGCGCGCCTCGAGCTCGGCCTGCGCCACCGCCGACTGGAAGGTCACGTCCCACAGGCCCGGCGCCTCGGCCTGGTAGGCCTCGCCGCGCGCCAGGTTGCGCAGGAAGGCCTGCTGCGCGGTGGCTCGCGCGTGGGTGTCGATGGTGCGGTACTGCACGTCCCAGTCCAGGCTCAGGCCCAGCATCCGGAAGGTGTCCTCGAAGGTCTTCTCGTCCTCGACGGTGAGCACGTCGCACAGCTCGATGAAGTTCTGGCGGCTGACGGGAACCTGGTCGGCGGCCTTGACCGACCTGCCCTCGGCGCCCTGCAGCGGCGGCCGGAAGTCCGGGTCGTAGGGCAGCGTCGCGTCGCCGCGGACGCCGTAGTAGTTCTGCACGCGCCGCTCGGTCGGCAGGCCGTTGTCGTCCCAGCCGATGGGGTAGAACACCTCGTGCCCGGTCATCCGCTTGTAGCGCGCGAGGCAGTCGGCCTGGGTGTAGCCGAAGACGTGGCCGATGTGCAGCGAGCCGGACGCGGTGGGGGGCGGGGTGTCGATCGCCCAGACCTGCTCGCGGGGCAGCGCCATCGCCCGGGCCCGGTCGAAGCGGTAGGTGCCCTGGTCGCGCCATACGGCCGCCCACTTGTCCTCCAGACCGTCGAGGGACGGCTTGTCGGGGACGCGGGAGCTGGGCAGGTCGGTCGTCATGGCCGCGATTGTCCCATCCGGGCGCCGTGGGGGGCGAATCCTTGGGGTATGGCGGGGGGCACCCCGTGGGTAGGCTGCGGGCCATGGCGAGCGTGCGGGAGATGCTGCAGAGGGACCCGGTCTACACCCCCGTGGTCGGGGCGGTGCGTGCCCTCTTCGCGGCACAGGGGACGAGGTTCAAGATCACCGGGGCGCACCACGTCCCGCAGCAGGGGCCGGCGGTGATGATGATCAACCACACCGGCTACTTCGACTTCATGTATGCCGGCTGGGCGGCCTTGCCCGCCGGTCGCCTGGTGCGGTTCATGGCCAAGGAGAGCATCTTCCGCAACGCCGTCGCGGGGCCGCTGATGCGCGGGATGCGGCACATCTCGGTGGACCGCTCCGCGGGGGCGGGGGCCTATGCCGACGCCCTGCGCGCGCTGCGGGCGGGCGAGATCATCGGGATCTTCCCGGAGGCGACCATCTCGATGTCCTTCGAGCCCAAGGCCTTCAAGTCCGGCGCGGTGCGCATGGCCCAGGAGACGGGGGCACCGATCCTGCCCGTCGCGATCTGGGGCTCGCAGCGGGTGTGGACCAAGGCCCTGCCGAAGCGGCTGGGCCGCCACCACGTCCCGGTGGGCATCACCGTGGGCCCGCCCGTCCACGTCGGGCCGCAGGACGACGTGGTCGAGGTGACCGCACGGATCCGCGAGACGATGATCGCCATGCTGCACGAGCTCCAGGAGGTCTATCCGGCCTGGCCCGTCGAGGAGCGGCGGCTGCTGCCGCAGCGGCTCGGCGGCACCGCGCCCTCTCCGGAGGAGGCCGCTCGCCTGGAGGCCGAGCTGCGCGCCAAGGGCCGCACCCAGGACCCCGTGGCCGTCGACCCGGCGCCCGGCGCGCCCGCGGTGGGCGGCCCCCGCGGCACCGCGTCCACCGGCACGGGCGGCCGGCACCGCTCCTGAGCCCACGCCCGGGTGGTCGCCCCCCCGGGGTGACCACCCGGGGCCGGACCGGATCCGCCGGGCGGGAGCCGTCCGGGACCGGGCGGATCAGTCCCCGGTGCGCTGCTCGGTCGCGTAGCGCGCCGCCAGCGCCGAGCACCACATCAGCTGGGCCTGGTGGAACACCATGAGCGGCAGCACCATCAGGCCCACCGGCTGCCCGGCGAAGAGCACCAGCGCCATCGGCAGGCCGGACGCCAGCGACTTCTTCGTCCCGCAGAACTGGATCGCGATCTGGTCCCCGCGGTCGAAGCCCAGCCGCTCGGCCACCCACCGGGTCAGCCAGAGCATCAGCGCCAGGATCGCCAGGCAGACCACCAGCACGCCCAGCAGCGCCGGGCCGGTCACCCGCGACCAGATGCCCTCGCGCATCCCCGCCGAGAAGGCCGAGTAGACCACCAGCACGATCGACCCGCGGTCGACGAGCTTGAGCGGGGCGGCGTGCGCCGTGACCCAGGGCCGGATCCACCGGCCCGCGACCTGGCCGAGGACGAAGGGCAGCAGCAGCTGGACGCCGATGTCCCCGAAGGCCTGCGGCGAGACCGACACGGTGCCGGTGGTGGTCATCAGGGCCATGACGAGCAGGGGCGTGAGCACTACGCCGACGAGGTTGGACGCCGAGGCGCTGACGATGGCGCCGGCCACGTTGCCCCGGGCCACCGAGGTGAAGGCGATGGACGACTGCACGGTCGAGGGCACCAGGGTGACGTAGAGCAGACCGGCCGCCAGCGCGTCCCCCAGCAGCGGCCGCAGCACCGGCGTCAGCGCGAGCCCGAGGAGCGGGAAGGCCACGAAGGTGAAGCCCAGGATCACGGCGTGCAGCCGCCAGTGCCGCAGCCCCGCGAGGGCCTCCTGCGGGGACAGCCGGGCGCCGTACAGGAAGAACAGCGCGAAGATCGCGACCGCGACCACGGCGTCGAGGACCGGGACCGCGCCGCCGCGGGCCGGCAGGACGCTCGCGACGAGGGCGGCGACGAGGATCGCGAGCAGGAAGGGGTCGAGGCGAAGCTTGGCGAGCACCCCTCAGTCTCACCCTGGCCGACCGACGGGCCCAAGCAGCCCCGGGCCGACCGGGCTCGGCGCGCCGCTCAGACGGCGAAGCCGAGGTGGGCGAGCGCCTGGCGCAGCAGGGTGCCGTGGCCGCGACCCATCTCCTCGGCGACGCCCCGGCTGCGCGCCTCGTCAGGGGTGACCCAGGCCAGGTCGAGCGCGTCCTGGGAGGGAGCGCAGTCCCCGGCGACGGGCACGACGTAGCCGAGCGCGACCGCGTGCTGGCGCGGGTCGTGGAAGGGGGTCACGCCCGGGGTGGGGAAGTACTCCGACACCGTGAACGGCTGCGGGGACAAGGGGATCCGCGGCATCGCCAGCGGGCCGAGGTCCTTCTCGACGTGGCGCAGCAGCGCGTCCCGGAGCCGCTCGTGGTACATCACCCGGCCGCTCACCAGCTCGCGGGCCACCGTGCCGTCACCGCTGACCCGCAGCAGCGTGCCCAGGTGGGTGACCTCGCCGCGGTCGTCGACCCGCACCGGCACCACGTCGACGTAGAGGATCGGCAGGCGCTCGCGCGCCTGCTCGAGGCTCTCGTGGCTGAGCCAGGCGGCGGAGGGGTCGACGTCCGTCGGGTTCATGGGCTCATTGCACCACGCGTCGGGGCGTGTCGCCGGGCGAGCCGCGCGGACTCCAGGACTTGTCCGGTCCCAGGCGTATGCCGGCCTGCGGCAGCCGGCTCAGGCCGTCGGCCAGAGCACCCGCCCGGGGTTCATGATCCCGAGCGGGTCGAAGAAGTGCTTGAGCCCGCGCTGCCGCTCGATCTCCGCCGCGCCGAGCTCGGTGGCGAGCCAGTCGCTCTTGAGGATCCCCACCCCGTGCTCGCCGGTGATGGTGCCGCCGAGCTCCAGGGTGACCGCCACGAGCGCGGTGATGGCGTCGTGCGCCCGCCGGGTCTGGTCCGGGTCGGCCGGGTCGAAGTAGACCGTCGGGTGCATGTTGCCGTCGCCGCCGTGCCCGGCCGTGACGATCCGGGTGCCGTGCTGCTCGCCGATCTCGTAGCCGCGCTCGATGAACTCCGCCAGCGCCTGCACCGGCACGCACATGTCCTCGGTGAGGTTGTGGCCCAGCCGGTCCAGGGCGTGCGAGATCGCCCGGCGCCCGGCCATCAGGGTGTGCGACGCCTCGGGGGTGGTCGCCACCTCGACCGTCGTCGCCCCCGCCGCCGAGCACACCTCGGCGTAGCGGGCGGCGTCCTCGGCGGTGTGCCCGGCACGGTCGGACTGCACGAGCAGCGCGGCCTGCACCCCCTCGGGGAAGCCGTAGTCGCCATACGCCTGGACGGCCGCCACGGTGGGTCCGTCCATCAGCTCGAGCAGGCTGGGCCGGTGGCGCTCGCGGCGCAGGGCGACGATGGCGTCGCAGCCCGCCCGCAGCGTGGGGAAGGTCGCGAGGACGGTCGCCGGCTGCTCGGGCTGGGGCCCCAGGCTCGCCCAGACGCGGGTCACGACGCCGAGCTGGCCCTCCGAGCCGACGAACAGGCCGGTGAGGTCGAGCCCGGCGACGCCCTTGGCGGTGCGGTGCCCGGTGCGCATGACCTCGCCCCCGGGCAGCACCACCTCCAGGGCCCGGACCGACGCCGCGGTGTCGCCGTACTTCAGGCAGCACAGGCCGCCTGCGTTGGTCGCGACGTTGCCGCCCACCGTGGAGATGGCCACGGACGCCGGGTCGGGGCCGTAGTGCAGGCCGGCGTCGCTCGCCGCGGACTTGAGCTCGGAGGTGATGACGCCCGCCTGGACCACGGCGAGCGCCTCGACCGGGTCGACGTCCTCGATCGCGTCCATCGCCTCGAGGTTGAGGGCGATCCCGCCCTCGAGGGGGACCGCGCCCCCGGCGAGACCGGTGCGGGCGCCCTGCGGGACGACGGGCAGCCGCTCGGCCGCGGCCCACTCGAGCGCCGCCACCACGTCGTCCAGGTCCCGGGCCCGGACCAGGGTGAAGTCCTCCGGCGCCGGTATGCCGAGCGCGGCGTCCTGGGCGTGCCGGGCGAGCTCGGCGGGATCGCGCGTGCACGCCGCGGCGAGCGCCTGCGGCGGGGTGGGGTCTGACCATCGGCTCATGGAGAAAGCCTAGTCAGGGGGTGGTTCCGCCGCGCGGGGAGGCGTCGGGCAAGGTATGTGCCATGAACATCGTCACGAGCGAGCAGATGAGGTCCCTGCTGGCCCAGGCCCCTGCCAACCCCCGCGTCGTCGCGACCGGCAACCACGTCCCGCCGTGGGCGCTGCTCAAGGTCATCGACGAGGCGCTGCCGGAGTACCGCCTCAACATGCTCAACGCGCCGGCGGGCATCTCCACCCGCGAGGGCGTGAGCCACGAGTCCTGCTTCGTCGGCGTCGGCATGCGCAAGCTGCCGACCCTGCACTACACCCCGGCGCGACTGTCGCTGGTGCCCGCGCTCTTCCGCTCGACGATGGCCCCCGACATCACCGCCGTCCACGTCTCCCAGCCGATCAACGGCAAGGTCTCCCTCGGCGTGGAGATCAACGTCATGGTCGCCGCCATCGAGGCGGTCAAGGAGCGCGGCGGCCTGCTCGTCGCCCAGGTCAACAAGCACATGCCCTACACCTACGGCGACGGCGAGTTCCCGGTCGACCTCTTCGACGCCTTCATCGAGGCCGACGAGTCCATCGCCTCCGAGCACGGCCCCGCCGCGCCGGACGCCGCCACGGCCCACATCGGCGAGCTCGTCGCCGGCCGCGTCGGCAACGGTGCCACCCTCCAGCTCGGCATCGGCGCCGTCCCCGACGCGACGCTGCCCGGTCTGGCCCGACGGCACGACCTCGGCATCTGGACCGAGATGTTCTCCGACGGCGTGCTCACCCTGGACCGATCGGGCGCCCTGGACGACACCCGCCCGATCGTCGCGTCCTTCGCCTTCGGCTCCCAGGAGCTCTACGACTGGTGCCACCTGAACTCGCGGGTCATCATGCGCCGCACCGAGATCACCAACGACCCCGGTCAGATCGCCAAGCAGCCGCAGATGACCTCCATCAACACCGCGCTGCAGGTCGACCTGCTCTCCCAGGCGAACGCCTCGCGGATCAAGGCGCGCATCCACTCCGGCTTCGGCGGGCAGACCGACTTCATCGTCGGCGCCCTGCACTCGCGCGGCGGGCAGGCGATGATGGCGCTGCGCTCCTGGCACCCCAAGGCCAACGTCTCCACCATCGTGCCGATGCTCACCGAGCCGACCACGTCCTTCCAGCACTCCGCCGTGATCACCGAGCACGGTGTCGCCGAGGTCTTCGGCCACGAGGAGAAGGTCCAGGCGCGCAACATCATCGAGAACGCCGCGCACCCCGACGTGCGCGAGTCGTTGTGGGAGGGCGCGCGCGAGCTCGGCCTGGCCTGAGCCGCTGACCTCGTCGGACCGGCGGCGCGCAGATCCTCGCGTCGGGGCGCGAGGGCCTGTGCGCCGTTCCGTGCCCGGGTGGGGGAGCGGGCCGCAGGGGCCAGGCGGCGGCTGGCGAGGCGGGTCGTGCCGTATGCCGCCGCGTGCCGCACGGAGCGGCGTCACCCGTCCCGCCGCCGGTCCCGTAGGATGGACCGCACAGACGTCTGAGCCGCTATCACCGGCGAGTCTCCGGAAGAACAGCGCCCCGCCCGTGATGGGGGAGGCGTCCACTAGACCCGGACGGGTGGGCCCGTCACAGCCTTCGGCCAGAGCGGTCGGCCACGCCAGCGGCGTGCCGGCAAGCGAGGTGGTACCGCGGGTCTTCCGGCATACGACCGGATCTCGTCCTCGTGCAGAGATGATCTCAGCGACCACCAGGGAGCCCACCCCATGACCTATCCCCAGGTCTCCACCGACCCGCAGCAGCCCGACGCCCCCGCCGGCGTGCAGCCGAGCCCGCGCTTCCCGGAGATCGAGGAGCGCATCCTGCGCTACTGGGACCAGGACGGCACCTTCCGGGCGTCGGTGGACCAGCGCCCGGCCGGCCAGGACGGCGCCAACGAGTTCGTGTTCTACGACGGCCCGCCCTTCGCCAACGGCCTGCCGCACTACGGCCACCTGCTGACCGGCTACGTCAAGGACATCGTGCCGCGCTACCAGACGATGCGCGGCAAGCACGTGGAGCGCCGCTTCGGCTGGGACACCCACGGCCTGCCCGCCGAGCTCGAGGCCATGCGCCAGCTCGGCATCAGGACCACCGAGGAGATCCACGAGCTGGGCGTGGAGACCTTCAACGACGAGTGCCGCGAGTCGGTGCTGCGCTACACCGACGAGTGGCAGGACTACGTCACCCGGCAGGCGCGCTGGGTCGACTTCGAGCACGACTACAAGACGCTCGAGCCGGAGTACATGGAGAGCGTCATCTGGGCCTTCAAGCAGCTGTACGACAAGGGGCTGGCCTACGAGGGCTTCCGCGTCCTGCCGTACTGCTGGAACGACGAGACGCCGCTGTCCAACCACGAGCTGCGCATGGACGACGACGTCTACCAGCAGCGCCAGGACCCGGCCGTGACGGTGGGCTACCGCATCACCTCGCCCGGCCCCTTCGAGGGCGTCAAGGCGCTGATCTGGACGACCACGCCGTGGACCCTGCCGAGCAACCTCGCCGTGATGGTGGGGGAGGACATCACGTATGTCGTGGTGGAGTCCGACCTGCCCACCGGCCGCACCGAGCGCTACCTGCTCGCCGAGCCGCGGCTGCAGGCCTACGCCCGTGAGCTCTTCGGCGACGCCAAGGCCGACGTGGCCGAGCGGGTGCTGGAGCGGCACCAGGGCGCCGACCTCGTGGGGCTGACCTACGACCCCCCGTTCTCCTACTACCGCGGCCACGACCGGGCCTTCCGCCTGGTGCCGGCGGAGTTCGTCACCACCACGGACGGCACCGGGCTGGTCCACACCGCCGGCGCCTTCGGCGAGGACGACAAGGTCGTCACCGACCGCGAGGGCATCGAGGCGGTCATGCCGGTGGGCGGCGACGGCCGGTTCACCGCACCCGTCGAGGACTACCAGGGGCAGCACGTCTTCGAGGCCAACGCCCCGATCATCAAGCACCTCAAGGCCGTCACCCGCGGCGAGGGCGAGACCGGCTCGGTCACCGAGGGCACGGTGCTGCTGCGCCAGGAGACCTACGAGCACTCCTACCCGCACTGCTGGCGCTGCCGCAAGCCGCTGATCTACAAGGGCGTCTCCAGCTGGTTCGTCGCCACGACGAAGATCCGGGACCGGATGCTCGAGCTCAACGAGCAGATCGGCTGGACCCCCGAGCACATCAAGCACGGCCAGTTCGGCAAGTGGCTGGAGAACACCCGCGACTGGTCGATCTCGCGGAACCGCTTCTGGGGCAGCCCGATCCCGGTGTGGAAGTCCGACGACCCGAACTACCCGCGGGTGGACGTCTACGGCTCCTTCGCCGAGCTGGAGCGCGACTTCGGGGTCACGGTCACCGACCTGCACCGCCCCTTCGTCGACCAGCTGACCCGGCCCAACCCGGACGACCCGACCGGGCGGTCCACCATGCGTCGCGTCACCGACGTCCTGGACTGCTGGTTCGAGTCCGGGTCGATGAGCTTCGGCCAGGTGCACTATCCCTTCGAGAACCGTGAGTGGTTCGAGCACCACTTCCCGGGCGACTTCATCGTGGAGTACATCGGCCAGACGCGCGGGTGGTTCTACACCATGCACGTCATGGCCACCGCGCTGTTCGACCGGCCGGCGTTCAAGACCTGCCTGAGCCACGGCATCGTCCTCGGCAGCGACGGGCAGAAGATGTCCAAGTCGCTGCGCAACTACCCCGACGTGCGCGAGGTCTTCGAGCGGGACGGGGCCGACGCGATGCGCTGGTTCCTCATGTCCAGCCCGATCCTGCGCGGCGGCAACCTGGTCGTCACCGAGCGGGGCATCCGCGACGGGGTGCGCCAGGTGCTCATCCCGCTGTGGAACACGTGGTACTTCTTCACGCTCTACGCCAACGCCTTCGACGGCGGCGCGGGCTACCAGGCGCGGTGGTCGACGGCCTCCGAGGACGTGCTCGACCGCTATCTCCTGGCCAAGCTGCGCGAGTTCGTCGAGCAGATGCAGTCCCAGCTCGACGGGTATGACGTCGCCTCGGCGTGCGAGACCATGCGCGGCTTCCTGGACGTGCTGACCAACTGGTACGTCCGGCGCTCGCGGGAGCGCTTCTGGGACACCGGGTCGGCCGACGCGACCGTCGCGACGCGGGCCTTCGACACGCTCTACACCTGCCTGGAGGTCGTCACCCGCACCTGCGCGCCGCTGCTGCCGCTGGTGACCGAGGAGATCTGGCGGGGCCTGACCGGCGGGCGCTCGGTGCACCTGCAGGACTGGGTCGACGTCGAGTCCCTGCCGGGCGACCACGCGCTGGTCGCCCGCATGGACCGCGCCCGCGAGATCTGCTCGGTCGCGTCCTCGCTGCGCAAGGCCGAGAACCTGCGCGTGCGGCTGCCGCTCGCCGACCTGACCGTGGTGACGGCCGGCGCCGCGGAGCTCGCGCCCTTCGCCGACATCGTCAAGGACGAGGTCAACGTGCGCACCGTGACGTTGCGCGACGTGGCCGAGGTGTCCGAGGCGGACTTCGGCATCAGCCAGCGCCTGTCGGTCAACGCCCGCGCCGCCGGCCCGCGCATCGGCAAGGACGTGCAGGCCGCGATCAAGGGCGCCAAGTCCGGCGACTGGTCGCTCTCGCCCGAGGGCGTGGTCACCTCCGGCGGCATCGCCCTGGTCGAGGGGGAGTACACCCTGGAGACCGTGGTCGCCGGCGGTGAGCAGGGCTCGCACGCCACCGCCATGCTGCCCGGCGGCGGCTTCCTGGTCCTCGACACCGAGGTCACCCCCGAGCTCGCCCGCGAGGGGCTGGCCCGCGACCTGGTCCGCGCCGTCCAGCAGGCCCGCCGCGACGCCGGCCTGGACATCTCCGACCGGATCTCCCTGACCGTCACCGGTTCCCAGGAGGTGTACGACGCCACCGTCCACCACCAGGACCTGCTCGTCGAGGAGACCCTCTGCGCGCAGTTCGGCTCGGCGCCGACCCTGGACACGATCAGCGGCGAGGGCACCACCGACGTCGAGGTGGGCGACGGCCACACCGCCCGCCTCATGGTGAGGAAGCTCGCATGACCGACCCCCACCACCCCACCACCGACGGTCGCGGCGGCGCCGATCACGGCCCTCGCGGTCCGGTCGACGGCGCCGACGACCGGACGCCGGGGGAGGCCCTCGGCAGCGCCGAGCTCGACGAGCTCCTCGGCACCGGCGTCGTGCCCACCCCGCGCGGCCCCGGCCACCGCGGGCGGCCCGACGCCGCGCAGCGTGAGGCCGCCGAGCGGCTCGACACGATGCGCCGCCTGCGCGAGATCGAGCGGGACATCCTCGCCCGCATCCCCGAGAACGACGCCAATCCCTCGCTCGAGCGGGTGCAGTCGGTGATGGCGCTGCTGGGCGACCCGCAGCGCGCCTTCCCCGTCATACACCTGACCGGGACGAACGGGAAGACCTCCACCACCCGCCTCGTCGAGGCCCTGCTGCGCGAGCATGGCCTGACGACAGGGCGGTTCACCTCGCCACACCTGCACGACATCCGCGAGCGGATCGCGATCGGCGGCGAGCCGGTCAGCGCCGAGCGCTTCGTCGCGGCGTACGACGACGTGCTGCCCTTCGTGGAGATCGTCGACGCCCGGCTCGCCGCCGAGGGACGCCGCCCCATGGGCTACTTCGAGGTGATCGTGTGCGTCGCCTACGCCGCCTTCGCGGACGCCCCGATCGACGTCGCCGTGGTCGAGGTCGGCCTCGGCGGACGCTGGGACGCCACCAACGTCACCGACGGCCAGGTCAGCGTGATCACCCCGATCGGGATCGACCACCAGCGGCTGCTCGGGGACACCATCGAGGAGATCGCGCAGGAGAAGTCCGGGATCGTCAAGGCGGGCGCCATAACCGTCAGCGCCGAGCAGGAGCCGGAGGTCGTCGAGATCCTGGTCGCCCGTGCCGAGGAGGTGGGCGCCCAGATCGCCTGGGCCGGAGCGAACTTCGAGGTCCTCACCCGCGAGCCGGCGGTCGGCGGGCAGCTCCTGACGATCCGTGGCCTCGCCGGGCAGTACGACGACCTGCTGGTGCCGCTGCACGGCGAGCACCAGGGCGCCAACGCGGCCCTGGCCGTGGCCGCCGTCGAGGCCTTCCTCGGCGGGGGACAGCAGCCGCTCGCCCCGGACGTCGTGCGCGCCGGCCTCGCCGCCGCCACCTCGCCCGGCCGCCTGGAGATCGTCCGCCGCAGCCCCACGGTCATCGTCGACGCGGCGCACAACCCCCACGGCGCCCGGTCGCTGCGACGCGCGCTCAGCGACTCGTTCACCTTCACCCGCCTCGTCGGCGTGCTCGCGATCCTGGAGGACAAGGACGTGATGGGGATCCTCGAAGAGCTCGAGCCGGCCTTCGACGAGGTCGTGGTCACCCGGTCGACGTCCCCGCGCTCGCTCGCCCCGCAGGCCCTCGGGCGGCTCGCCCGCGAGGTCTTCGGCGACGACCGGGTCACCGTGGTCGACGCCCTGCCCGACGCGCTCGAGCGCGCCGCCGAGATCGCCGAGGCCGACGCCATGAGGCGGGGCCGGGGCCGGCGTGGTCGCGACCGGCTCCATCACGACGGCCGCCGAGGCCCGGATGCTGCTGGGGGTGACGTCGGCGTGAGTGGCCTGATGCTGTACGGCGTTCCGCGCAAGCTCACCCGGCGGCTGCTCGGCACGGTGATCGGGTCCGAGGCCTGCGTGGTGCTCTTCGGCGGGCTGGTCGCCATGGCGCTGGACAAGGCCCAGGGCGGCAGCGGCAACGCCGCGCTGACGGCGGGGGCGGTGACCGCGGTGCTGTGCGTGCTGGCCGCCGGGATGCTGCGTCGCCCCTGGGGAGTGACCCTGGGCTGGCTGATCCACCTGGCCACCCTGGTCGCGACCTGGTGGGTGCCGATGATGTTCTGGGTGTTCGTGATCTTCGGCGGGTTGTGGATGATCTCGCTGGTGCAGGGCCACAAGATCGACGACCTCGCCGACGACGCGCAGCGCCGCTACGACGCCGACCACCCTCCCGCCTGACCTACCGGGGTCGGTCGGACCCACCGGGCCTCGTCGCCCAGGCGGGTCCGACCGCCCCCGGCCAGGTCTGCTCGGCCCGCCGGTCCCGAGGGCCGGCGGGCGTTCATCGGGCCGTCGCCCGCCGGCGACCAGGGCGTCACCCGTGCTGCCTAGCGTGCGATCCATGTGCCGCGACATCGTCTCGTCCCCCTCCCGCCGTGCCGTCCTGACCGGGGGCACGGCAGCCGGGCTCGGCGGTCTCGTGCTCGGCACGGCCGGCTCCGCCACCGCGGCCGGCGCGGGCGAGGACGCCGAGGTCCTGGCGACGCAGGCCACGCATCGGCGACCGCAGGTCGGTCCCCAGCAGTTCACCCTCGCGGTCATGCCGGACACGCAGTACCTCTTCGACGACGCCGCGATCCACCCCGAGCCGGTCGTCTCCTCCCTGGCCTACCTGCACGCCGAGCGCGACCGGCAGGGCATCGCCTTCCTCGCCCACCTCGGCGACCTCACCCAGAACGGCGCCCAGCAGGAGATCGACGCCATCTCCCGGGCCTGGGACCGACTGCGCGGCAGCCGGATCCCCTTCGCCACCCTCGCGGGCAACCACGACGTGGGCAGCCGCACCGACGACCAGCGGGGTTCCTCGCCCTATCTCTCGCGATTCCGCCCCCGGGTGGGGCAGCCGGGGGTCGTCGCGGTCAGCCCGGACGGCTACAACAGCGTGCACACCTTCACCGGCGCCGGCCGGCAGTGGCTGCTGCTGTCCCTCGACTGGCGTCTGTCGGCGCAGGGCTTCGCCTGGGCCGCAGGCGTCCTCGCGGCATACCGCCACCTGCCGACCATCCTCACCACCCACGAGATGGTCAGCGCGGACACCGGCGACGGGGCCGGGATCCTGTCGGACTACGGCCGCACCCTGTGGGATCGGCTCGTCAAGGACCACGACCAGGTGTTCCTCACCGTCAACGGGCACTTCTGGCCCTCCGGCAGGCTCGTGCAGCGCAACGCCGCCGGCCACGAGGTCCACTGCCACCTGGCCAACTACCAGGAGCGCTACTACGGCGGCGCGGCCATGATGCGGCTCTACCGCTTCGACCTGGCCCGGGGCGTCATCGACGTGGAGACCCTGGCCCCCTGGGTCCAGCAGCTCGACCCCGCCCGCCGGGGCAAGCTCATGCAGGAGGAGCTGGTCGTCACCGGGCCGCTGGACCGGTTCACCGTCGAGATCGACTTCGACGAGCGCTTCAGGGGATTCGCGCCGGCGCCCGTGCGCCCCGCCCGTCCCGCCGCGCAGCTGCTCGTTCCCGGCACGCTGGCCTACTGGCGCTGGGACGGCTCGGGCGGCGGCACCCTCGCCCGCGGCTCCCGGGTCCGGGACCTGTCCGGTCACGGCAACGACCTCGAGGTGGTCGCCCAGGGCTCGACGCCCGTGCGGCTCGATCCCGGCTTCCACCCTGACCAGCCCGGGCACGGCAGCATCCGGCTCGGCGGCACCGACGCCAAGGACGGCGACCACCTGCGCACCGTCGACGGGGCACCCCTCAACGCCGAGACCTTCGAGCGCGGCTACACCGTCGAGGCGTTCTTCCGGCTGCCCGACACCTGGACCGGGCGCGACGCCTGGACCGCGCTGCTGTCACGGCAGGGCACGGCCAAGGCCGCCGGCAAGAAGCCGGGCGACCCCGACGAGCCGGTCGTGACGCTGAGCCTGTCCGGTGACCGCGAGCTGCAGTGGTGCGTCTGTCCCCACAGCCTGGACACCTCGCTGACGAGCTGGGGCCACGAGCTGCGCCTGGACCGGTGGTGGCACGTCGCGGTCGTCAACGACACGCGGCACACCACGATGTATGTCGAGGGCTGCCCGGTCGTCCGCAACCCCGCCACCGCCAACCGTGGCCTCACCACCCTCGGGAAGCGCTGGCTGGTCGGCGGCTACGAGTACGCCGACGTCCTGGACACGGTGTTCCGCGGCGGGCTCGGCGACCTGCGCGTGGTCGGCCGTCCGCTCGCGCCGCGGGAGTTCCTGAACGCCTGATCCGCCGGGGGCGGTCGGACCCGCCTGGGCGACGAGGCCCGCCTGATCCGCCCGCCCCCGGTAGCTCAGGGGCGCACCCAGTCGGCGCAGGTGGCCTTGCCGGGCTTGACCGCGATGGCGTCGAAGGCCTGCGCGACCGACCGGCACTGCGGGCTGTTGGTGCCGTAGAGCTCGACCGCCGCCTGGATCGCGCCCTCCCGGGCCTCGGCATAGTTCGCGGTGGAGGTGAGCTTGGTGGTCAAGGCGCGATACCAGACCCGCTCGGCCACCTCGGGGCCTGCACCGGTGACCGGTCCGGCGCCGCAGGTGGGGCTGTCGTACCGGTTGGTGCCGATCGTCTTGCGGCCGGAGCCCTCCGACACCAGGTAGTACCAGTGGTTCAGCGGGCCCGACGACAGGTGCGGGTCCAGCGCGGCGAGCGTCGGGGACCAGCAGTCCGGGCTAGCCCCGTCGCGGGACGGCTTGTCCAGGTAGCGCAGCGGCGTCCCGTCGCCGTTGAGGTTGATGACCTCGCCGATGAGGTAGTCCGGCGGGTCGGAGGGGAGCGCGGAGTGGCGCTCGACCGCGGTGCCGAAGATGTCGGAGGTCGCCTCGTCCAGTCCGCCCGCCTCGCCCTCGTAGACGAGCCCCGCGCTCTGCTCGGTGACCCCGTGCGTCATCTCGTGCCCGGCGACGTCGAGCTCGGTCAGCGGACGGGCGTTGCCCGCACCGTCGCCGTAGGACATCTGCTCGCCGTCCCAGAAGGCGTTGTCGTAGTTCTGGTCGTAGTGCACGCGCGACCGCACCCCCTTGCCGCTGTCCCAGATCCCGTTGCGCGCCAGCACGTCCTTGAAGTAGGTGAAGGTTCGGTCGGCCCCGACCTGCGCGTCGACGGCGGCGCTCGCCGCGGCCGCGGGGGTCCCGTCACCCCAGGTGTTGCCCGGGCTGGTGACGATCTCCCCGGTCGACGTGGTGCCGCGGGAGTCCGTGGTCCAGTTGCCGGTCCGCGGGTTGCGCAGCTCGTAGCTTCCGTCGATCCGGCGGGTGGTGATCAGCGTGGACGCCCCGGTGCGCACCCCCTTGCCGATGCCGCTGGCCTCGCCCCACACCGACAGGAGGGAGGAGGTGATCGGGGCGGCGGACCGGGGCGGCGTGGTGGTGCGTATGCCGCCTGCGCGCGCCGTCCCGTGGCGGGTGCCGCGGATCTCGTCGTACGCGCGCAGGGTTGCCCCGGTGGTCGCGTCGATCAGGACGTTCACGCGGGCCGGCGTGCCCTGCGGGTCCAGCCCGACCGCCTTGGTCTGGTAGGCGAGCCGTTGCGTGCCGGTTCGGTCGACGAACACGACGACCTCGTCGAAGGTCAGCGCGAGGCCGTTGAGGAAGCCCTGGCGCGCCTTGGCGACGGCGAGGGCCTTGGACCGGGCCTGGGCGGGGGTGAGCTTCGGGGTGAGGGGGACGGTGACCGGGCCGGTGAAGACCGCGTGGTAACCGAGGAGCTTGCCCCAGCGGTCGCGGGTGATGACGATGTCACCGCCGACCACGAGATGCCCGCGGTAGTACCGATCGACGCGGCTGTGAGTGGTGCCGTCCTGGTCCTTGACCGCGCTGCGGACCCGGAAGGTGTCCAGGAGCGACATCTTCAGGGCGGTGCGCAGGTCCGGGACGAGCAGCTGGTGACCCGCCATCAGGAAGTCGTGCTCCGCCGGGGTCAGCGCGGCGGCCGCGTGCGGGGTGGCCGGGACCCCTGGCTGCTCGACCGCGCCCGCGGGCGCCGCGAGCCCGGTCCCTCCGACGGCGATCGCGCAGGCCAGCGCGAGGGTGTTCTTCGCGACGACGCGCGACATGTGGTGCTCCTCCCCGGGCCCGGCGCGGGTGTCGGGTCGACAGCGAGAGCGCAGACGGGCCGCTTGGACCTTGGCACTACCGCTCGGTAGCAGTAAAGGGCGAAGCCGCAGGTTGCGCCGTCCCGGCGACGCCCGGCTGCCGTGGGTGCATCCCCCGTCACGTCACCCGGCGGGGTTCGCGGCAGCGCGGTGCTCGCTAGGGTGGGGCCATGACTGAGACCACCACCGAGCGCACCCTCGTCCTCGTCAAGCCGGACGGCGTCGAGCGCGGCCTGACCGGCGAGGTGCTGCGCCGCATCGAGGCCAAGGGCTACCGCCTGGCCCAGCTGCAGATCCTCACCCCGGACGCCGACCGCCTGGCCCGGCACTACGCCGAGCACGAGGGCAAGCCGTTCTACCAGCCGCTGCTCGACTTCATGAGCTCCGGCCCGGTCTGCGCCGCGATCGTGGAGGGCGACCGCTGCATCGAGGGCTTCCGCTCGCTGGCCGGCGCCACCGACCCGACCAAGGCCGCCCCCGGCACGATCCGCGGGGACCTGGGTCGTGACTGGGGCCCGGGCGTGCAGCAGAACATCGTCCACGGCTCGGACTCCCCGGAGTCGGCCGAGCGGGAGATCGGGATCTGGTTCCCCGAGGCCTGAGCACCCACCTACCGGGGGCGGTCGGACTCGCCTGGGCGACCGCCCCCGGCGGGCCCGACCTCCCCCGGTAGGTCGCTCGGGGCGGGGGTCGCCGTCGCAGGCTCCACCAGGTCGTCCAGACCCCGCATCACGGTGTCGAGCAGCCCCGCGAGCTGCTCCTGCTGCTCGGTGCTGAGGACGGCCAGGACCTCCGCGTCCACGAGGTTGGCGGCGTGCACGATCTCCCGGAACCGTTCCCAGCCCCCGCGGGACAACGAGATCAGCACCCGCGAGCGGTGGTCCGGGTCCGGCCTCCGGTCGACCAGGCCCTTGTCCACCATCTTGTCGAGCCGGTGGGTCATCGAGGACGGCACGACCCCGGTGAGGTCGGCGAGCTCGCTGGGGGTGTGCGTGCGGCCGGCGGCGGTGGCGAGCCGGGCCAGGACGGCCCACTCGCCGGACGTGAGGTCGACGTCGGCGAGCTGCGCGGCATACCACCGCTCCAGCTGCTTGGAGACCCGGTTGACCGCGGTCATCACCCTTTGGACCTGCTTGTCGGCGCCCGCCGCGACATAGGTCTCGACGTCCTTGGCGTACTCCTCGGCGATGCTCTGCCGGCGTCGTTCGGACCGCCTCCGGGCGGTCGACGAGGAAGTGGGGCGGTCCGACATGGGCGCAGTGTTGCATAACCGACACGCAGAGTGTCCGAACGCAACGAATGACGGCCCGCCCCGAGGGGCGGGCCGTCACCGATCCTCCGGCGGTCAGCAGCAGCGCGAGGTGGGATGGCGCTCCTGGTCGGCATACTTCTGCCGCCAGAACTCGCGCTCGCTCGGCACGGGGGCGTCCGGATGCTCCCGGGTCAGGTGGGCGACGTAGCGCTCGTAGGCGTCCGCGCCGGTCACCCCGCGCCAGTACCACCGGGCGGTGCGCAGGGCGGAGGCGAGGCTCGGCGTCGTCACGACCGGTGCCCGCTCAGTGGTGGACGCCCTGCGGGGAGGGGTCCAGGCCGGCGGCCTTCCACTCCTGCAGGACGGCCTTCTCGGCGGGCGTGGGCAGGAAGGACCGCGGCGCGAAGATGCGCGACGGGACGTCCGGCTCCTCCGAGGTGGGCAGGCCCCCGGCGCGCACGGCCCTGATCGCCGTGAGCACCGTGGCGACGACCACCATGAGCACGAGCAGGGCGAAGAGCACCGACAGCCCCGTCTGGATGGTCGTGTTGCGGATGACCGAGTCCATGTCGGCGGCCGAGGTGGCGGGCGGCACGACCTTGCCCGCGGCTTTGGCCGTGACGAACGTGTCGTGGTTGGCCCAGTACCCGATCGCGGGGTTGCTGCTGAAGATCTTCTGGAACGAGGCGGTCATGGTGACCACCAGCAGCCAGGCCAGAGGTATGCCGGGAATCCAGGACCAGCGCACCAGGCCCTGCTTGACCACCACCGCGAACACCACCGACAACGCGATGCAGGCGAGCAGCTGGTTGGCGATGCCGAACAACGGGAACAGCGTGTTGATGCCGCCCAGCGGGTCGGTCACACCCATGACCAGGATCGAGCCCCAGCCGAGGACGACGATCGCGGAGCAGATCCAGGCGCCGGCCACCCACGAGGGGTCCTTGAACCGGTGCAGGCCGGGGATGTTGCCGATGGCGTCGGAGAACATGAAGCGCGCGACGCGGGTGCCGGCGTCGATCGTGGTGAGGATGAACAGCGCCTCGAACATCACGGCGAAGTGGTACCAGAAGGCCTTCATGCCCGAGCCGCCGAAGAAGGACATCACCTGGGACATGCCCAGGGCCAGCGTGGGGGCACCACCGGTGCGCGACACGATCGACTTCTCGTGGACGTCGGCGGCCGCCTGGGTCAGCTTGGCCGCGGTCGCGGGCTCGAGCCGACCGCCGCCGGGAGCGGTGAGCGGCAGCGTGTTGACCCACGCGGCGGCCTTCTCGGCGGTGCCGCCGGTCAGCCCCTTGGGCGCGTTCATCGCGAAGTACAGGTGCTGGTCCAGGATGCACGCGGTGATCAGCGCCATGATGGCGACGAAGGACTCGGTGAGCATGCCGCCGTACCCGATCATCCGGGCCTGCGACTCCTTCTCGATCAGCTTGGGCGTCGTGCCCGAGCTGATGAGCGCGTGGAATCCGGAGATCGCCCCGCACGCGATGGTGATGAACAGGAAGGGGAACAACGAGCCGGCGAAGGCCGGGCCCTTGCCGGTGTGCGCGAAGCCGGTGATGGCCGGCATCTGCAGGGTCGGGGCCGTGAAGACGATGCCGAGGGCCAGGACCATGATGGTGCCGACCTTCATGAAGGTCGACAGGTAGTCGCGCGGCGCGAGCAGCAGCCAGACCGGCAGCACCGAGGCGGCGAAGCCGTAGGCACACAGCCACAGCGCCAGGGCCTTGGGAGAGAGGGTGAACAGCTCGGCGCCCCAGGAGGACTCGGCCACCCAGCGGCCGCCGACGACGGCCGCGAGCAGGAGCATGACGCCGATCAGCGAGACCTCGTTGACCGCGCCGGGGCGCAGGTAGCGCAGGTAGACGCCCATGAGCAGGGCGATCGGGATCGTCATCGCGATCGAGAAGACGCCCCAGGGGGACTCGGCGAGCGCGCCGATGACCACGATCCCGAGCACGGCGATGAGGATGACCATGATCGACAGCACGCCGAGGATCGCGGCCCAGCCACCGACGAAGCCCAGCTCGTCGCGGGCCATCTGGCCGAGCGAGCGGCCGCGGCGCCGGATCGACAGGTGCAGCACGAGGTAGTCCTGCACCGCGCCCGCGAAGATGACGCCGAGGATGATCCACAAGGTGCCGGGCAGGTAGCCCATCTGCGAGGCGAGCACCGGGCCCACGAGCGGACCCGCGCCGGCGATGGCCGCGAAGTGGTGGCCGTACAGCACCCGCCGGTCGGTCGGCATGAAGTCCTTGCCGTTGTCGAGCTCCTCGGCCGGGGTGGCCCGGGTGTCCCGGGGCCGTACGACGCGGTACTCGATCAGCCGGGCGTAGAAGCTGAACGCGATGACATAGCTGCCGACGGCCGCGAGCACGACCCACACGGCGTTGACGTGCTCGCCGCGGACGACGGCGAGCATCGTCCAGGCCACGGCGGCGACGACGGCGATCAGCGCGAAGATGCCCTTGCGGGTGGGGGTGAGGGTGGCGGGTTCCTCGACCGCCACCGGGGGGCGGTCAGGGTCCGTGCGCAGGGCACGGACCCGGTCGTCGGTCAGGCTCATGGGGAGTCTTCCTGTCTCGCGCGGGAGGATGCTGTGCTCGCGAGGGTAGGGCCGCAGGTCCAGGTGGTGTCGGACCAGTCCCGTGCATGGACTCGATCGAGGAGGGATCGTTATGCGCGGCGGGCCGCGCGCGGTGATCAGGCGCGCGGGATGGGTAGGGTAGGAGCCATGGCTGACTTCGATGTTGTGGTCCTGGGTGCAGGCCCGGGCGGGTATGTCGCGGCGATCCGGGCCTCCCAGCTCGGCAAGAAGGTCGCGGTCGTGGAGAAGAAGTACTGGGGCGGTGTGTGCCTCAACGTCGGCTGCATCCCGTCCAAGGCGCTGCTCAAGAACGCCGAGCTCGCGCACACGCTGACGCACGAGAAGAAGAAGTACGGCATCGAGGGCGACGCCTCGATGTCCTACGGCCCCACGCACGCCCGCAGCCGTCAGGTCTCGGCCGGGATCGTCAAGGGCGTCCACTTCCTGATGAAGAAGAACAAGATCACCGAGATCGACGGCTGGGGCACGCTCACCGGCCCGAGGTCCATGGACGTCAAGGCCGAGGACGGCTCCACCCGCAGCATCACCTTCGACAACCTGATCATCGCGGCGGGTGCGGTCACCCGCATGCTGCCCGGCGTCGAGGTCTCCAAGAACGTCGTGACCTACGAGGAGCAGATCCTCTCCGAGGAGCTGCCCGGCTCGATCATCATCGCGGGCTCGGGCGCCATCGGCGTCGAGTTCGCGTATGTCATGAAGAACTTCGGGGTCGACGTGACCATCGTGGAGTTCCTGGACCGGATGGTCCCGACCGAGGACGCCGACGTGTCCAAGGAGCTCCTCAAGCACTACAAGAAGCTCGGCGTCAAGGTCATGACCGGCACCAAGGTCGAGTCCGTCGAGGACACCGGCTCCGGCGTCAAGGTCACGGTCACCCCGGCCAAGGGCGGCGACGCCCAGGTCCTGGAGGCCGACAAGCTCCTGTCGGCCATCGGCTTCGCGCCGCGCACCGAGGGCTACGGCCTGGAGGCGGCCGGCGTCAAGCTCACCGAGCGCGGCGCCATCGAGATCGACGACTACATGCGCACCAACGTCGACGGCGTCTACGCCATCGGCGACGTCACGGCCAAGATGATGCTGGCCCACGTCGCCGAGGCCCAGGGCATCGTCGCCGCCGAGACGATCGCCGGTGCCGAGACCATGCCGATCGACTACCGCTTCGTGCCGCGGGCGACCTACTGCCACCCGCAGATCGGCTCGATGGGTCTGACCGAGCAGCAGGCCAAGGACGCCGGCCACGAGGTCAAGACCGCGTCGTTCCCCTTCTCCGCCAACGGCAAGGCCATGGGTCTCGGCGAGGGCGTGGGCTTCGTCAAGATCGTCGCCGACGCGAAGTACAACGAGATCCTCGGCGCGCACATGATCGGCCCGGACGTCACCGAGCTGCTCCCGGCGCTCAACGTCGCGCAGACCTGGGACCTGACCGCCGACGAGGTCTCGCGCGTCGTCTTCGCGCACCCGACCCTCGGCGAGGCCGTCAAGGAGGCCCTGCACGGCATCGCGGGTCACATGATCAACCTCTGACGACCGCGACCGTATGCCGGAGGCGGCCACACCCACCCGGGTGCGGCCGCCTCCGTCCGTCCGGGCACCACCGCTGGTCCGGCCCCCGGGACCCGCTCAGGCCGACCTGCCGTCCGCGCCACCCGGCTCCAGCAGCTGCGGGGTCAGCCGGTCCAGCGTGGTCGGCCGCCCGAAGAGATAGCCCTGCATCGAGGTGCACCCCAGCTCGGCGAGGATCGTCCGCTGCTCCGGCAGCTCGACGCCCTCGGCGAGCGGCTCGCGCCCGATGGACCGGCACAGGTGGACGATCGCCTCCAGGAAGCCCCGCGCGCCCGCGTCGCTGCCGATGTCGGTGAGGAAGGACCGGTCGAGCTTGACGACCTCGACGGGCAGCTGGCGCAGGTACTCCAGGGAGGAGTAGCCGGTCCCGAAGTCGTCGAGCCAGAGCGCGACCCCGAGCCGCCGGAGCGCGGCCACCGTGTCCACCGAGGCGGCCAGGTCGAGCATGGCGAAGGTCTCGGTGACCTCGAGGATGAGCAGCTCGGCGGGCAGGCGGGTCTCGTCCAGGACCGCCGCCACCTCGGCGACGAAGTCGGGCTGGGCGATGTGCACGGTGGAGATGTTGACGCTCACCCGCAGCGGGTCCGCGGGGCGGTAGGTCTGGTTCCAGGCGTGGACGTCCTGGCAGGCACGGTGCAGGACCCACCGGCCGATCGTGGAGATGAGGCCGCTCTCCTCGGCATACGGGATGAACTCGGCGGGCCCCATCAGCGGCACCCCGTCCCGTTCCCACCGCAGCAGCGCCTCCACGGCCGTCGGACGCCCGCTGATCGCGTCCACCATCGGCTGGTAGTGGAGGGTGAACTCGCCCTGGTGCATGGCGGCGCGCAGCTCGGCGTTCAGGCGCAGCAGCCGCCGGGCGTCGCCGACGACCTCCTCGGTGGCGAGGGCGACCGTGCCCCTGCCCGAGCGCTTGGCCCGCACCAGCGCGGCGTCGGCCGCGGACAGCGCGTCCCCGCGGTCCACGCCGTGGTCGACGTGGTGGACGCCGATGGAGCAGGTGATCTGGACGACGTTGTGGCCCAGGGTGAACGGCTCGGACAGGGCCTGCTGGAGGGTATGGGCGCGGCGTAGGTCCGCGGTGGTGCCGTCGGATGCGCCGAGCACCAGGAACTCGTCGCCGGCCATCCGGGCCACGACGTCGTCCGAGCCTGCCCACCGGTCGAGCCGGGCCGCGACCGCGACGAGGAGCTGGTCGCCGATCACGTGCCCGTAGGTGTCGTTGATGGCCTTGAAGCTGTCCACGTCGACGGACATCAGGACGAGGGGGGAGGCGACGCCCGCCGCGGGCAGCCGCTGGTCCAGCGCCTCCCAGAGCCGGTGCCGGGAGCCCAGGCCCGTGAGCGCGTCCCGGGTCGCCTGCAGCCGCAGCTCCTGCTCGATGTCCAGGGACCTCATCACCTCGGCGGCGGTGTCGACCAGGGAGCTCGCCGTCGGCCGGGTCAGACCCGCGACCGTGCCGCGGCCGGGGGTCACGGCGGCATAGACCCCGGGGACGACGCGGTAGGACTCCTCTCCCTGGGCGGGACGGTCGGTCACCGACCAGGTGCCGGCGTGCCACAGGGTGGCGAGCTCGCGGGCGAGGGCCACCGGCACGTCCTCGCGGTGCGGCAGGCTGCGCAGCCGCTCGCTGGCCTGGTAGAGCTGCTCGGCCAGCCACCGCTGGTGCGCCGCCCGCGCGCTCACGGCCAGGTGGCTGACGACGATGCCCAGCAGGGCAAGTCCGAGGACGGCGCCGAGCGTCGAGGTGCTGCTCGCCAGGGCCACGGAGCACAGCGCCAGGCCCACGCCCACGAGGACCGGGACGGTGCGCAGCGGCGCGGTGGCCAGGCGCGGGGCCCCGGTCCGCACACCGTCGAGGTGGAAGGCGAGCCAGACCAGCAGCTCCATCGTCAGGGCGCCGATGCCGGCCGCGACCAGGGTGACCGCCACGGTGCGGGGGCTCAGGCCGCCCTCGGGTCCCCCGAGCTCGTGGTAGGTCACCGCGGTGAGCAAGGAGGTCGCGGCCGTGCCGGCCAGGTTGAAGGTCGTGTGGATGGGCCGGACCCGCAGCCGCACGCAGGTGCACAGGCAGACCCAGGTCATCGCCAGCACGTAGGCGGGCAGCGGGGCCACGAGCAGCAGGGGCAGGGTGACGAGGGACTCCGGGGGATCGGTGACCCCGCTGCCTGCCAGGCGGACGACCCGGCCGTGCAGGACCGGGGCGACGGCGGCGACGAGCACCAGCCCCGCGAGGTAGGCGCGGGAGGTCTCCAGCGGCGATCCGTGGGGAACGACCACCAGGGCGGACGCCGCCCCCACGGCGAGCACGGTGGTCAGGGCGAGGTAGGCCGCGCGCGGCGGCGGCGGCGCCTGCGGCTCGGGGGAGCGGGCGAGGACGACCGGTGCCGCGACGTGGTCGCGCGCCGCGACGTCGGACGTGCTGCCGCTCATGAAACCCCTGGATGCCTGTGCCGGTGATGTGTGCGCCCGTTCACCCTGGGTAGGAGTGATCACGCGAGCGGGTGATGACGGACAGCAGCACTATAGAGCGGCAGGTCGGGGCGGTGGGCGATGTCCGAACCCGCTCCGACCAGGTGGACCGACGTCCGGGTGGACGCTGCCGCAGCGTCGTGCCCGGACGGCCGGGCGAGGATTAGGGAGCGTGACCCCGGCGCTGATAGCGTTGCCCCTTGCCGTGGACCGGCCGCGGATGGAGAGCGCCTCGGGGATGAGCCCCGAGGCACCGCGCTGTTAGGACAAGGAGTCGCTCAGTGCCCCTGGATGCTGACGTCAAGCAGAAGATCATGACCGAGTACGCCACCCACGAGGGCGACACCGGTTCCCCCGAGGTCCAGATCGCGATGCTCACGCAGCGCATCAAGGACCTCACCGAGCATGCTCGGGCGCACAAGCACGACCACCACTCCCGTCGTGGCCTGCTCCTCCTCGTCGGCCGCCGCAAGCGCATGCTGCGCTACCTCGAGGCGACCGACATCGAGCGCTACCGTGCGCTGATCAAGCGTCTGGGTCTGCGTCGATAAATCCTGACCTGGCACGAAGGGAGCGGCCCGCAGCGGGCCGCTCCCTTCGGCATGCCTGGAAGGTCACAACTTCATCAAGCCCTATCCTGGGCGAGGCGACCAGGTCGCCACGAGGAAGACCGCGACCACACAACGACGATGTGGTGCGCGCAGAGCAAGAGATAGGAGGACCCATGGAGGGTCCAGACATCACGTTCACCGAAGCCGTCATCGACAACGGCCGCTTCGGCACCCGCACGGTCCGTTTCGAGACCGGCCGACTGGCCAAGCAGGCCGGCGGCGCCGTCGTCGCCTACCTGGACGACGAGACCACCCTGCTGTCCACCACCGTGGCGGGCAAGTCCCCCAAAGACCAGTTCGACTTCTTCCCCCTCACCGTCGACGTCGAGGAGCGGATGTACGCCGCGGGTCGCATCCCCGGCTCGTTCTTCCGTCGCGAGGGCCGTCCGGGCACGGACGCCATCCTCACCTGCCGCCTGATCGACCGCCCGCTGCGCCCGACCTTCAAGAAGGGGCTGCGCAACGAGGTCCAGGTCGTCATCACGGTGCTGTCGATCCACCCGGACCACCAGTACGACGTGCTGGCCATCAACGCCGCCTCCGCGTCCACCCAGATCTCGGGGCTGCCGTTCTCCGGCCCGGTCGGTGGCGTCCGCGTCTCGCTGATCGACGGCGAGTGGGTCGCCTTCCCCAACTTCACCGACATCGAGCGCTCCGTCTTCGACATGGTCGTCGCCGGGCGCAAGGTCACCACCAAGGACGGTGACGACGTCGCGATCATGATGGTCGAGGCGGAGTCCACCGAGTTCACCTGGGACCTGATCCGCACCGAGGGCAAGCAGGCCCCGACGGAGGAGATCGTCGCCCAGGGCCTGGAGGCCGCCAAGAAGTTCATCGCCGTCCTGTGCACCGCGCAGGAGGAGCTGGCCGCGCAGGCCGCCAAGCCGGTGCAGGACTTCCCGATCTTCCTGGACTACCAGGACGACGCCTACGTCGCGGTCGAGCAGGCCGCCGAGGGCGAGCTCAAGCCGCTGCTGGCCATCGCGGGCAAGCAGGAGCGCGAGGAGAAGCTCGACGAGCTCAAGGACCACCTCAAGGCGGACCTGGCCGGCGAGGGCAAGCCCTTCGAGGGCCGGGAGAAGGAGATCTCCGCGGCCTACCGCTCGGTGCAGAAGAAGCTCGTCCGCGAGCGCATCCTGCGTGACAAGGTCCGCATCGACGGGCGTGGCCTGGCGGACATCCGGGCGCTGTCGGCCGAGGTCGAGGTGCTGCCCCGCGTGCACGGCTCGGCGATCTTCGAGCGCGGCGAGACCCAGATCATGGGCGTGACCACGCTCAACATGCTGCGCATGGAGCAGCAGATCGACTCGCTCAGCCCGGTCACGCGTCGGCGCTACATGCACAACTACAACTTCCCGCCGTTCTCCACCGGTGAGACCGGGCGCGTCGGCTCGCCGAAGCGCCGTGAGATCGGCCACGGCGCGCTCGCCGAGCGCGCGCTGATGCCGGTCCTGCCGACGCGCGAGGAGTTCCCCTACGCGATCCGGCAGGTCTCCGAGGCGCTGGGCTCCAACGGCTCCACCTCGATGGGCTCGGTCTGCGCGTCCACCTTGTCGCTGCTCAACGCCGGCGTGCCGCTGCGGGCGCCCGTCGCGGGCATCGCCATGGGCCTGGTCTCCGCCGAGATCGACGGCGAGACGCAGTACGCCGCGCTGACCGACATCCTCGGGGCCGAGGACGCCTTCGGCGACATGGACTTCAAGGTGGCCGGCACCAAGGAGTTCGTCACCGCCATCCAGCTCGACACCAAGCTCGACGGCATCCCGGCCTCGGTGCTGGCCGGCGCGCTGACCCAGGCCCGCGACGCGCGCCTGCACATCCTGGATGTCATGGCCGAGGCCATCGACGTGCCGGACGAGATGAGCCCCTACGCCCCGCGCGTCATCGCCGTGCAGGTGCCCGTCGACAAGATCGGCGAGGTCATCGGGCCCAAGGGCAAGATGATCAACCAGATCCAGGAGGAGACCGGCGCCGACATCTCCATCGAGGACGACGGCACGGTCTACATCGGTGCCACCGACGGCCCCTCCGCCGAGGCGGCCCGGGCTGCGGTCAACGCCATCGCCAACCCGCAGATGCCGGAGATCGGCGAGCGGTTCCTGGGCACGGTCGTCAAGACCACGACCTTCGGCGCCTTCGTCTCCCTCCTGCCCGGCAAGGATGGCCTGCTGCACATCTCCGAGGTGCGCAAGCTCGTCGGCGGCAAGCGCATCGACGCGGTCGAGGACGTCCTCGGTGTGGGCCAGAAGGTCCAGGTCGAGCTCAAGGAGATCGACCCGCGCGGCAAGCTCTCCCTGGCGGCGGTCCTGACCGAGGAGCAGGAGGCGGCCGCGGCTGCCGCTGCCTCCGAGCAGGGCTCGTCCGACCGTGGTGAGCGCGGCGAGCGCCCGGAGCGCGGCGACCGCGAGGACCGTGGCGAGCGGCGTGAGCGTCCCCGTCGTGAGCGCCGTGACGACGAGGACGGCGAGGGCGAGCGTCGCTCGCGCTCCCGCAGCCGTCGTCGTCGCTCGGAGGTCATCGAGGAGGGCACCGGCACCCCTGCGGCCGACCAGGTCGTGGAGGCCGTGTCCGACGGCAACGAGGCGACGGCGACCTCCGAGGACGCCTGAGCCGCACCGCTCCTGAACGACAGGGCCGGTCACCCCACGGGGTGGCCGGCCCTGTCCTCGTCCCGGGGAGTCGTCTCCCGCCACCGCCCCGAGGATGACGGGACGTGATGGCAGGAGGACCGGCCGGTGTGCTCCTCGTGGATGCCTGGTGCACGCTGCGTGCCAGCAGGCCCGTACAGGTCAGGGTCGTCCGCGAAATCTCTTCTGGTCTCTGGTAATCGGATGGCGGCGGGGCTACTTTGACGACCGTTCGGCGCCTCCACCGCACCTCGCGCGCGCGCCGCAGCAGCCCGATTCCTCTGCCGCGCACCCGGCGTGGCCACCAACACAGGAGTACTCGTGCCCACACCCTTCCCTCGCCCGTCGATGAGCCGCGCTCTCGCCGGGGGCGCCCTGGCGGTCGCCGTCAGCGCTGGTCTGGCCCCGACCGCGGTCGCCGCCCCTCATGACAACACGTGTCCCGCGTCGTCCCGTCCCTCGGCCCTCGCCGCCAAGCCGCGCACGGCTCACCGCCCGACCACGACGCTGCGCGCGGGCGAGTCGGTCATCGACGTCGACGCGAGCAACCTGGCCCAGGTCAAGGAGATGGCCAAGACCAAGCCGGTCGTCTTCGTCGTCACCGCTCCCTCCTGGTGCGGCTACTGCAAGAAGCTGGACCCCGTCATCCGCAAGTACAACGCCGACGACAAGGGCGCGTGGATCCTCGCGATCATCGACGTCGACCAGGCAGGCGGCGCCGAGAAGGAGTTCGGCGTCGACGGCTACCCGACGATGGTGCCCTTCGGCCGGTCCGGCGAGATGCAGGACCCGGGCCGGATGGAGGGCTGGGCCGGCGAGAGCGGCACCCGCGAGTGGGTCTCCTCCGTGACGAAGGCCTACGGGCCCAGCAACGGCCCGACGGCCGAGCCCACCGCGGCGCCGACCGCGGCACCGACCGCCGCCCCCACGAACGGGCCGACCGACCAGCCCTCCGACGGCACCCTGCCCGCGCTGCCCCCCGGCGCCGTCCAGCTGACCGACCAGAACTTCGAGGAGGCCGTGATGGCCGAGTCGAAGAAGCGCACCGTCGTCATCGACTTCTCCAAGGACAAGTGCGACCCGTGCCTCAAGATCGCGCCGGTCCTGGACGAGAAGTACCGCAAGGACGCGGGGAAGTGGCAGTACACCCGCCTCGACGGCACCGAGTTCCCGCAGCTGTGGAAGAAGTTCGACAACCCGTGGTTCCCCACGCTCATCGCCATCAAGGACGGCAAGGAGCTGGCACGTCGCTCGGGCTTCGAGGGTGACACCCAGCAGGTGACGGACTGGCTCGACAAGGTTGCCCAGGGCGAGGCCCCGGCCAGCGACCCGGCGGTCGTCGACCTCAAGGACGCGGCGGCGTGGGACCAGATCACCGCCATCTCCAAGCGCCACCCGGTCGCCGTCCGGGCGCATCGGGACGGGTCCGACGAGGCTTCTGCCGAGCAGGGCCAGGTCGCGGCCGAGATGGTGAACGGCGACGGTGGCAAGTGGACGCTGGCCAACGTCGACCTCGACGACGAGGATGCCGCCTCGCTGCTCGAGGAGCACGGCGTGGATGTGGACGACGCGCCGAAGATGGTGGTCTTCTACAACGGCAAGATCCAGGACCTCGCCGCCCTGGAGGGTGCCTCGACCAAGGACGAGCTGCGCTCCTGGGTCGACACGATGCTGAGCACGCACTATCCGACGCTCACGCTGCGCTGACCGAGGGCGCACGGATCTGGCCGGTCTCCCGCGGGGGGCCGGCCAGACTCGGCATACGGCTGCTCCTGCCGAGGGTGATGACCTGGGCAGGAGTGGGTATGTCGCAGGTCATGAGCGACCAGCAGCCCCAGATCCCCCCGATGGACGAGCCGCCCTTCCCCTTCGAGGAGGTGCCGCCGCCCGCCGAGCAGGTCCTCCCGGCGGACGCCGAGCGCGGCCAGCGCGGCCCGGCCAGCACCCAGACGGGGGCAGAGCAGACCGGCGTCGACGACGCGGCCCGGCCCGGGACGCCGGCGGGCGGTCCGATCGTGGCCCAGGAGGGCTTCGCAGCCCAGGGCAACCAGCAGGCCACCGCGCGCCGCCCCGACGTGCAGCAGCAGGCCGAGCAGCAGGGCACCCCGCCTGGCCACGTGTCCCAGGGCCAGGACGGGCAGGGTCGGGTGCCGCAGGGGCAGGGTGGGCAGCAGGAGATGCTCGGCGCGGGCAGCGGCCCCGCCGGCGCGCCGATCAAGGACCCCGAGACCTGGGTGACCGGTGACCAGCCGGCGACCGAGGCCCAGAAGGCCTTCCTGGACTCCCTCGCCCGCGAGGCCGGCGAGCAGATCCCGGCCGATCTCACCAAGGCCGAGGCGTCCGAGCACATCGACCGGCTCCAGCGGGTGACGGGCCGCGGCCCGCAGCAGGGGCAGACGCAGGGTGGGCAGACCCGGCAGGGGCAGAACGCCCAGGGATGAGCGGCCACCGCACCGCCCGTCGACGTACCCCCGGGGGCCCGCGCCCCCGGGGGTACGCGCCTCCGGGTGCGACGGGCGGGTGCGACTGGCCGTTGCGATGGATGCACCGGACTTCACGCTGCGTCGGGGACAATGACGCCGGGAGAAGGGAGCGTTCGTGTCGATCGTGGACAAGGTGGACCGCTTCCAGCGTCGGCACCGCTCGGTGGGGTTCCCGCTCGCGGTGATCTACAAGTTCTTCGACGACCAGGGGCCCTATCTCGCGGCGTTGCTGACGTACTACGGCTTCCTGTCGGCGTTCCCGCTCCTCCTGCTGCTGTCCTCGATCCTCGGCTTCGTGCTGCAAGGGCATCCCACGATCGAGCACCGGATCATGGAGTCGGCGCTGAGCCAGTTCCCGGTGATCGGGACCCAGCTGACCACCCAGAGCCTGCACGGTGACGGCAAGGCCATCGCCATCGGTCTGACGATCGCGCTCTACGGTGCGCTCGGCGTCGGGCAGGCCCTGCAGAATGCCCTCAACGTCTGTTGGGCGGTGCCGCGCAACCGGCGGCCCAATCCCTTCGTCTCCCGCGGTCGGTCGCTGCTGCTGATCGTCACGGCCGGGCTCTTCCTCCTGGTGACGACCGTGCTGTCAGGGATCGCCAGCTCGGCCTCGGCCTACGGCCTGGACCTGGGGGCCGGCGGCGGCTGGGCGCTCACCGCCCTCACCGTGCTGCTCAACGCCGGGATCTTCCTGCTGATCTTCCGGATCGCGACGGCGCACCCGATGCGCTGGCGGCGCTCGATCCCCGGCGCGCTGCTGTCCGCCGTGTGGTGGCAGGTGCTGCAGAGCATCGGGACGGCCTACGTGAGCTTCGTGGTCAAGGGATCCACGGATGCATATGGCGTCTTCGCCCTCGTCCTGGGCCTGCTCGGCTGGGGCTTCCTGGCGTCCTGCGGGGTGGTGATGGCGATCGAGCTCAACGTCGTGCTGGCCAAGCACCTCTACCCGCGGGCGCTGCTCACGGTGTTCACCGACAACGTCGACCTCACCGACGCCGACAAGAAGTACTACGAGGGTCTGGTCAACGCCAACCGGCTCAAGGGCTTCCAGCAGGTCGACGTGTCCTTCGAGCGGTCCTTGGAGGACCTGGAGGCGGAGACCCGGCCGGTGCCGCGGTGTCGCCCGCGCTGAGCGGGTGGCTCGCGGGCCTAGGCTGACCACATGAGCGACATGATCAAGGTCTCCGTCATCGGCGCCTCCGGGCGCATGGGTTCCACGGTGTGCGACGCGGTCGAGGCCGCGACGGGCCTGGAGCTGGTGGGGCGGTTCGACCAGGGCGACGACCTGGGCGACCTCGCCGGCGCCGACGTGGTCGTGGAGTTCTCGGTCCCGGACGCCTCGCCCGCCAACGTCGCCCACTGCGTCGAGCGGGGGGTGCACTGCGTGGTCGGCACCACCGGCTGGAGAGAGGAGCGCCTCGCGAGGCTGCGCGCCCAGATCGAGAAGGCTCCCGAGGGAACCGGCGTGCTCATCGCCCCCAACTTCGCCATCGGCGCGATCCTGATGATGAGCTTCGCCGCCCAGGCGGCGCGGTTCTACGAGTCGGTCGAGGTCGTCGAGCTGCACCACCCGCGCAAGGTGGACGCCCCTTCGGGCACGGCCGCCCGCACCGCCGACCTCATCGGCGCCGCCCGCGAGGAGGCCGGGCTCGGACCGATCCCCGACGCGACCGAGCACGACCCCGACGGTGCCCGCGGCGCGCGGGTGCACGGGGTGCCGGTGCACTCGGTCCGGCTGCGCGGGCTGGTGGCGCACCAGGAGGTGCTCCTCGGTGGCGAGGGGGAGATGCTGACGATCCGGCACGACTCCTTCGACCGGGCGTCCTTCATGCCCGGTGTGATCGAGGGCGTGCGTCGCGTGGGGGAGCACCCCGGCGTGACCGTGGGGCTGGAGCACTACCTCGGTCTCTGATCGACGCGGGGGCGGGCGACGCCTGCGTCGGGAGGTCGCGCCAGGCAGGCCCGGGTGTCGCGGCCGGCGGGGGAGCCGTCCAGCGCGCTGCCGAGCGTCGCTCCGCCGACGCGGATCCGGTTCGGCATACCGTCCCTGGACCGACGACAGGGCCCAGGGACGGTATGCCGCCTGCGCAGGCGCAGGTCACTCCGCGATGATCACGTGCAGCGTGCGGGGACCGTGGACCCCCTCGACGCGGGAGAGCTCGATGTCGCTGGTCGCGCTCGGGCCGCTGATCCAGGTGGCCGGGCGACCCGCCCGCAGCGAGGGTGCGAGCCGCGCCATCGCCTCGGGCACGTCGGAGACGACCTGGTCGGTGCGCACCACGCAGACGTGCACGTCGGGCACGAGGGACAGCGCCCGTCGCCCCTGATCCGGTCCGTGGTCGAGCATGATCGTGCCGGTCTCGGCGACCCCGACGACGCAGCCGGTGACGACGGCGTCGACGGCGTCGAGGGTGGTGGACGGGAGCCCGTCGTCGCGCACGGTCCGCAGCCCGGCCTCCTCGACGGCGGCCCGCCAGGCGGGGTCCAGCCCGTCCGGCAGCACCACCGTCTGCGTCCGGTGGGCAGCGAGGGCGGACGCGACGCGGGACGGCACCTGGGCGGCCGGGCAGCGCTCGACGACGGCGCGGTAGTCCTCGACCCGCTCGGCGAACCGCCCGACCACGTCGGGCATCTCGGTGGGTCGGCCGTATCGCCACGCGATCTCGACGTCGGCCTCCGGGGTCGACCGGGGGACGTCGGCGAGCGCCGTGCGGATGCGTCCGAGGATGGCGTCGCGGCTCATCGCTCGCCTCCTGCCTGCTGGGTGTGGCCGTGGTCGTGCGGGTCGGACGCGCGGTGTCGTGCTTCCTGACCGGCGGCGTCCTGGGCGGTGGGTGAGGTGGGCGCCGGTCGGTCCGAGCCGTCGCCACGCTCCCGGGCCCACCAGTCCCGGAAGGACTCGGTCGGGAGCATCTGCACGTCGCGTGCCCCCGTCCAGCGGGAGATGGGCCAGGGCAGCGTCCCGAAGTGGTCGAAGCGACGCCCGAGGACGCGCCCGGTCAGGCCCGAGGCCTTCATGGCCGTGGCCCAGCGGCGGTGGTCGCCCATCACCCAGGAGGCGCTGGCCATGATCGCGGGCTCGGAGTGGGGCACGCGGTCGGCCTTCTTGGCCTCGACGACCTTGCCGCGCATGTGGACCAGCATCTCGGGGATGGGGATGCGCACCGGGCAGACGTCGAAGCACGCGCCGCACAGCGTGGACGCGAAGGGCAGCGAGCGGTCCACGCCCGACGCGGTGCCGCGCAGCTGTGGGGTGAGCACGGCCCCGATCGGTCCGGGATAGACCGAGCCGTAGGCGTGGCCGCCGACCTTCTCGTAGACCGGGCAGACGTTGAGGCAGGCCGTGCAGCGGATGCAGCGCAGCGCCTGGCGACCGAAGTCGTCGGCGAGCACCTGGGTGCGTCCGTTGTCGAGCAGGACCACGTGCATCTCCTGCGGTCCGTCGCCCTGGGCGGGTCCGGTCCACAGCGAGGTGTACGGATTCATCCGCTCGGCCGTGGAGGACCGGGGCAGCAGCTGCAGGAAGACCTCGAGGTCCTCGACGGTGGGCACGACCTTCTCGATGCCGACGACCGAGATCAGGGTCTCGGGCAGGGTCAGGCACATGCGCCCGTTGCCCTCGGACTCGACGACGGCCAGGGTGCCGGTCTCGGCCACGGCGAAGTTCGCCCCGGAGACGGCGACCTTGGCCCGCAGGAACTTCTCCCGCAGGTGCAGCCGCGCCGCGCCCGCGAGGTGGGCGGGCTCGGTGTCCAGGTCCTGCGGCGCGGGCCGGCCGTAGCGGCCCATCTCGTCGAGGAAGATCTCGCGGACCTCGGCGCGGTTGCGGTGGATCGCGGGCACCAGGAAGTGCGAGGGCCGGTCGTGACCCAGCTGGACGATCAGCTCGGCCAGGTCGGTCTCCCAGGCGGCGATGCCCGCGGCCTCGAGGGCCTCGTTCATCTCGATCTCCTGGGTGACCATGGACTTGACCTTGACCACCTCCGCGGTGCGCTCGGCGATCGCCTGCTCGCCGACCTTGGCGCGGACGAGGTCCACGATGATCCGGTTGGCCTCCTCGGCGTCGCTCGCCCAGTGCACGGTGGCGCCGGCCCGGGTCAGGGACTCCTCCAGCTGCAGCAGGTAGTGGTCCAGGTGTCGCAGGGTGCGGTTCTTGATCGCCTCGCCCGCGAGCCGCAGCTCCTCCCACCGGGCGTGCTCGGCGACCACGTGCTCGCGCTTGGTGCGGATCGTGGTCATGGCGTGGTGGAGGTTCTTGCGCTGCACCGGTTTGGCGAGCTCGCGGCGGGCGGCCTGCGGGAACGCCGGGCTGTCGACCAGCTCGCCGGGCGGCGGGGCCGGGGTGCGGCGCGGGGATGGGGTCGTCATCGTCGGTCTCCCGTCGGCTCGCCCTCGGTGCTCGCGAGGATCTCGGCCAGGTGGATGGGGCGTATGCCGGAACGCTGCCGGCCGAGCACGCCGCCGATGTTCATCAGGCAGGAGTTGTCGCCGGCGACGACATACTCCGCACCCGTCTCGCGCACGTGCTGGGCCTTGTCGCCCGCCATCGCCACGGACACGTCGGGGTTCTTCATCGAGAAGGTCCCGCCGAAGCCGCAGCAGCGGTCGGCGTCGGGCAGGTCCACGACCTCGATGCCCTTGACCGCGCGCAGCAGCTGCAGGGGCCGGTCGCCGACCTTGGTCACCCGCATCGAGTGGCAGGTCGGGTGATAGGTCACCCGGTGCGGGAAGTAGGCCCCGACGTCGGTGACGCCGAGGACGTCCACGAGCAGCTCGGACAGCTCGTAGGTGCGGGCCACCACGCCGGCGACGCGCTGCTGCAGCTCGCTGCTGCCGTCGCGGCGGGCCAGCATCGGGTGCTGGTCGCGCACCGAGCCGACGCACGACCCGGAGGGGCCGACGACGTAGTCGTAGCCCTCGAAGGCGCGCAGGTAGGTGCGCACCGACGGCATGGCCTCGTCGAAGTAGCCGGTGTTGGTGAACATCTGCCCGCAGCACGTCTGCTCGGGGGGAACTCCACCCGGCAGCCGAGCCGCTCGAGCAGGGTGACCACGGCTCGCGGGGTGGACGGGAACATCGTGTCGTTGATGCAGGTGACGAACAGCGCCACGGTCAGTCCTTCGCCGGGGCGGGTGCCGGCCCGGGGGGAGGGGGTGTGCAGGGTCATGTCGGGTCCTCCGGGGTCGGTCACGGCAGCATCCAGGACAGCACCGGCGTCGACTGCAGCCCGACGATCAGGCACAGCACCGCCAGCAGGCCGAGGCTCCACCACAGCACCCGGCGCAGGATCTCGGACTCGCGTCCGAGCAGGCCGACGGCCGTGGCGGCGATGGTGAGGTTCTGGGGGGAGACCATCTTGCCCACGACGCCGCCGGAGGTGTTGGCGGCGACGAGCAGGGTCGGGTCGATGCCGGCCTTCTTGCCGGCCGTCTGCTGCAGCGTCGCGAACAGCGCGTTGGCCGAGGTGTCCGAGCCGGTGACGGCGGTGCCGAGCCAGCCGAGCACCGGCGACAGGAAGGCGAACGCCGCGCCCGTGCCCGCGATCCAGGTGCCGATGGTGATGGTCTGCCCGGACTGGTTCATGACGTAGGCGAGGGACAGCACCGAGGCGATCGTCAGCGCGGAGAAGCGCAGCTTGAGCAGGGTCTCGGTGACCTCGCGGCCGAGGGCGGCCGCGGACACGCGGTAGACGAGCGCGACGACCAGGGCGCACAGCAGCAGCATCGTGCCGGGACTCGACAGCCACTGCAGGGTGTAGACCGTCGAGGTCGACGGCTTGCCGGCGGCGGTGAGCACGTGACCGTCCAGGCCGGGCCAGTGGATCTTGAGGTCGGTGCCGGTCAGGAAGTCCTTGATCGGGGTGACCAGCTTGGACAGCGAGAACACCACGATCACCAGCAGGTAGGGGAACAGCGCCATCCAGATGCGCGAGGCCGGCAGGTGGGTGCGCACGGCGGTGTCCTCGGTCAGCCCGCGGCGCTCGTCCTCGGTCATGGCGGCCCGCTCCGCGTCGCGGTCGGCGTGCAGCCGGGCGAGGGCCTCGGCGCCGCCCTGCGGGTGCCAGACGCGCAGCATCAGCACGGCGGCGCCCAGACCGACCAGCGAGGCGATGATGTCCGTGAGCTCCACCGACAGCCAGGTCGCCGAGACCCACTGGGCCACCGCGAAGGACAGCCCGGTGACGAGGGCGACCGGCCACAGGTCGCGGACCCCACGGCGCCCGTCGGCGAGCAGGCACAGGAACAGCGGGACGAAGGCCGCGAGGATCGGGGTCTGGTGTCCGACATACGCGCCGATCTGGGTGTAGGGGATCTTGGTGAGGTTGCCCGCGGTGATGATCGGGATGGCGATGGCGCCGAAGGCGACGGGGGCGGTGTTGGCGAGCAGCACCACGGTCGCGGCGCGCAGGGCCGAGAAGCCCACCGCCATCAGCATCACACCGGTGATCGCGACCGGCGCGCCGAAGCCGGCCAGGGCCTCCAGCAGGCCGCCGAAGCAGAAGGCGATCAGCATCGCCTGCACGCGCGGGTCGTCGCTGATGAGGTTGAACACCCCGCGCAGGTCCTCGAACCGGCCGCTGGCGACCGTGACCTGGTAGAGCAGGATGGCCGTGAAGACGATCCACACGATCGGGAACAGGCCGTAGACCGCTCCCTCGGAGGCCGAGAGCAGGGCGAGGGGGGCGGGCATGCGGTAGGCCAGCACGGCCACCAGGATCGAGACGGCGAGCGCTGCCAGGCCAGAGGTCCACGCCTTCCACCGCAAGGCACCGAGGGCGACGAAGATCGTCAGCAGGGGGAGACAGGCGACGAGGGCCGAGAGCGCGAGGCTCCCTCCCACCGGGGCCAGATCGGGTCGAAAGGTCATGGGAACTCCATCGTTCTCTGGAAAAGATCAGACCTTCAGGCAGTGGTCCGACCTTATCGAACCACTATGCACTCATCGGTATGACCATTTCAAGAGCCCGGGGTCATTTCGTTGCACAGTAAACTGACACAATGCCGGGCATGAAGGCCTACGAGACGGTCATCCATCATGTCGAGACGGGGATCCTCGACGGGAGCCTGCGGGTCGGCACGCACCTGCTCCCGGAACGGGACCTGGCGGCCGAGCTCGGGGTGAGCCGGTCCGCCGTGCGCGAGGCGATCCGGGCGCTGGAGGCCCAGGGCGTGGTGAGCTCGGCGGTCGGGGCGGGCAAGGACGCGGGCACCCGGATCACCGACATGCGCAGCGCGGCCCTGTCCCGGCTGCTCAAGCTCCACGTCGCCCTGGCGAAGTATCCCGTCGACGAGGTGGTCGAGGCCCGTGTCGCGCTGGAGCGCTCCAGCGTCGCCCTCGCCGCCCGTCGCCTGGACGACGCCGGCCGGGACCGGCTGCGTGCCCTGCTCGACCGGATGGCGGACCCGGCCGTCCACCAGGACGAGTTCAACGCCCTCGACACGGAGTTCCACGTGGTCCTCGCCGAGAGCGGGCACAACCGGCTCGTCACCGACATGACGGTCGCGGTGCGCGAGTCCCTGCGGCGACCCATCCTGGACGCCGAGCGCTCGCTCGACGACTGGGAGGGCTTCCGGGCCTCCCTGCAGCAGCACCACGAGTCGATCTTCGACGCCGTCTCGGCGGGCGACGGGGAGCGGGCGGCCGAGCTCGTCGAGCAGCACATCCGGGCGACCTACACGATCCTGCCCATCACCCTCGGCGAGGTCGCGGCCTCGGGACAGCCCGGCACGGCAGGGGTCAACCCAGTGCGCAGGTGAGCCGCACCTCGCGCAGCAGGTCCCGCTCGTCCGGGCCCACCACCCGCTCCCGGCGGGCGCTGTCCGGACGCAGGCCCGCCGCCTCGAGGAAGGCACGTGACCCCGGGAGCTCGGCGGGCACCCAGGCATAGACATGCAGGAAGCCCGCCTCGCGCAGCAGGTCCACGGCCGCGTTGAGCAGGCGGCTGCCGTGGCCCTGGTGCCGGGCGTCGGGATGGATCCCGAGCTCCAGCAGCTCCCCGTCCCCGGGCTCGGCATCGGGGTCCTCGCACGGCCCGATCGCGGCGTAGCCCACCACCTGGGCGCCGGCGCAGGCCACCACGAGGCGGTGCCGGGGCGAGGGCGGCTGCTCCAGCGACGCGCGCCACGCGCGGGCGAAGGGCAGCGGCTCGAACCCCGCGAGGACCTCGGACGGGACCAGCCCCGCGAAGCCCTCGCGCCATACGGCCGACTGGACCGTGCCCACCGCCGGCGCGTCGTTGGCCCGCGCCTCGCGGACGCTGGCGTCGGCCTGCGGACCGAGGGGGGAGGGGTGCTCGTGCTGGTGGTCGCTCACCCGGGTGATCCTCGCAGACCGGGACGCGCCGAGGATCCTTTTGCGGGGCGGGGCCGGGCCGGGGATACTGCAGGACATGTATGGCAACGACGTCATCGACCCGGACGCGATCGACCCGGACGAGCCGCTCAACGCGGCCGAGACCGACGACTACGCGAAGGCCCGCGGGGCTGCTGCCGAGGCCGACCGCGGCCCGGGTGACAGTGCGTCGTTCGACGACCTGATCCGGCGCGACCTGCGCATCGAGCCGCGCGACGAGATGCCGGACGGATACCGCCAGACCCTGATCCGCCAGATCGCCCAGCACGCGCACTCCGAGATCATCGGCATGCAGCCCGAGGGCAACTGGATCACCCGCGCCCCCAGCCTGCGTCGCAAGGCCATCCTCATCGCCAAGGTGCAGGACGAGGCCGGCCACGGGCTCTACCTCTACTCCGCCGCCGAGACCCTCGGGGTGGACAAGGCCGAGCTGCTCGACAAGCTCCACGCCGGCCGGCAGAAGTACTCCTCGATCTTCAACTACCCCACGCTGACCTGGGCCGACGTGGGTGCGATCGGCTGGCTCGTCGACGGCGCCGCGATCATGAACCAGGTGCCCCTGTGCCGCTGCTCCTACGGCCCCTACAGCCGCGCGATGATCCGCGTGTGCAAGGAGGAGTCCTTCCACCAGCGCCAGGGCTTCGAGATCCTGTGGGTCCTCGCCCGCGGCACCGAGGAGCAGAGGGCCATGGCCCAGGACGCCGCCGACCGCTGGTGGTGGCCGGCGCTGATGATGTTCGGCCCCGAGGACTCCGGCGAGGCCGCCCAGCAGGGGCACACCGCGCAGAACATGGCGTGGGGGATCAAGCGGTTCAGCAACGACGACCTGCGCCAGAAGTTCGTGGACATGACCGTCCCGCAGGCGCAGAAGCTCGGCATCACCCTGCCCGATCCGGACCTGCGCTGGAACGAGGAGCGGGGTCACTGGGACTTCGGCCGGATCGACTGGGACGAGTTCTGGCGGGTGCTCAAGGGTGACGGTCCGTGCAACGCCGAGCGGATGAGTCACCGCATCACGGCTCACGAGGACGGTGCGTGGGTGCGTGAGGCCGCCAACGCGTATGCCGCCAAGCAGGCCTCGCGCTCGAAGGAGAGTGCAGCATGAGCGAGGCCCCCTGGCCCCTGTTCGAGGTGTTCGTCCGCGCCAAGCGAGGCCTGTCCCACGTCCACGTGGGCTCGTTGCACGCGCCCGACGCCACCGTGGCCCTGCACAACGCGCGGGACCTGTACACCCGTCGTCAGGAGGGGGTGTCGATCTGGGTCGTCGAGGCCCGGCGGATCACCGCGTCCAGCCCCGACGAGCGCGGATCCTTCTTCGACCCCAGCGCCGACAAGGTCTATCGCCACCCGACGTTCTACGACGTCCCCGAGGACGTGGAGTACCTGTGAGCGACACCACCATCGCCGGCCCCTCGCGCAGCGTCTCCGAGCCGGCCGACCTCGCGACCTATGTCCTCGGCCTCGCCGACGACGCCCTCGTCTACACCCAGCGCCTGGGGGAGTGGGTGTCCCGCGCCCCGGCCATCGAGGAGGACATGGCCTTCGGCAACATCGCCCTCGACCTGCTCGGCCAGGCCCGCTCGCTGCTGACCTACGCCGGCCAGGTGGACGGCACCGGGCGCACCGAGGACGACCTGGCCTACCTGCGCGACGAGCGGGAGTTCCGCTCGGTCCACCTGGTCGAGATCGAGTGCGGCGACTTCGCCGTGGAGATGGCCCGGCTGCTGTGGTTCGCCACGACCCGCCTGGCGATCATGCAGCGCCTCACCTCCTCGACCGACGAGACGCTGCGCGGCGTCGCGGAGAAGGCCGTCAAGGAGCTGGCCTACCACCGCGACCACGCGCGCACCTGGGTGGTCCGGCTCGGCGACGGGACCGAGGAGTCCCACCGCCGCATGCAGGCCGGCCTCCAGGCCGTGGAGCCCTACGTCGCCGAGCTGTTCGACGACTCCGCGGCCGAGACGGCGGTGGCCGTGGCCGGACTCGGCGTGCGGCCCGGCGAGGTCGAGGACGAGGTCCGGACCTATGTCGGGGAGGTGCTCGCCGAGGCCACCCTGACCCCCGCCGAGCCGTCGCGCTGGCGCTCTCGCGACGGGCGCCGCGGCATCCACGCCCGCCCCATGGGTTATCTGCTCGCCGAGATGCAGCACATCGCGCGCTCGCACCCCGGCGCCACCTGGTGACCACGGTGGCGGCGGTGGCCGACGCCATCCGCGCCATCCCGGACCCGGAGATCCCGGTCATCACCATCGACGACCTCGGGATCGTCCGGTCCGTCGACGTGGACGAGGCCGCCGGCGTCGTGCGCGTCGTCATCAGCCCGACCTACAGCGGCTGCCCGGCCATGGGCCTGATCGAGGATCTCGTCCGCCACGAGGCCCGCAAGGGAGGGCTCGCGGCCGAGGTCACCACCCAGCTGTCGCCCGCCTGGACGACGGACTGGATGAGCCGACGCGGCCGGGAGCGGCTGCGCGAGTTCGGGATCGCCCCGCCCACCGTCGGGGCCGCGCAGGCGGCCACCGGCCCGGTGCCGGTGACGTTGTCCCGCCACCAGGTGTCCTGCCCGCACTGCGGCAGCGACCGGACGACCGAGGTGGCCCGCTTCGGGTCCACCGCGTGCAAGGCGTTGCGCCGCTGCGATGCCTGCCGCGAGCCCTTCGACGAGTTCAAGGTGATCTGACAGATGGCTCTGCTGAGCAAGCCCGCCCGCCCGCGCCCGCAGTTCCACCCGCTCACGGTGGCGCACGTGGAGCGGCTCACCGACGATGCCGCAGCGATCAGCTTCGCCGTGCCCGAGGAGCTGCGCGAGACCTTCGCCTTCGAGCCGGGCCAGCACCTGACCCTGCGTCGCGAGGTCGACGGTGGCGAGCAGCGCCGGTCCTACTCGATCTGCCTGTCGCGCCGCACCGCGGGGGAGGCGGGCCGGCTGCGGGTGGCCGTGGGCCGGGTCCCCGGCGGCGCCCTCTCGCCCTGGCTGATCGACGAGGTCGCGGCGGGCGACGTGCTGGAGGTCATGCCGCCGACCGGGTCCTTCGTGGTCCCCACCGACCCGACCCGGGGCCGACACCACTGCGCCATCGCCGCCGGGTCCGGGATCACCCCGATCCTGTCGCTGCTGACCACCGCGCTCGAGGAGGAGCCGGACAGCCGTGTCACCCTGATGTTCGGCAACCGCTCGACCAGCACGATCATGTTCCTCGAGGAGCTCGAGGACCTCAAGAACCGCTACCGCGAGCGCTTCCAGCTGATGCACCTGCTCTCCCGCGAGGCTCGCGACGTGGAGCTGTTCAGCGGGCGGCTGGACGAGCCTCGGCTGCGCCGCATCCTGGAGACCCTCGTGCCGGTCGACTCGGTCGACGAGTGGTACCTCTGCGGGCCCTTCTCCATGGTCGAGAACGCCCGCGAGGTGCTGGCCGGCGAGGGCGTCGCCACGGACCACGTGCACTACGAGGTCTTCCACGTCGACGACGAGCCCCGCGCCGCCCAGGACCCGGGCGAGGGCGCCGACCCCGCGACGGCGAGCGTGCTGGCGCGCGTCACCGTCAACCTCGACGGCCGCACCACCGACGTGGTGATGACGGACGCCGCGGAGACGATCCTGGCCGCGACCCTGCGAGCCCGGCCGGACGCGCCATACTCCTGCACGGGCGGGGTCTGCGGGACCTGCCGCGCGCGGGTGGTCGAGGGGGAGGTGCGGATGGACCGCAACTACGCCCTCGAGCCTGACGAGGTCGCTGCCGGCATCGTGCTGGCCTGCCAGGCCCACCCGCTCACCGAGACCGTCAGCCTGGACTACGACGCCTGAAGGGGCGGCGGCCCTGGGCTGCCGGGGCGCACGAGGGAGCCGAGCATGAGGGGTGCACGACGCACCACGGTCGCGAGAGCCTGCGCGCTCGCCATCGTCGGCACGCTCACGCTGGGGGGATGCACGGGCGAGCCCCTGGAGCTCCCGCCGACCCCCTCCGGCGTCGCCCCGCGGACCCCGGCGCCGTCGGGCAGCCCACCCACGCCGTCCCCCGCCCGCACCGTGCCTCCCGGCGGCCCGCAGCCGGTCCCCACGATGCCGGGAGGTGACGGCCCGCAGGCCGCTCCGGGCGAGGCCGAGGCGGTGTTGGACCAGGTGTCCCGCTTCGTCGCCGCGGCGACGAGCCTGCACGCGGTCGGCACCCTCAACCACGGCGGGGTCCCGATGACCTTCGACCTCGCAGGCACCCGCGACGGGCTGATTCTGGCGGGCACGGTGTCGGTCGGCACCCAGCCGCCCGTCGAGATCCGTCGCATCGACGGAGTGACCTACGTCCGCTCCCCGCGCACCACCGCGACGGCCCGCGGTCGGTTCGTGCGGATGTCCAGCGGGCCGGCGACCCAGCTCGGCATCCTCGGGGTGGGCAGCCTCGTCGACGCGGTCCAGCGCCTGACCGGCCACCGCGTGCCGATGCGGATGACCTCGGTCTCCTACGCCGGCCGGCGCGCCCAGGAGCTCGCCCTCGGACGGGTCACCACCCTCGTGGTCGCGGCGGACGGCAGCGGCCGGCTGCTCAAGGTGCAGACGACGGCGGGACCGGACGCGGGGAGCATCGAGTTCGACCGTTGGGACGAGCGGATCGCGGTCGCCACGCCCCGGCGCTCGCAGGTCACGCGGCTCCCCGGGGGCTAGGCCCGAGGGTCGACCGCGGTCAGGCCGAGGACGGCAGGTCCAGGGCGGTAGGGGGCCGGGTCAGGCCGGGAGCTCGGGCGCCGGGGTGCCCAGGTCCGACCCGGTCGCGGTGGTGACGCCCCGACGGGCGCGGTAGAGCACGTGGTGGCGCAGCACGTCGTCGGCCGCGACGAGCGGGTGCTCGAAGTCGTCGGCGAGGTGGTGCGTCATGCCGAGCCGTTGCATGACCGCGCGGGACCGCAGGTTGATCGAGGAGGTGAGGGAGACCACCTCGTCGAGCCCCAGGACCTCGAAGGCGACGCGCAGCGCCTCGGTCGCCCCCTCGGTGGCATAGCCGTGACCCCACGCGGGCCGGGCCAGCCGCCAGCCGATCTCGACGCAGGGCATGAAGTGCGCGGCGAACCGGGGCTGGTCGAGCCCGACGAAGCCGATGAAGGGCTCGCCACCGACCACCTCGACCGCCCACAGGCCCCATCCCTGGGTGTGGACGTGCCGGTCGCAGCGGTCCGCGAGGTCGTCGCTCTCCTTCCGGGACAGGGGTGCGGGGAAGCAGGCCATCACCTCGGGGTCGGCGTTGAGCGCCGCGAACGGCGCCCGGTCGTCGGGCCGCCAGGGGCGCAGGAGGAGGCGTTCGGTGCGCAGCTCCAGCGGGGGGTGCACCGGCGGGACGAGGATGGCATCCGTCGCGGACATGGGACGAGCGTAGGGGTGGACCGGTCAGCAGCACCGGGCGACACCCATCACACCAGTGATAACCATTCTCATTTCGGTGCGCTGTGGCATACTCCGAAGGGTCATCCCGAGGGTGCGCAGGAAGCCGGTGAGAGTCCGGCGCGGTCGCGCCACTGTGAGCGCGGGTGTCTGCCCCGCGCCAGCCAGAGACTGCCCCCTCGGCCATCTCCACCGGGACGCGTCATCCCCCCCAGAAGGAGTGCCCATGCACATCACCGAGGGCTATCTGCCCCCGCTGCAGGCCGCGGCCTGGACCGCGATCGCCGCCCCCTTCGTCGTCCACGGCGGCCGTCAGGTCGTCCGCGAGGTCCGCGAGACTCCCGAGAACCGTCTGCTGCTCGGGGCCGCGGGTGCCTTCACCTTCGTGCTGTCGGCGATCAAGCTGCCCTCGATGACGGGCTCGTCCAGCCATCCCACCGGCACCGGCCTCGGGGCCGTGCTGTTCCGCCCGCCCGTCATGGCCTTCCTCGGCGGGATCGTGCTGATCTTCCAGGCTCTCCTGCTCGCCCACGGCGGGATCACGACCTGGGGCGCCAACGTCATGAGCATGGCCGTCGTCGGCCCCTGGGTGGGTTATGGGGCGTATGCCGCAGCCCGGCGGCTGGGGGCCCCGCAGCTGGTGGGGGTCTTCCTCGCCATGGCCCTCGCCGACCTGTCGACCTACTGCACCACCTCGCTGCAGCTGGCGCTGGCGCACCCGGACCACGCCACCGGGGTCCTCGGCGCCCTGGGCAAGTTCCTCTCCATCTTCGCCGTCACCCAGGTCCCGCTGGCGCTGGCGGAGGGCTTCCTCGGGGTCCTGGTGTTCCGGGTCCTGGCCGACGCCGCCCGCCCCGAGCTCACCCGCCTCGGGGTCCTCGCCGAGGGCCGCGGACGCGCGGCCGCGCAGCAGCCGGAGGTGGTCGCATGACCCGGGCACGGTGGATCACCCTCGGATGCGTCCTGGCCCTGGTCGTGCTCTTCGCGCTGCCGTTCGTCGTCGCCGGGGGCGGCGCCGCGGACGGCGAGCGCTTCGGCGGGACCGACTCGGCCGCCACGGCCGCGATCGACGCCTCCGACCCCGGCTACCGGCCGTGGTTCCACAGCATCTTCGAGCCGTCGAGCAGCGAGGTGGAGTCGGGGCTGTTCGCCATGCAGGCGGCGATCGGGGCCGGTGCGCTCGGCTACGTCGTCGGCCGCCTGCACGGCCGCCGCGACCGCACCCACCAGGCCACCGGGTCGGGCTCGACCCGGTCGCTCCCGACGGGCGGCGCCCCCGCGGACTCCCTGCCGACGTGCTCCGAGACCGGCGGCCGGAGCTGACGTGTCCGGCGGCCTGGCGATCGACGACGCGGCCTGGGCGGGGGCCTGGCGCCCCCGCGCGGTGGCGGACAAGGCGCTGCTCGGCCTGGGGCTGATGGCCGTGGCGCTGGTGCTGCCCCCCTGGCCGGGGTCCGTGCTCGTCGCCGTCGCCAGCCTGGTGGTGCTCCTCCTCGGGGCGCGGGTCCCGGCGGGTCTGGTCGCCCGGGCCATGCGGGCGCCGCTCGCGTTCATCGTGCTCAGCGGGCTCTCGGTGGCGGTGAGCCTCGGTGCGCCGCAGGCGGACCCGGCATACCTGCGCCTGGGCTGGCTGGCCGTCACCCACCGCGGGGTGGCCGAGGCGGCCGGGCTGACCGCGCACGCGGTGGCCGGGACCCTGGCCGTGCTCGTGCTCGCGGCCACGACCCCGGTCGTGGACCTGCTGACGGCGCTGCGTCGGTTGCGGATGCCCGACGCGTGCGTGGAGGTGGCCTCGTTGACCTACCGCATCCTCTTCGTCCTCCTGGAGGCCCAGGGTCAGATCCGGGAGGCACAGGCGGGGCGCCTCGGCTACCAGGGGTGGCGCACCTCCCTGCGCTCGGCGGGGATGCTCACCGCGGCGGTCCTCACCCGCTCGTGGGACCGGGCCAGGAGGTTGGAGGAAGGGCTCGCGGGTCGCGGCTACGAGACGGCCCTGCTCACCCTGCCCCGCACCGAGCGGCACTCCCCGGCCTTCGTGGCCGGCACGCTGCTGCTGCTCGCCACCGTGTCGGCCTCGTCCTGGGCGCTGGGGGCCCGATGAGCCACCGCGGACCCGGCTGCGACCACGGCCGGCGCGACCCCGAGGTCTACCGGCTCGTCGCCCGCGGGCTGCGGGCCGGCTATCCCGGCGGCCCGGAGGTGCTGCACGGCGCGGACCTGCAGGTGACGGGGGGTCGGCGGCTGGCGATCCTCGGCGCCAACGGGTCCGGCAAGACGACCCTGCTGCGCTGCCTGGCGGGCAGCCACCGGCCCGCGGCTGGCCAGGTGTATGTCGACGGCGAGGCGGTCGACTACTCGCGCAAGGGACTTCGGGCCCACCGGCAGCGCGTGCAGCTGGTGCTCCAGGACCCGGACGCGCAGCTGTTCAGCGCCGACGTGCGCCAGGACGTGTCCTTCGGGCCGATGAACCTCGGGCTGCCCGTCGAGCAGGTCCGTGAGCGCGTCGCGGAGGCCCTCACGCTCCTGGGGATCGAGCACCTCGCCGATCGGCCGACCCACCAGCTGTCGTATGGCGAGCGCAAGCGGGCCGCCACCGCCGGAGCCGTGGCCATGCGTCCGCAGCTGCTCCTGCTCGACGAGCCCACGGCCGGCCTGGATCCCCGGGGGGTCGACGAGATGCTCGGCGCGCTCGGGCGACTGGAGGAGCACGGCACCACCGTGGTGCTGTCCACCCACGAGGTGGATGCGGCGCTGGGGTGGGCCGACGAGGCCGCGGTCGTCGCCGACGGCGCAGTCGTCCAGGGGCCGGTGGCCGAGGTGCTCGCCGACCGGGATCTGGTGTCCCGGGCCCGGCTGCGGCATCCCTGGCAGGTGCAGGCGACCGAGCTGCTCGCCCGGGCGGGGCTGCTCGACCCGGACGTCCGGGTGCGCAGCGTCGAGGAGCTGGTGGCAGCCCTGGCCGTGGCCCGGCAGGGGACCTGAGCTCTCAGCCGGTCATCGACTTGATGATGGTGATCGCCTGGGTCACCCGCTCCTGCCCGGCCGCTGCCCGGGCGGCGTGCCACGCGTTGTCCAGCTCGCGCAGCACCACCCAGCGGCGGGCACGCTCGGGGTCCACACCCATGGGCTCGCAGGCGTAGTCGACGCGGAACCGCAGGTGGTTGCGCAGGCTGTGCGCCCGGGTCGCCTCATCCCACCGGTTCCACAGCAGGGGAGCGACGGTGAGCGCTGGCTCTCCCGCGAGCGGCTTGGGGTCGATGGCCAGCCAGCCGCCGACCGCACCGGGTCGCTGCCCGGCCAGCACGTTCTCGTAGTGCAGGTCCGCGTGGACCAGACGGGCGTCCACCTGCGGGTCGGCCGCCAGCTCCCGCGCGAGGTGTCGTCCCTGGTTGACCAGTCGGCGGGGGAGAGACGGGGGAGCGTCCTGCAGCCGGGCGGCGATCCGGCCGCACCAGGCGGACGCGGTGCCGATCCGGGCGAGCGCAGGTCGGTCGAGGGCGGCGTGGAGCGCCCCGATCGCCTCGCAGGCGTCCAGCACCGGCTCGGTGGTCAGGTCGCGCTCGTGGTCGAGGCGTTCGAGCAGCATGGCCCAGCGCGCGGGGTCCGCGGCGAGGAGCCGCACCGCGCCCCGCCCGTCCCAGGCCCGCAGGGCCAGGTGCTCGTGGCGTGCTTCCTCGTGGGGCCAGGTGACCTTGAGGATCCCTCGGGTGCCGGGGCGGCTCACGGGCAGCACGAGCGCGCACCCGCCGTGCCGGGGCGGCCCGTCGACCCGCAGCCGCCAGTCGGCGAGCAACCCGGCCACCAGGGTGGGCAGCCGGTCCAGCCAGGCGTCGCCGTCCGGCAGCGGGCGCCCGTCACCGTCGCGGACGTCGTCGGCCGGTCGGCCGCGCACCGCCGCGACCAGTCCCGAGGGCAGCACGACGGGGCCGGGTGCCCCGGGCGAGGCCACGGCGCCGGCCTCTGAGGAGGTCACGGAGCCAGCCCCGGGAAGGCACGCAGCGGCACGCCCCAGGCGGCGCCCGCCACCACCGTGTCGTGGACCAGCCGACTCACCGACAGCACTGCCTCGCGAGAGCCTGCGGCGGAGGGCCAGCAGGCCCCCAGGCGCAGCTCCAGGGTGCGCAGCGCGTACGTGACCAGCCGGCGGCCGTCCGCCGCATCGGTGACCGGGAAGGGCAGGGGCCAAGCGGCGCGGATCCCCGGGACCGCAGCCGTTGTCGCGTCGCCGGACGGGGACGAGTCCTCGCGCGCCGCGCGGCCAGGTCCGAGGCCGTCGCCGTCGCCGTCGCCGTCGCCGCCGTCGCCGCCGTCGGGGGCGGCGGGGGCCGCAGGGTCGGTGCTCGCCGAGCTCGTGGGCGCGGCGCCGGGGGCCGCGGTGCTCGACGAATCGCCGGGAGGCCCCTCGTCGGCCGGCGCAGGGGCCGCGCTCGCGGCCCGGCCCTGGAGCAGCACGACCAGGGACGTCACCCGGTCCAGCTCGCGCTGCACCGGCGCCCGCGAGGCCTCTGGTGTCCGGGCCGCCGCGACCTCCAGGTAGAATCTCGCCTCCCGCAGGGCGGCGACCAGCGCCCCGTCGGCGGGCGAGGCGCCGACGCCCCAGGCCGGCCACGACACCGGGGCGCCTCCCAGCCCGGCGAGCCGGGCCCGGCAGACCGCGACGGACGCGAGGAGAGGCAGCTGCGGCGCCTGGGCGCGGGCGAGCGCGTCGACGGCGGCGGCCGACCAGGCGGCCCCTTCGGCAGCGGCGAGCCCGAGGGACGAGGGGGCCGTGGCGCTGCCTGCGCCGGCCGTCGTCGGCGCAGCGCTGCCTTCGGTCGTGGGAGACCCGTCCGTGGGAGACGCGGGAGCGGTGCCGGTCGTGGGGGACCCACCCGCGGTGGTCGTGGCGGCGACGGTCGCTCGGGTGCGGATGTCCTGCGGAACCCGTCGATCTCGCAGCACCTGGTCCAGGGCGGCGGCTTGGGCGGCGTGCAGCCTCGCCGCCGCCGCGCCGGAGGTGCCGGTCGCGGACGCCATACGACCCAGCTGCACCGCGTCCGCCCAGGCCCGCACCAGCAGCCCCTCGTCCGGCGTGGGCTCGCGGGTCGGCAGCAGCGGCAGGCGCGGGGCGTCGTCCTCCAGACGCACCCGACAGCTGCGCATCGTCCCGGTGAGGATGACGGTCCCCAGCGCAAGCGCACCGAGGCCCAGCACCCCTCGCCGAGGAATCCGTCGCTCCGGTGCGGGTGGCCCCATCGGGGCGGCGGCCGGTCGGGGCTCCTCGAGGATCTGCGGCTGGGACGCCGGTGTGGTGTCCGGGGTGGGGGTTCCTGCGTCGGGGGGTGCCTGGGTGGTCCTGCCCGCAGGGGTGTCGGGGGTGTCGTTCGTGGTGGGTGCGGCCGTCTCGGCCGTCGTGGTGGGTGGCTCGGTGGCTGGTGCTTCGGGTTCGGGGGTGTCTGCGGGGGAGGGCGCTTCCGGGGTGGGGGTGGGGGTCTCGGGGTGGGTGGTGTCGGTGCTCGGCGCGGTTCCACCGGTCTCGTGGGGTGCGGCGTCGGGGGCTGGTGTGGGTGCGGCGTCGGGGGGTGTCTGGGTGGTCTTGCCCGCAGGGGTGTCGGGGGTGTCGTTCGTGGTGGGTGCGGCCGTCTCGGCCGTCTCGGCCGGTGACCCGCCCGCCGGTGGCGCGGGAGTCGGGGCCGTCGTGGTGGGTGGCTCGGTGGCTGGTGCTTCGGGTTCGGGGGCGTCTGCGGGGGAGGGCGCTTCCGGGGCAGGGGCCGGTGCCGCGGCGCGCTCGTCGCCATCCGCGTCCGATGAGGTCGGACCGGCCTCCTCAGGCGTGGTCTTGGGGTCTGGGGCGGTCTCGGCGTTCCCCGTGCCCTCGGTCCTTCCCGCGTCCTCGGCGCCGGCGGTGGGCTCGGTTGCCGGGCGGGGAGCCGGACGACCGGGGCGCGGTGGCGTCGCGGGGTCAGGGTCGGCCATGCGGTGATCTTCCCACCCCGGTGCGGTAGATCGGTGGGACGGCCGCGCCGTGGCGCCCCGGTGGTGCCCGGATCCAGCCGATACTGTGGTGGCGCCGAGATGGCATAAGGTGTGGACTTTGCCGGGAGCCCAGCGCATTCCGGCGACGGCGCCCGACGACCAGGTCTCGGCGCCCGATCCGGCACGGGTGACCCGGCGCGACCGACTCCCGGGCACCCAGCCAGCGACACATCACGAGGCGGAGGCATTCCCATGGTCACCAAGGGCACCGAGCAGTCCCTGCGGGAGCTGCTCGCACCCGCGCTCGCCGATCTCGGCCTCATGGTCGAGCAGCTGACGGTCCAGCAGGTGGGTCGTCGGCGCCTCGTGCGGTTGACGGTCGACACCGACCTGGTCACCGCCCCGCCGGCCGACGACACCACCCCGATCGAACCGCTCAACCTCGACCTGGTGGCGGATGCGACCCGCGTCGTGGGCGACGTGCTGGACGAGTCCGAGGTGATGGGGGAGCAGCCCTACGTGCTGGAGGTGGGCTCGCCCGGCGTCGACCGCCAGTTCACCGAGCCGCGCCACTACCGGCGCAACGTCGGGCGTCTGCTCAAGGCCACCACGGGCGAGGGATCCGTGACCGGACGCATCGTCGCGGCCGGTCCGGCGACGGTCACCCTGGAGGTCACCACCAAGGGCACGACCACCACCCAGCAGCTGTCCTACGCCGACGTCACCCGCGCCCAGGTGCAGGTCGAGTTTGCCCGCACCACCGAGGAGAAGAACTGATGGACATCGACATCGCCGTGCTGCGGATGCTCGCCACCGAGCGCGAGATCCCCATCGACGTCCTCTTCAAGACCCTCGAGGACGCGATGCTGCTGGCCTACTCCAAGACCGAGGGCGCCGCGCGGCGTGCCCGCGTCGAGCTGGATCGCAAGACCGGCAAGGTCACCGTCTGGGCCACCGAGGACCTCGGTCCCGTGGTCGAGGGTGAGCCGCGCCCCGAGCCGAGGGAGTATGACGACACCCCGGCCGACTTCGGGCGGGTCGCGGCAGCCACGGCCCGCCAGGTGATCACCCAGCGGATGCGGGACCTGGAGGACGAGAGCGTCCTCGGCGACTTCGCGGGCAAGGAGGGCGACATCCTGTCGGGCGTGATCCAGCAGGACGCCAACCCGCGCGTCGTCAAGGTGCTCCTGACCGGCGGTGTCGAGGGTGAGCTGCACGTGTCGGAGCAGGTGCCCGGCGAGCGCTATGTCCACGGCGAGCGGATCCGCTGCTACTGCGTCTCGGTCAAGCGCGGCCCCCGCGGCCCGCAGATCATGCTGTCGCGCACCCACCCCAACCTGGTGCGCAAGCTGTTCGCCCTCGAGGTCCCCGAGATCGCGGACGGCACGGTCGAGATCGCCGCCCTGGCCCGCGAGGCCGGGCACCGCACCAAGATCGCCGTCGCGGCCAAGACCCCCGGGGTCAACGCGAAGGGTGCCTGCATCGGGCCGATGGGGGCCCGGGTGCGGGCGGTCATGGCCGAGCTGCACGGCGAGAAGATCGACATCGTCGACTACTCCGACATCCCCCAGGAGTTCGTGGCCGCGGCGCTGTCGCCGTCGCGGGTGGTCTCGGTGGAGGTCGTGGACCCCAAGGCCCGGGCGGCCCGGGTCGTGGTGCCCGACTACCAGCTGTCCCTGGCCATCGGCAAGGAGGGGCAGAACGCCCGGTTGGCGGCCAAGCTCACCGGGTGGCGCATCGACATCCACCCGGACACCGCCGCGGCGCCCGCCGCCGAGCACGACACGCAGGGGCAGGGTGACTGAGCCCGAGGCAGTGCGGCGACACGCCCGGGAGCGCGGTAGACTGTCTCGGTCCGGTCCTGCGACCGCGCCGACTCCGCGCACCTGTGTGGGCTGTCGGCAGGTGGCTGACCGGGCGGCTCTCCTGAGAGCGGTCGCCGTGGTCGGCGACGACGGGCGGCTGCTCGTCACCCCCGACCCGCGCAAGCGACTGCCGGGACGTGGTGCCTGGCTCCACCCCGACATCGCCTGCCTGGACCTCGCCCTGCGACGCAAGGCGTTCTCTCGTGCCCTCCGAGCGGAGGTGCACGTGGACGTCGAGCTGGTGCGGGCCTGGGTCCAGGGCGCCCGCGAGCAGCAGGAGGCGGGTCGGTGACCACCGGCGCGCGACAGCACCGTCCAAGAACCGAAAGCGGGTTTGACGCTATGAGCACCCGATGAGTACTCAGCGATGAACAGCCCCCAGCAGTAACGGCGGTCCGCGACCGGCGGAGGATCACCTCCGCGCCAGCCCGGACCGAGATCAAGGAGAATTGTGGCTAAGGTCCGGGTCTACGAGCTCGCGAAGGAGCTCGGAGTCGAGAGCAAGGTTCTGCTCGAGCACCTGAAGAACCAAGGAGAGTTCGTCCGCGCGGCGTCCTCGACGATCGAGGCGCCCGTCGTGCGTCGTATCCGGGAGTCCTTCCCGGCAGAGCTGGCCGACGGCAAGCAGCCGTCCGCGTCGGCCCCCTCCGGCGGCAAGCCCGCCCCCGCGCCGAGCACCTCCTCGTCGCGTCCCACCCCCGGTCCGGCCAGCAAGCCGGCCGCCCCGAGCGTCCCGGCCGCCGAGACGTCGGCGCCCGCCAAGCCGACCGCGCAGCCGAGCACGCCGGCCCCCGCCGTGGCGCCTACCGCCGCCCCCGCGGCGCCGGCGACCCCCGCGCAGCGACCGACTCCCGGCCCCCGGGCGACCCCGGCCGCCCCGTCGCCGGTCGTCCCCGCGGAGCCCGCTGCCGAGGCTGCCCCCGCTCCGGAGAAGGCTGCGCCGCAGAAGAAGGCCGCTCCGGTGTCGAAGGACGCCGCGCCTGCTGCTCCGGCAGCTGGGGCGGCCACCCCGCGCCCCGGCGCCACCCCCGGCCCGCGCCCCGCCGCCAAGAGCGCCCCGGCCGCTCCCGGGGCTCGTCCCCAGGCCGGCACGCCGCGCCCCGGCGCGCGTCCCGGTGCTCAGGGCGGGTCCCCGCGCCCCGGCAACAACCCCTTCGCCCCCTCCCAGGGCATGGGGCAGCGTCCCGAGCGGGGTGAGCGTCCCGCCCGCGAGGGTGGCGCCGCCCCCCGCCCGGGTGCCCCGCGTCCGGCCGGCGGTCAGGGGAACGCCCGTCCGGGCAACAATCCCTTCGCCCCCTCCCAGGGAATGCCCCGCCCGCAGGCGCCGCGTCCCGGCGGCTCTGCCGGTGCTGCGGGTGGTGCCGCCGGCGCCCCCGCAGCGCCGGGCGGCCCGCGTCCTGGCGGACCTCGTCCGGCCGCGCCGCGTCCCGGTGGCCCCCGCCCGACCCCCGGCGCGATGCCGAGCCGGTCGTCCGTCCCCCGTCCCGGCGAGCGTCCCGCCCGCGGTGGCGGTGGCGGTCATCCCGGCGGCGGTCCCGGTGGCGGTGGCTTCCGCCCCGGTGGCGGCGGTGCGCCTGGTGGCGGCTTCGGCCCGCGTCCCGGTGGCGGTCGCCCCGGCGGTGGCGCCGGTCGTGGCGGCACCCAGGGTGCCTTCGGTCGTGGCGGCAAGCCGGCCCGCGGTCGCAAGAGCAAGCGCGCGAAGCGCCAGGAGTTCGAGCAGATGCAGGCTCCGTCGCTGGGTGGCGTCTCCGTCCCCCGCGGCAACGGCACGACGGTCGTCCGCGTCCGTCGCGGCTCGTCCCTGACCGACTTCGCCGACAAGATCAACGCCAACCCGGCCTCGCTGGTCACGGTGCTGTTCCACCTCGGCGAGATGGCCACGGCCACCCAGTCCCTCGACGAGGACACCTTCAAGGTGCTCGGCGCCGAGCTCGGCTACGACATCCAGGTCGTCTCGCCGGAGGAGGAGGAGCAGGAGCTCTTCGCGTCGTTCAACATCGACCTCGAGCACGAGGAGGACGAGGACGACCTGCAGGCCCGGCCCCCGGTGGTGACGGTCATGGGTCACGTCGACCACGGAAAGACGAGGCTGCTGGACGCGATCCGCAACGCCAACGTCATCGCGACCGAGGCCGGCGGCATCACCCAGCACATCGGTGCCTACCAGGTGGCCGTCGAGCACGAGGGCGTGGACCGCAAACTCACCGTCATCGACACCCCCGGTCACGAGGCCTTCACGGCCATGCGTGCCCGCGGTGCCAAGGTCACCGACATCGCCATCCTCGTGGTCGCGGCCGACGACGGCGTCATGCCCCAGACGATCGAGGCGCTCAACCACGCCCAGGCGGCCGACGTGCCGATCGTGGTGGCCGTCAACAAGATCGACGTCGACGGCGCCAACCCGGCGAAGGTCCGCCAGCAGCTGACCGAGTACAACCTGATCGCCGAGGAGTACGGCGGCGAGACGATGTTCGTCGACATCTCGGCCAAGCAGGGGCAGAACATCGACGCCCTGCTCGAGGCCGTGCTGCTGACCGCCGACGCCGCCCTCGACCTGCGGGCCAACCCCGACACCGACGCCCGCGGCGTCGCCATCGAGGCCAACCTGGACCGCGGTCGCGGTGCCACCGCGACCGTCCTGGTCCAGCAGGGCACCCTGCGCGTCGGTGACGCGATCGTGGCGGGCTCCGCCCACGGGCGTGTCCGCGCGATGCTCGACGAGCACGGCAAGCAGGTCAAGGAGGCCACCCCCTCCCGACCCGTCCAGGTGCTTGGTCTGGCCTCCGTGCCGCGGGCCGGTGACACCTTCGTCGTCGCCCCCGACGACCGCACCGCCCGCCAGATCGCCGAGAAGCGTGAGGCCGCGGACCGCCAGGCCAGCCTGGCCAAGTCCCGCAAGCGCATCTCCCTCGAGGACCTCAACGAGGCCCTCGCGGCGGGCAAGGTCGAGACCCTCAACCTCATCCTCAAGGGTGACGCGAGCGGTTCGGTCGAGGCCCTGGAGGACGCCCTGCTGCAGATCGACGTGGGCGACGAGGTCGACCTGCGGATCATCGACCGCGGCGTCGGCGCGATCACGATGAACAACATCAACCTCGCCGTCGCGTCCAACGCCGTGATCATCGGCTTCAACGTGCGCGCCGAGGGCCAGAACGCCGAGTACGCCGACCGCGAAGGCGTGGAGATCCGGTACTACTCGGTGATCTACCAGGCCATCGAGGAGATCGAGGCCGCGCTCAAGGGCATGCTCAAGCCGGAGTTCGAGGAGGTGGAGCTCGGCACCGCCGAGATCCGCGAGATCTTCCGCTCCAGCAAGTTCGGCAACATCGCCGGATCCATCGTCCGCAGCGGCGAGATCAAGCGGGGTGCCAAGGCGCGGATCACCCGCAACGGCGTGGTCGTCGCCGAGAACGTCGAGGTCGCCGGCCTGCGGCGGTTCAAGGACGACGTCACCGAGGTCCGCGAGGGCTTCGAGTGCGGCATCAACCTGGGGTCCTACAACGACCTCCAGCTCGGCGACCTGATCGCCACGTACGAGATGCGCGAGAAGCCGCGCGACTGACGCGCACCGCGCCACGTGATCGAGGGGCCCGGACCTGCTACGGCCCGGGCCCCTCGGCCACCTCCACCCTGTCCCGCGCGCCCGCGGCCTTCCCGGGCGAGCCAGAAGGATCAGCATGTCGTCCTACCTCGCCCTCGTGTCGCCGTCGCACAACCGGGTCTACGCCGCCGACGCCCCGCGCATCATGGCGGCGGAGCTCACCTGCGTCGCCGACGCGCTCGTGCCCGGGATCGACGAGGTCGCGATCCGCACCCTCGCGGGGGTCGACTACCTCGGCTTCCGCACCCCGGAGCCCCTCTGCGGGACCGCGCTGCGAGCGGTCGGCGTGCTGTCCGGCATACAGGCGCTGTATGCCGTGGAAGCAGCAGAGCCGGACCCGCCCGCCGACGCCATGCCGCTGCTGCGGCCCGTCGCCCTGGACCGGCCGGACCGCTTCCCCTCCGACCTGGTGACCATCCAGAAGTACCAGGGCAAGACGAACGAGCAGTTCACCCGAACCCTCCTGACGGTCACCGCCATGGCCACCGCCTGGCCGGAGCGCCTCCTCGACGGCACCCTCACCGTCCTGGACCCGATGTGCGGACGAGGCACCACCCTCAACACCGCGATCACCCTCGGGCTCGACGTCACCGGCGTCGACGTGGACGCGAAGGACCTGGAGGCCTACCAGGCCTTCCTCACGACCTACCTGCGCCAGCACCGGCTCAAGCACAAGGCCACGGCCGGGCAGGTGCGGCGCCACGGCAAGACCCTCGGGCGCCGCCTGGACGTGGAGCTTGCCGCCAGCAAGGACGACCACCAGGCCGGATGCACCCAGCGGGTGACCTTCCTGGGCGTGGACACGACCCGTCTGGAGGGTCTGCTGCCCGCGGCGCAGACCAACGTCGTCGTCGCGGACACGCCCTACGGCGTCCAGCACGGCTCCCACGGCCCGCGGCTCGACCGCAGCCCGCTCGAGCTGCTCGACCGGGCCCTGCCCGGGTGGCTGCGCGCGCTGCGCACCGGCGGCGCGATCGGGCTGGCCGTCAACCGGCACGTCGCTCCGGTCGACGACACCCGCGCGCTGCTGGAGCGTCATGGTCTGACCGTGGTCGACCACGATGGCTACGGTGGACTGCGGCACCGCGTGGACGCATCCATCGACCGAGACATCGTGGTCGCCCGCAAGGGCTGACAGTCCTCTGCCCGGAGGCACCCACCTCCGGGCCCGACCCGACAACGAAGGGGCATCCCCATGGCCGACCCGGCACGCGCACGCAAGATCGCCGACCGCATCAAGGTGGTCGCTGCCGAGTACCTCGAGCACCGGCTCAAGGACGAGCGCCTCGGCTTCGTCACGCTCACCGACGTCCGCGTCACCGGTGACCTTCAGCACGCCTCGGTGTTCTACACCGTCTTCGGCAGCGACGAGGAGCGTGAGGCCACCGCCGAGGTGCTGCAGGAGAACCTCGGCCGGATCCGCTCGCACGTGGGCAAGGCGCTCGGCATCCGGCTGACGCCGACCCTGGAGTTCATCGCCGACGCCCTGCCCGAGACCTCCTCCCAGCTCGAGGAGGCTTTGCGCAAGGCTCGAGAGCGCGACGCCGAGCTCGCCCGGGCTCGGGAGGGCGCCATCCCCGCCGGTGACGCCGACCCCTATCGCAAGCCCGTCTCGGGCGACGAGGCCGGTGACGACCCGGCTGACCGGGTGGTGGAGATCGACGGCGAAGAGGACGAGCGCGCCTGATGGCCAAGAGTGCTCGCGAGGACGAACCGGACGGGCTGCTGGTCGTCGACAAGCCTGCCGGCGTCACGTCGCACGACGTGGTCGCCCAGGTGCGCCGGCTGGCCGGCACCCGCAAGGTCGGCCACGCGGGCACCCTGGACCCGATGGCCACCGGGGTGCTGCTGCTCGGGCTGGGGCGGGGGACCAAGCTGCTGACCTTCCTGGTCGGCTGCGACAAGACCTACGACGCCACCATCCGGCTCGGGCAGGCCACGGTGACCGACGACGCGGAGGGCGAGGTCGTCTCCTCGTCCCCGGTCGCCGAGCTCACCCCGGAGATCGTCTCGGCGGCCGTCGCCCGGCTCACCGGCGAGATCCAGCAGGTGCCGAGCGCCGTGTCGGCCATCAAGGTGGACGGGCAGCGGTCCTACGCCCGGGTCCGGGCCGGCGAGACCGTCGAGCTCCCGGCCCGGCCGGTGACCGTCTCCCGCTTCGAGATCCACGACCAGCGGGTCGCGGGCGAGGTCGCCTACGACCTGGACGTCTCCGTCGACGTCTCGTCCGGCACCTATGTCCGCGCGCTCGCCCGCGACCTCGGCGCCTCTCTCGGCGTGGGTGGCCACCTGACGGCGCTGCGGCGCACCCGGGTCGGCGGCTACGACCTCACCCGGGCGCTGGTGCCGGCCCCGGTGCTGCTGGAGCACGACGCCGCGCTGGCCCGGGTGCGCGAGAGCGACCCCGAGGTCCGCCGCCTGCCCCGGGAGCTGCTCCCGCCGCTGCCGCTGCTCGACCTGGCCACCGCGGCCCGGGCCCAGTTCCCGGTGCACGAGCTGACCGACGACGAGGTCCGCGCGGTCGGCCACGGGCAGCGGGTGCCGTCCGCGCTGGTGGGCACCCCGGTCGTGGCGGCCTTCGCGCCGGACGGGCGGCTCGTCGCGATCCTCGACGAGACGCGGGCCCAGGCGCGCAGCCACGTCGTGCTGGCGCCGGCCTGACCCGCGTCCCCTCCGGCGCCAGGGCCACCCGACCCCGGCGGCCCGCCAAGGCCAGCGAGGTCCCGTCTGACCTCGCAGGCCTTGCCCGGCATACCAGCGCCGCGAGGAAGGGTCCCGCTCAGTGGAAGTGCGCAGCCACCATGGCGCTCTCGGCCTGCACCAGGTGCTGGCGCATGACGGTCTCGGCGCGCTGTGGTTCGGCCGAGCGGATGGCGTCGAACACGTCCTGGTGAGCCGCGACCTCGGTGTCGGCGATGGCCGCGGCCAGGGGCGGCAGCAGGGCGTGCGCGCGCTCGCTCTCGGCAAACAGGCGGTCCAGCGTCGCCTGGGCGCGGTGGTTGCGGGCGGCCTGGGCGATCCGACGGTGGAAGGCCGCCGCGGCGCTGACCGCGCGGGCGTGGCTGGTGGCGGCGCGCTGACCGTCCAGGAGTCGCGCCAGGTCGTCGACCAGGTCACGGGTGACGGTGGCCGCGGCGCTGGCGGCCACCGTCGGCTCGATGGCGCGGCGCAGCTCCATCACCTCGCGGATGTCGTGGAACCCCATGTTGCTGACGGTGTAACCGCGACGGGGGATGACCTGCACCCACCCCTCGACGGCGAGCATCTGCAGGGCCTCCCGCACCGGCGTCTTGGAGACGGCGTGCTCCTCGGCGAGGACCTTCTCCAGCAGGACGGCCCCCGGGCGCAGCCGGGTGTCGACGATCCGCGACCGCAGCTCACCCCGCAACCGCTCGGCCAGGGACGGAGCGCTGCGATGTATGTCGGTCATGGGTGGATTGTCGCAGGTCGTAACGGGTTTCGGCCAATGCCCCGGGGGTGGGCGGCCGCCGCCGGGCGGGCCGCACGACGCCCGCGCCGACGCGATTCGGCATACGGGTGGATCTGCGCCCGCTGACACGGCTCGCCGGGCTCCTGGGCTGCGCCGACGGCGCGCACCAGGCACGATCCCGACACCGGCGCGGCGGCGCCCGATCCGCCCCTCCCCGTCGAGGAGAGCCCATGCCTGAGGACTGCGCCCGGGACGAGGCCGTCGACTGGCCGGTCATCGAGGGTCGCGCCGAGAGCATCGGCCACCTCCTCCGGGAGCCCGTGGCGAGCGACGCGAGCCGCCCGGCCCTCCAGCACGTCCGGGGGAGGAGCTGGTCACCCTCACCTGGCAGCAGAGCAGGTCGAGAACCGCGCCCGGGAGCTCGCGGCCGGCCTGCTCGACCGCGCTGGCAGCCGACGTGGCCTTCATCCTCGCTGACTCGGGCGCCAGAAGGACGTCTTCGAGACCCCCGGCGGCAGGTACGTCGCGCCGTCCCTCATCGAGACCCAGCTCGAGGGCCTGTGCCCCTGCACGAGCCAGTCCCTCGTGCTGGGTGCCGGGCGCAGCCGTGCGACCGCGCTGGTCGCCCTGGACCCGACCGCGATCCTGCCCTGGGCGTAGCGTCACGGTCTGCCGACGAGATCGAGGCCGACCACCGCACCTGAGGTGAGGTGGCGGGCGGGCGTGGTGGTGGGCCGGGTGCGTCGGCGTGCGGCCGGGCTGCCACGATGATCGGCATGTACGTTCCTGCTCACTTCGCCCTCTCCGACGACCAGGTCCGCGCGCTGCTCCACCGGCTGAGCTTCGGCGAGCTCGTGACCCAGGGGGACCAGGGTCTGGAGGCGACGCCGCTGCCGTGGCTCTACGACCCCGGGGCGGGGGAGCGCGGATCGCTCGTCGCCCACGTCGCGCGCACCAACACCCAGTGGCGGCACGCGGGTGCGGGTGAGGCGCTGGTGCTGCTCCGCGGCCCGGACCACTACGTCTCGCCGGCCTGGCTGCCGTCGGCGACCGAGCACGGGCGGGTGGTGCCGACCTGGGACTACCTCACGGTCCATGCGTACGGCGAGCTGGTCGCGCACGAGGACCCCGCCTGGCTGCGCGACGCCGTCGAGCGGCTCACCCGGCGTCACGAGGGCGGCCAGGAGCGGCCGTGGACCACGGACCGGGCGCCCCAGCGGTGGTTCGACGGGCAGCTGCGAGCCATCGTCGGGGTGGAGGTCCGTCTCACCCGGTGGGTCGCCAAGGCCAAGCTCTCCCAGAACAAGTCGCCCGCAGACGTCGAGGCCGAGATCGCGGCGCTGACGGCGCTGGGTCGCGCCGACTCCGCGGACCTCCTGCGCGAGCTGTCGCTGCCCGCCGCCACCCGCCGCGCGCAGGTGCTCGCCGACCTGGGTCGGCGGCACCGCGACGGCGACTAGAGTTGGCCCGTGCATCGATGGAGCTCCCTGTCCCAGATCCCCGCTGACCTCGGCCCGACCGTGGTCACCCTGGGCAACTTCGACGGGGTGCACCGCGGTCACCGTGCCGTGCTGCAGGCCGCCCTGGAGCTCGCCGCCGGGCGGGACGCGCAGACCGTCGCCGTGACCTTCGACCCGCACCCCGTCGCCGTCCTGCACCCGGACCGGGCCCCCGCGGCCGTCACCTCCCTGGACCACCGCCTCGACCTGCTCGAGGAGGTCGGCCTGGACGCGGTGCTCGTGCAGGAGTTCACCCGCGAGCTGGCAGCGATGGCCCCCGAGGAGTATGTCGAGACGGTGTTCGTCGACGCCCTGCACGCGTGCGCCGTGGTCGTGGGCGAGGACGTGCGCTTCGGCCGCCGCAACTCCGGCGACGCGGGCACCCTGCGCGAGCTGGGGGAGCGGCACGGCTTCGAGGTGGTCACCCTGTCCGACCGGGGCGACGATCGCCGCTGGTCGTCCAGCATGGTGCGGGAGCAGCTGCTCGCCGGGGACGTGGCGGGCGCCGCCGCGGTGCTCGGGCGGTCCCACCGGGTGGTCGGCACCGTGGTCCACGGCGACCACCGGGGCCGCGAGCTCGGCTATCCCACGGCCAACCTCAGCCCCGACGCCTACGGCCTGGTGCCCGCCGACGGGGTCTACGCCGGGTGGTTGGTGCGCCTGGACCGGGCCGCGGGCGACGTCGACCGGGCGCTGCCGGCCGCCGTGTCCGTGGGCACCAACCCGACCTTCGACGGCACCGAGCGCCGCGTCGAGGCCTACGTCCTGGACCGCACCGACCTGGACCTCTACGGCGAGCGCGTGGCCGTCGAGCTCGTCGAGCACCTGAGGCCCACGCTGCGCTTCGGCTCGGTCGACGAGCTGCTCGCGGTGATGGCCGACGACGTCGCCCGCTGCCGGGAGGTCCTCGCCCCGGTCGTGCCCGCCTGACGGGCGGTGCTGCGGGCCGTCATACGGCCTGGCTAGGGTCGGGACCATGCGCCTGCCCCGGAACTATGCCGACGTCGCGACCCTGGTCCAGGGTGCCGAGACGATGCGCCGGGTGATGAACCTCTGGCCGCCGTTCCTGTGCTCGGGCATCCACGTCACCGAGATCGGCGAGGACTTCCGGCACGTGCAGGTGCGGCTGCGCAAGCACCGGGTGACCGCCAACTACGTGGGGACGCAGTACGGCGGCTCGCTGTACTCGATGACCGATCCCTTCTGGATGATCATGGTGCTGCGCAACCTCGGCAGCGACTACGTGGTGTGGGACAAGGCCGCCGAGATCGAGTTCGTGTCACCCGGTCGCACCGAGGTGCGCGCCGAGTTCACGCTCACCGACGAGCACCTCGCCGAGATCCGCCGGCAGACCGAGGGCGGGCGCAAGGCGCTGGTGTGGTTCGACAACGACGTGGTGGCCCCGGACGGCGCCGTCGTGGCGCGGGTCCGCAAGCAGGTCTACGTCCGTCGCAAGCCCGGGCGCCGAGGGGTGCCGGGCCGATGACCCGCGCCCGGCTCAGGACAGGGCGCGGACGATCTGGTCGGCGATGAGCTGCTGCCCGGCCGGGCTGGGGTGGTCCCCGTCCTCGGCCAGCAGGGGCGTCGGATCCCCGCCGGCCTTGAACGGCGCGTAGAGGTCGACGCAGGTGGCGCCCTCCTTGGCGGCGGCCTGGCACAGGCGCTGGTTGACGGCGCGGGTGAGCCGGTCGGTCCAGGCGTACATCTGCGGGGTCTCGGCCTGGCGGGCGACCTGCCCGTCGAGGCCGACGTTCCAGTACGTCGTCACCACGGCGCGGGCGCCCGGGCGGCTCTGGAGCGAGCGCACCTCGTGCAGCGCCGCGGCGATGTGCTGCTGCACGCCCTGGGCCCCGCGGTCGATGCACGCGGCGCCGCAGTCCTGGTCCGCCGTCTCGCCGAACAGGTCCAGCACGTCGTTCGCCCCCGAGGTGATCACCACCAGGTCGGAGGTCGTCACGGCTCGACGGATCGCGGGGTTGCGGCGGACCATCTGGAGGAGGTCGGCCGCGGTCTGCCCGTCCACGCCCAGGTTGAGGGCCTTGACCGGGGGGCCACTGCGGGAGAGCCGGTCGGCCAGGCGCTGGGGGAACGCGGGGCTCTCCTGGCCCTCGCCGACGGTGACCGAGTCGCCGAGGGCCACGAGCGTGCGGCCTGTCGCCTCCGTGGTGACGGCGGACGGCGCGGGCCGGAGGGGGAACGACAGGGCGCCGGTCAGGGCCCCGGCGGGCAGGTGCGCGGGCACCACCCACGCGCCCACCGCGAGCAGGCCGGCGCCTGCGAGCAGGGGGGTCCGACGACGACGCACCCGGTCCAGGGCGAGGACCAACCCGGCCCGGGGACCGGTGGCTCCTGGGCGGCTCAGTCCACGCTCAGGTCCACGCCGTCGCGGTCCTCGAGGTCCTGCGGCTGCAGGGTCCGCAGCTGCTCGACGGTGGGCTCCTCCTCGTCGCGCAGCCGCCACGCGTGCCTCCCGATCGCCGCCTCCAGGGCGTTGCGGACGAACCTCCCGTTCCCGAAGGCCTCGCCCCTCGGGGTCGCGGCCAGGATCTCCCGGAACCTCGTCACGGCCGCCTCGCCCAGGTCGTAGTCGTTCTTGCACGCCAGCTCCTGCAGGATGCCGACGAGCTCGTCGTCGGTGTAGTCCTCGAACTCTACGGTGGTCGAGAACCGGCTCGCCAGACCGGGATTGGTGGCGATGAACCCGCGCATCGGCTCGGGGTAGCCCGCGACGATGACGACGAGGTCGCCCCGATTGTCCTCCATCTCCTTCACGAGCGTGTCCACGGCCTCGGTGCCGTACTGGTCGCCCCCGAGGGAGTAGGCCTCGTCGATGAACAGGACGCCGCCGAGGGCGCTGCGCACGACCTCCGCGGTCTTGGTGGCCGTCTGACCGAGGTAGCCCGCGACGAGCTCGGAGCGGTCCACCTCCACCAGCTGGCCCTTGCTGAGCAGGCCGAGGGCGCGATAGATCCCCCCGACCAGGCGGGCGACGGTGGTCTTGCCCGTGCCCGGGTTGCCCGTGAAGACCAGGTGGCGGGTGATGGTGGCGCTGCGCAGCCCGGCCTTCGCGCGCTTGGCCTCCATCTGCAGGATCGCGACCTGGCGGTGGACCTCACGCTTGACGGCGGCGAGCCCGACGAGGGCGTCGAGGTCGGCGAGCAGCTCGTCGAGGGACTTCTCCGGCTCCGCCGGAGCCGGGGGTATGCCGGCTGCGGTGGCCGGGTCGGTCCCGGGCGTGGCCGGAGCGGCGGGTGGAGCGGCACCCGGGTCGGCGGGTGGGGTACCGGGCAGGCCGGGGACTGCGGGAGGGCCCGGCAGCCCGGGAGGCGCCGCAGGCGGGAGGGGCCCGGCGCCCACGGGCTCGCCGAGGTGGGGGGCGGGGGATCCGGGAGCCCCTGGGTGGAGCCCGCCGGGCAGCCGCCGCAGGGCCTCCAGGGTGGCGTCCTCCAGCGAGCGCAGCTGCTCGCGCAGAGCGTCCGAGGTGGTGGCGGGAGCCGGTCCGGTGCCCGGGTCTGCGCCACCCACGGGGCCAGGCTGGCCCCGTGGCACGTTCGCAGCGGGGCCTGGACGTACCGATCGGGGCCAGCCTGGCCCTGGGAGGGCGGGCGAGGAGGGGTCGGGCGAGGAGGAGGCACCCGCCGCGGCGAGCTGCGCCTGACCGCTCGTCGTCGCCCGGCCGACCGCGGCGGCGTCCGCGCCGGGCACCGTGCACGCCGCCGCCGCGACCTCGGCGAGCGCGCGCGCATAGGCGCCCGCCTGCGGGTGAGCCTCCCGGCCCAGCCGGTCGAGCAGGGGGGTGGGGCTGACGGCATACCGCCGCCCGCGGGGCGCGAGGTCGAAGAAGTCGGCGGTGGTGCGCCCCGTGCTGCTCGCCCACGCGGTGTGGACCTGGCTGGGGGAGGCGGTCTGCAGGACGGCGGCGGACAGGGCGAGCGCCTCCTCACGGACCTGGCCCTCGTCCAGACCGGCCGTGCGGCCGACACCGACGAGGGCGTTGACCGCGGCGGCGAGGGAGGCGCCGGTCACCGGCCCAGCTCGAGGGAGCCGGAGGCGCGGCGCTCGTCGGTCTGCTTCACGCGGGCGAGGTACTCCTGGGACTTGGCGACCTCGCCCTCCAGGGTGCCGATGGTGGTGGCCATGGTGTCCAGCGCCTGGCTGCGGAAGGTGTCGATGGAGTCCATGGTGGCGTAGATGTTCTGGAAGGCCGCCTGCAGCTGGGGGAGCCCGATGGTGGCCGAGGCCGCCTGCTTCTGGATCTCCACGGAGTTGTCGCGCAGCAGCTCGGAGGTGCGCTCGATCATCATCGAGGTGGTCTGGTTGAGCGCCGTGATCTGCTCCAGGACGAGCTTCTGGTTGTTGAGCGCCTGAGCGACGATCACGGCGGTGCGCAGCGCGCTGACCGTGGTGGTGGACGCGCGGTCGACACCCTTGATGAGCTCGATGTTGTTCTTGATGACGATGTCGATGGCCAGGTAGTTCTGGATCGACACGGCGAGCTGGGTGAGCAGGTCCTGGTGCTTCTGCCGAACGTAGAACAGCACGTCCTCGCGCAGCGCCTTGGCCTTGTCGGGGTCGGACAGGTCCAGCTCGGCGATCTGGGCGGAGACCTTGGCGTCGAGGCGCTCGGCGACGTAGATGTACTGGTTGAGCATGCCCATGGTGGCCCAGAGCTGCTGCTTCTCCTGGTTGAGCGCGGCGTTGTCCTGCTGCAGCTCGGCCTGGCCGTTCTTGAGCGACTGCAGGATGCCGTCGAGGTGGCCCTGGGCGGACTCGTACTTGCGGAAGTAGTCGGTGACCTTGTCGCCGAAGGGGATCATCCCGAGGAACTTCTTGGGGCCCTTGGCCTGGCTGGGGTCCAGGTCCTCCACGGTGCGGCGCAGGTCCTGCAGGGTCTTGCCGACGCCGGACTCGGCGGACAGACCGCCCTCCTGCAGCGCCTTGACGGGCGTCTTGAGCAGGCGGTTGGAGGACTCGGCGGCCTGGCGGATCTCGGTGTCACCCATGGTGCGCACGTCGGCCGCCTTGGCCTCGAACTCCGGGCTCTTGGCCTGGGCGCTGGTCAGGGCGGCGAGGTAGTCCTCGACCTTGGCGTCGAGTCCGGGCATGGCCTCCTGCGGGACGGCGGGCGCCATCGTGGGGGCCTGGGTGGCCGGCACGGGGGCAGGGGCCGGGGGCGCCTCCAGACGCAGGGCCGGCTCGGGGGCGGTGGCAGGCGGCGGGGTGAGCGGCTCGGTCATCGGGATCTCCTCGCGTGCATGGCGGTTGCGGTCGGGCTCGGGCCTGTGACGTCCCCCTCGCCCCGTCGGCTCCCACCTTGTCAGACTCGTGCGGCTTCTGGGGAGTGTCCAGGAGTAGGTCGCCCTTACCCTGGAGGGCATGACCGTGACCCACATCGCACCCGGCGCCTCTTACTACGAGGCCCTCGAGCCGCTGCTGGAGCAGGTCAGCAAGCCGATCCAGTATGTCGGCGGCGAGCTCAACTCCCAGGTCAAGCACTGGCACTGCGGCGGCCACGGCCCCGACGGCGCCGAGCTGACCGTCCGCTGGGCGCTGATGTACCCCGACGCCTACGAGGTGGGCGTGCCCAACCAGGGGATGATGATCCTCTACGAGGTCCTCAACGAGCGCCCCGACGCCCTCGCCGAGCGCACCTACTCGGTGTGGCGCGACATGGAGGAGCGGCTGCGCGAGGCCGGCATACCGCAGCTGACCGTCGACGGGCACCGCGCGGTCCGCGACTTCGACCTCTTCGGTGTCTCCTTCTCCACGGAGCTGGGCTACACCAACCTGCTGGCGGCGCTGGAGCTCGCGGGCATCCCGCTGCACGCGGCGGACCGCACCATCGACGACCCGATCGTGGTCATGGGCGGGCACGCGTCCTTCAACCCCGAGCCGATGGCGGACTTCGTCGACTGCGCGATCGTCGGCGACGGCGAGGAGGCGGTCCTGCGCGTCACCGACCTGGTGTCGGCGTGGAAGGCTGCCGGCCGACCGGGTGGGCGCGAGGGGATCCTCCTGGAGCTGGCCCGGACCGGAGGGGTCTACGTGCCGAGCCTGTATGCCGTGAGCTACCTGCCGGACGGCCGCATCGAGGCGGTGACGCCCACCGCGCCGGGCGTGCCCGAGCGGGTCGCCAAGCACACCGTCATGGACCTGGACGCCTGGCCCTATCCCAAGAAGCCGCTCGTGCCTCTCGCCGAGTCGGTCCACGAGCGGATGAGCGTGGAGATCTTCCGCGGGTGCACGCGCGGGTGCCGCTTCTGCCAGGCGGGGATGATCACCCGCCCGGTGCGCGAGCGGTCCATCACCGGCATCGGCGAGATGGTCGAGCGGGGCCTGGCGGCGACGGGCTTCGAGGAGGTCGGGCTGCTGTCGCTGTCCTCGGCGGACCACACCGAGATCGGGGACATCACGCGGGGACTGGCGGACCGCTACGAGGGCACCAACACCTCGCTGTCGCTGCCGTCGACGCGCGTCGACGCCTTCAACATCGACCTGGCCAACGAGCTCACCCGCAACGGGCGCCGCTCGGGCCTGACCTTCGCCCCGGAGGGCGGCTCGGAGCGGATCCGCAAGGTCATCAACAAGATGGTGTCCGAGGAGGACCTCATCTCGACCGTGTCCGCCGCGTATGGCGCGGGCTGGCGCAACGTCAAGCTGTACTTCATGTGCGGTCTGCCGACCGAGACCGACGAGGACGTCCTGCAGATCGCCGAGCTCGCCAAGCGGGTCATCGAGACCGGGCGAGAGGCCAGCGGCCGCAAGGACATCCGCTGCACGGTGTCGATCGGCGGCTTCGTGCCGAAGGCGCACACGCCCTTCCAGTGGGCTCCCCAGCTGTCGCCGGAGGGCATCGACGACCGCCTGGCCAAGCTGCGCGAGGCGATCCGGTCCGACCGGCGCTACGGCTCGTCGATCGGGTTCCGCTACCACGACGGCCAGCCCGGCCAGGTCGAGGGTCTGCTGTCCCGGGGCGACCGGCGCGTCGGCGCGGTGATCGAGGCGGTCTACCGCGACGGCGGGCGGATGGACGGCTGGAGCGAGCACTTCTCCTACGACCGCTGGATGCGGTGCGCCGCCGAGGCGCTCGCGGGCACCGGCGTGGACGTGGAGTGGTACACCCAGCGCGAGCGGGACGAGGACGAGGTCCTGCCCTGGGACCACATCGACTCCGGGCTGGACAAGCAGTGGCTGTGGGACGACTGGCAGGACGCGCTCAGCCTCACCGAGGTCGAGGACTGCCGGTGGACGCCGTGCTTCGAGTGCGGGGTCTGCATGACCATGGGGACGGTGATCGAGACCGGTCCGACCGGGCGCAAGCTGCTGCCGCTGTCGGTGGCCAACCCGGCGACCCAGGCGCTGCGCGGCTGCGGCGACCCGCTCGCGGCGGCGGCGTCCGGCGCCCCGGCGCAGGTCGAGGCCGACGCGGTGTCGGCGACGAACGGACCCGGCGACCTCAACGACCCCGATCGCGAGTCCCCCACGCGCTGAGCGCGATCCGTGCCCGGGGCAGGCGGGCGCGGGCAGAGAGCCAGGGCCGGGGGAGCCGCCCGGGCGCTCAGTCGCCCGGCACGATCCCGAGCACCTCGGCCCCCAGGGGCGCCCCGGGCAGCGGCGTCCGGGGTCCGGTGGCGAGCGCGTCGAGCACCATCCCCTGGAGTCGCTCGCGCGCCCGATCCGCGTCCGGTCCCGGAGGCAGGACCCCGCGGCGGACCGAGCCGATCAGCAGGGACACGTCCGCGATGTCGACGTCGGGCCGCAGCGTCCCCTCGGTCTGGGCGGCTGCGACGACCCGGCCCAGGAGGACGACGAGGTCGGTTTGAAGCGCGCGGATCCGGTCGTCCGCACGCACCGCCTCGGCGAGGACGGGGTGCAGCGCGAGCTGCCGTCGCATCGTGAGGATCTGGGCGGGCCCGCCCAGGAGCGCCACCAGGGCCTCCCAGGCAGACGGCGCCTGGGCGACCGCGGTCCGGGCGGTCGCGACGACGGCACCGAGGTGGTGCTCCGTCACGGCGACGACCAGGGACGTGCGGTCGGGGAAGCGTCGGTAGAGCGTGCCGACCCCCACGCCGGCGGCTCGGGCGATCTGGTCCATCGGGACGTCCAGCCCCTGCTCGGTGAAGGCCTCGTAGGCCGCGTCGAGGATGGCGCGGCGGCGCCGCTCGGCGTCCGCGCGCAGCGGGTGGTCCTCGATGATGTCGCCCTCCCTGGTCGGTGCTGGTGGGGTCGTCCCGGCGGGACGACCCCACCAGCCTAGGCGGACGGGGCGACCCCTCGCCCGTGAAGTGGAAGGATTTCTTCCGGTGGGTGTACGGTTGTTCACGCCATACGGGCAGCCCTCGACGACGCGGGCCCCACCCTCGCCACGTCAGCAGGAAAGCGCAGGCCCCGTGACCCAGACCACCCGGTCCCAGACCCCCTCCCCGTCGGCGGCCCCGCCGTCGCCGCCCGCCGCCGCGCACCGGGCGACCCCCGCGCCGACCACCCTCGAGTCGGGCATGACCCACAAGGAGGTCCTGGAGGCGCTGAGCGGCCTGATGCTCGGCATGTTCGTCGCGATCCTGTCCTCCACGGTCGTCTCCAACGCGCTGCCCACCATCGTCACCGAGCTCCACGGCTCCCAGTCGGGCTACACCTGGGTCGTCACCGCCACCCTGCTCGCCACCACCATCTCCACCCCGATCTGGGGCAAGCTGTCCGACCTGGTCAGCAAGAAGCTGCTGGTGCAGCTCGCGCTCGTGCTGTTCGCGGCGGCCTCGATGGCCGCCGGCCTCTCGCAGAACATGGGCACCCTGATCACGATGCGCGTCTTCCAGGGCCTGGGGGCAGGCGGCCTCACCGCGCTCAGCCAGGTCATCCTCGCCATGATCGTGTCGCCGCGCGAGCGCGGCCGCTACTCCGGCTACCTCGGCGCGACCTTCGCCCTCGGCACTGTGGCCGGTCCCCTGATCGGCGGCGCGATCACCGAGCACCTGTCCTGGCGCTGGTGCTTCTACGTCGGGGTTCCCTTCGCCGTCCTCGCGATCCTCGTGCTGCAGAAGACGCTGCACCTACCCACCGTGCGGCGCCGGGTGCACATCGACTACCTGGGGGCGATCCTGCTCGCCGGGGGAGTCTCGTCGCTGCTCGTCTGGGTCACCCTCGCCGGCGACAGCTTCGACTGGTGGTCCTGGCAGACGGGCGCTATGGTCGGCGGCGGCATGGTGCTCCTCGCGCTGACCGTCATGGCCGAGCAGGTCGCTCCCGAGCCGATGATCCCGCTGCGGCTCTTCCGCAAGCCGACGATCGTCCTGTCGTCCCTCGCCAGCCTGTTCGTCGGCATCGGCATGTTTGCCGGCACGGTCTTCCTCGGGCAGTACTTCCAGCTCGCCCGGGCGCAGTCGCCCATGGAGGCCGGCATCGCGACGATGCCCATGATCCTCGGGCTGTTCCTGTCGTCCATGATCTCCGGCCAGGTCATCACCCGGACCGGGCGGTGGAAGGCCTGGCTGTGCGCGGGCGGCCTGCTGATGACCTCGGGCCTGGGGCTGCTCGGCCTGCTGGCCTACGACACGACCTACTGGATCGTCGCGGTGTGGATGTTCCTGCTCGGCACCGGTCTCGGCATGATGATGCAGAACCTCGTCCTGGCCGTGCAGAACGAGGTGCCCCCGAGCGACCTGGGGGCCGCCTCCTCCTTCGTGGCCTTCGCCCGGTCCATGGGCGGCGCCATCGGCGTCTCCGCGCTGGGCGCGTTGCTCGGCACCCGGCTCAAGGACCACCTCGTCGAGGGCTTCGCCGCGGCGCGGATCAACCCGGGCTCGGCGCTCGGCGGCGGCCTGCCGCACGTCTCGGCGCTACCCGTCCCCGTCCGGTCGATCGTGCAGGTGGCCTACGGCCAGGGGCTGTCCGAGGTCTTCCTCGCCGCGGCGCCGTTCGCGCTCGTCGCCTTCCTGATCACCCTGTTCATCCGCGAGACCGAGCTGCGGCGCACCCCGCTTCCCGAGGCAGGTCAGCAGGCGGCGGAGGAGTCCGGGGTGGAGCAGGTGTGGAACGCGCCGGCCGACCACGACCACGAGGAGCGGCTGACCCGCGCCGAGTGGCGCGAGCGCGAAGGCATGGCCGGGTCCTGGACCGCGGGTGCCACGCGGACCCTCGTCGAGGTGTCGTCCGCGGACGACACCGAGGAGGCGCCGTCCCCGGACTCGACCCTGGCGGCAGCCGGCGAGGACGCCGTCGCCGTGGTCGGACACGCACTGGTGGGTGTCGTGCGTCGGACGGGCGGACTCCCCGTCCCCGGCGCCTGGGTGACGGTCACGGACGCCTCCGGCGGCCAGGTCGGGCGCACCCGCACGGACGACGACGGTTCCTTCCACCTGGCGCTCGGGTCCGGTGGTGCCTACCTGGTGATCACGTCCGCCGACGGCATCGCGCCGACCGCCTCGCTGCGCGAGGTCGGGTCCCGTCCGGTGCAGCACGACGTGACGCTGCGGGGGACGGCCCGCCTGGCCGGTCGCGTCCTGCAGCGGGGCACCGAGGGCGACCACACCTGGGCGGTCCCCGACGCGCAGGTCATCCTCACCGACGCCACCGGCGAGGTCGTCGACCGCCAGGTCGCAGGGGCCCAGGGGGAGTACGCCTTCGGCGAGCTCGACGGCGGGTCCTACGTCCTGACCGTCCGCGCCGGGGCGCACCGGCCGGCCGCGCACGCGATCACGGTCGGCAGCTCGCAGGGCGCGGTCCACGACGTGGTCCTGGCGCCGCGGGGAACCCTCGAGGGCCGCGTGGTCGACGCCGCCGACGAGCGCCCCGTCGACCGGGCCGTCGTCACGCTCACCGACGGGTCCGGTGCGGTCGCCGCCCGCACCGAGACGGCGCCGGACGGGGGCTACCGGCTGGCCGACGTCCCGGCCGGTCGTTATCTGCTGACCGCGTCGGGCTACGCCCCGGTCAGCTGCGAGGTGACGTCGTCGACGGCGGCTCCGCCGAGCACACGATCCAGCTGGGCCAGGTCTCTCGGGCCTGAGCGTGTCCCGGAGGTCCCCGCCCGTCCGCGCCGGGCGGGTGGGGACCTCCGCCTGTCCCCGCGGTCCGGCGCGGCGGCATGCCGCAGCAGCCCCCCACGCACCGCGGCCCCGGACATGCGCCTCGCCTTCGGGGACCTTCTGCAGGTCAGGGCCTCATCGGGCGTCGTGGGGCCTATCGTGTCGGTGTCACCGCCACCCGGGAGGCCGCGCCCGGACCGTCCCCGAGGAGCACCCGTGCTGGGGTCCATCGCCACCGGATTCGAGATCGCCGGATCGGCTGTCCTGGTCGCGGGTCTGGTCCTCGCCACCCTCATCGCCGTCCGCGTCCTGCTCGTCGCCCGGGACGGTCGCCAGGCCTACCGGTTGTTCCGCGAGGCCTTCGGCGGGGGGATCCTCGTGGCCGCCGACCTGGTCCGCACGGTCGCCGTGGAGCCGACGCTGCGGTCCGTGGCCACCCTGGGGCTGATCGTGCTGATCCGCACCTTCCTGTCGTTCTCCCTGGAGATCGAGATCGACGGCGTCCCGCCGTGGAGGCGCGCGCTCGTCAGCGGCGCGGAGGTCGCCGGACGGGCCGTGCGCGAGGGTGCGGCCGTCCGTGCGCCCCAGCCCTGAGCGGGTGCCCCGCCCGGTCCGGCCCGATCCGGCGCAGCGGCGGCCCCGCCGCAGACGTCCGCCGCGCACCAGGACACGCAGGTCGTGTCGCCCTGCGTCCGACGACGGCCCGACATAACCTGCGGTCACCTCACGGCGACCGGACGGAGCACGGGACATGAGCACGGACAACTCTCACGGACGGGGCATCTGGCGCCGCAAGCGGGTCGACCAGCTCACCGAGGACACCGAGGCCGGCGGCCTGCGCCGCTCGATCGGGCTCTGGCAGCTCACGGCCATCGGGGTCGGGGGCATCATCGGGGCCGGCATCTTCACCCTCGCCGGCACCGTCGCCAGCGGGGCCGAGGGCGGCCTCGGGGTCGGCCCCGCGGTGCTGATCTCCTTCCTGATCGCCGGGGTCGCCTCGGCCGCCGCCGCCCTGTCCTACGCCGAGTTTGCCGGCCTGATCCCCCAGGCCGGCTCCGCCTACACCTACGGTTATGCGGTGCTGGGGGAGGTCGTCGGGTGGGCGATCGGGTGGGACCTGCTGCTCGAGTACACCGCGATCGTGGCGGTGGTCGCCATCGGCATCTCGGGCTACTTCAGCTACCTGCTCGCCCAGCTCCACCTCACCCTGCCTGCCTGGATGATGGGCGCCCCCGGCACCGGACCCGGTCACCGGGTGGACCTGTTCGCGATGCTCCTGTGCCTGTTCACGGCATACTTGCTGACCCGCGGGATGAAGAACGCCGCCCGCTTCGAGACCGTCGTCGTCGCCCTCAAGGTCGCGATCGTGCTGCTCGTGGTGGTCGTGGGCGCGTTCCAGATCCGGACCGCCAACTACACGCCCTTCGCGCCCGCCGGTCTGGGCGGTGCGATGACCGGCGCCGCCACGGTCTTCTTCGCGGTCTTCGGCTACGACGCGATGTCTACGGCCGCGGAGGAGTCTGTCGACGCCCGGCGCCACCTGCCCCGGGCGATCATCTACTCGCTCGCCATCTCGATGGTGCTCTACGTCCTCGCCTGCCTGGTGCTCACCGGCATCCAGAGCTACACCGAGATCGATCCCACGGCGGGCTTCTCCGCGGCCTTCGCCCATGCCGGGATGAGCGGGCTCGGCACCGTCGTCGCGGTCGGCGCGGTCGTCGGCATCCTCAGCGTGCTGTTCACCTTCATGCTCGGCGTCACCCGGGTGTGGTTTGCCATGAGCCGTGACGGGCTCCTGCCGGCGTGGTTCGCCAAGACCGACCCGGTGCGTCACGTCCCCGCCCGCGTCACCTGGATCGTCGGCGTCGCCTCCGCGCTCATCGCGGGGCTCATGCCGATCGCCGAGGCGGCCGAGCTCACCAACATCGGCATCCTGCTGGCCTTCGTGGTGGTCTGCTTCGCCGTCGTCCGGCTGCGGCGCACCCGGCCCGACCTGCCTCGCACCTTCCGCTGCCCGTGGGTGCCCGTGGTGCCGCTCGTGGGGATGGCCTTCAGCCTGTGGCTGATCACCTACCTGCAGTGGCAGACCTGGGTGCGGTTCGGCGTGTGGTTCCTGGTCGGCATGGCGATCTACCTCGCCTACGGCCGCACCCACTCGGTGCTGGCCCGTGACGACGGCTGAGCCGTCCTCGGGAGGTGAGCCGCCCACCGGACCGGTCCGTCGCCCGGGTGCCGGCTCCCCTCCTACGGGCCGATCCGGGAGGATGAGGGCATGACCGCCGTGCCCACCGCCGAGCTGCTGCAGGACCTCGCCCGGGCGGGGGTGCGTGACGTCCGGGCCGACGACCTCACCCGGGGGATCTACGCCACCGACGCGTCGCTCTACCGCGTGGCACCCCAGGTGGTCGTCCTGCCGCACGACGCCGCTGAGGTCGCAGCCGTCCTGGACGTATGCCGTCGCACGGCGACTCCCCTCACCAGCCGCGGGGCGGGCACCTCGTGCGCGGGCAACGCCGCGGGTCCTGGCGTGGTGCTGGACTTCTCGCGGCACATGGGGCGGGTCCTGTCCCTCGACCCGCAGGCCCGCACCGCGGTGGTGCAGCCGGGCGCCGTGCACGCCACCCTCCAGCGGGCGGCGCTGCCGCACGGCGTGAGGTTCGGTCCGGACCCGTCCAGCCACACCCGGTGCACGGTCGGCGGGATGATCGGCAACAACGCCTGCGGCAACCGGGCGCTGGGCTACGGCCGCACCTCGGACAACGTCGTCGGGCTGCGGGCGCTGCTCGCCTCCGGTGACGAGCTGCGCTGCACCACCGGGGTGCTCGGCGACCCGCCCACGGTCGCGGGCGCGCCCGACGTGGTCGCCGGCCTCCGGGAGGTGACCGGGCAGCACCTGGCCACGATCCGCACCGAGCTGGGGCGCTTCGGTCGGCAGGTGTCCGGCTATGCCTGCGAGCACCTGCTCCCCGAGCGGGGACTCGACGTGGGCCGGATGCTCGTGGGCTCGGAGGGGACCCTCGCCGTGGTCACCGAGGCGACCGTGCGGCTGGTGACCGACCCCGCGGCGCGGACGCTGGTGGTGCTGGGCTTCGACGACATCTACGCCGCGGGCGACGTGGCGCCGCTGATGCGTGAGCTGGGGGCCGTCGCCTCGGAGGGGATCGACCGGCGGATCGTGGACGTGGTGCGGGCCCGGCTCGGGGACCAGGCCGTGCCGGACCTGCCCGACGGCGACGCCTGGCTCTTCGTGGAGCCCGTGGGCGACAGCGCCGAGGAGGTCCGCGAGCGCGCGCTCGCCCTGGTCGCGCGGGTGGGAGCACGCTCCCACCGGATCGTCGACGACCCGCGAGAGGCTGCGGCCCTGTGGCGGATCCGCGAGGACGGCGCCGGGCTGGCAGGCCGCACCCCGCGCGACCGCCCGGGCCACGCCGGGTGGGAGGACGCGGCCGTGCCGCCGGAGTGCTTCGGGGCCTACCTGCGTGACGTCGACGCGCTGCTCGCCGAGCATGACCTGACCGGGCTGCCCTACGGCCACTTCGGCGACGGCTGCCTGCACGTCCGGCTCGACTTCCCGCTGGACCGCCCGGGCGGGACGGGGGCTTTCCGCGCGTTCCTCCTGGCCTCCGCGGATCTCGTCGCGCGGTATGGCGGCTCGGTGTCCGGCGAGCACGGCGACGGGCGGGCGCGCTCCGAGCTGCTGCCGCGGATGTACTCCCCGCAGGCCATCGACCTCTTCCGCGGCGTCAAGGCCGCGATGGACCCCACGGGACTGCTCAACCCGGGCGTGCTCGTCGACCCCGACCCGGTCGACGCGCACCTGCGAGTCCCTGCCGCCCAGGTGATCTCGACCCGGACCGAGCGACTCGCCTTCGGCTATGCCGCGGACGACGGGGACTTCACCCAGGCGGTCCACCGCTGCACCGGTGTGGGGCGGTGCCGGGCCGAGCACCCCGCCGGATCGGCGTCGGTGATGTGCCCGTCCTACCTCGCCACCCGGGAGGAGAAGGACTCCACCCGTGGGCGGGCGCGGGCGCTGCAGGAGATGCTGAGCCCCTTCTCCCAGATCCAGGACTGGCGCTCGCCCGCGCTGCACGAGGCGCTGGACCTGTGCCTGTCCTGCAAGGGCTGCGCGTCGGACTGCCCCACCGGCATCGACATGGCGACCTACAAGGCCGAGGTCCTGCACCAGACCTATCGTGGTCGCCTGCGGCCCCCCGCGCACTACGCCCTGGGGTGGCTGCCGGCCTGGAGCCGGATGGCGGCTCGCGCCCCGCGGCTGACCAACGCCCTGATGGCCGCGCCCGGGGTCGCCCGCGTCGGCACGAGGGCCGCGGGCGTGGACCCGCGCCGCTCCCTGCCGCGCTTCGCGACCCAGACCTTCCGGGCGTGGTTCGCCGAGCAGGAGCCACCCGCCGGTCCGGCGCCGCACGGGCAGGTCGTCGTCTTCGTGGACTCCTTCGTCGAGCACTTCGCGCCGCAGGTCGGGCAGGACGCGGTGGCGGTGCTGCGGGCGGCGGGATACGAGCCTGTGGTGACCGGCCGCCAGGTGTGCTGCGGGCTGACCTGGATCTCGACGGGTCAGCTCGACGCGGCGCGTCGCATCCTCGGCGGCTCGGTGGCCGAGCTGGAGCCGTGGGTGGCGCGCGGGGTGCCCGTGGTGGGCCTGGAGCCCTCGTGCACCGCCGCCCTGCGCCACGACGCCGTCGAGCTGCTCGGGACGGAGGCGGCCGCCCGCGTCGCCGGGGGAGTGCTCACCCTGGCCGAGCTGCTGCAGCGCACCGAGGGGTGGGCCGCGCCGGACCTGTCGGGCCTGGAGGTCGTCGCCCAGCCGCACTGCCACCACGCCTCGGTGCTCGGGTGGTCGCCGGACGCCGAGGTCCTGCGCAGCTCGGGGGCGCGGGTGACCCGGCTCGGAGGGTGCTGCGGGCTGGCGGGCAACTTCGGGGTCGAGCAGGGGCACTACGAGGTGTCCGTGGCGGTGGCCGAGCAGCAGCTGCTGCCCGCCCTACGGGCTGCCGCCCCGGGCGCGATCCTGCTCGCCGACGGGTTCTCCTGCCGCACCCAGGCCGCGGACCTCGCCGGGCGCGAGGGGGTGCACCTGGCGACCCTGCTCGCGGCGCACCTGCCCGACGCCTGACCCGCATCCGCTCGGCGCGCGGACCACGGGCAGCACGCCGCCGCTCCCGTACCCTTGGGCCTCATGGCTCGTCAGCGCACCCCCGAAGGCCCTCCTCCGCCGCCCGCGGTCCAGAAGATCCGGCTGCGCTACGCGAAGCGGGGACGGCTGCGGTTCAGCTCGACCCGGGACTTCCAGCGGGCCCTGGAGCGGGCGCTGCGCCGGGCGGGCGTGCCGATGGCCTACTCCGCGGGCTTCCACCCGCACCCCAAGATCAGCTATGCCAACGCCGCGCCGACGGGAACCGCGTCCGAGGCGGAGTACTTCGAGATCGCGGTGACCGAGCGTGTCGACCCGGACCGGGTCCGCGCCGCCCTGGACCTGGCCCTGCCCGAGGGGATCGACGTCCTGGAGGCCGCGGACGCGCTGCCCGGATCGCTCGCCGACCGGCTGCTGGCCTCGGAGTGGATCGTCGAGCTGCGTGGCCTGTCGGAGGAGCAGCGCGGGCAGGTCGAGCGCACCGTGGCGGCCTTCCGGTCGGCCGAGCAGGTGGAGATCAGCCGTATGACGAAGTCCGGGCTGCGGACCTTCGACGTGCGCTCCGCGGTCCTCGACCTGGACCTGGACACCGCCGCCGGCCGTGCCCGCAGCGCGGGGGTGGCCACGAGCGAGGGCGCGGTCCTGCTGCGGGCGATCGTCCGTCACACCACGCCCGCGGTGCGACCCGACGACCTCGTCACCGCCCTGCGGGCGACGGGGGAGGGGCTGCCCGAGGTGACCCCCCTGATGACGCGGCTGGTGCAGGGGCCCCTCGACGAGGCCGACCTGGCGATCGGAGATCCCCTCGTCTGAAGACCCGGGCGCCACGCCGAAGGTGACCGTGCGTGGTCGCCGACGGGCTGGACGGAGGTCGTTGTGCGATACTGACCGCGGTCACGATGCGTTCACCCCGCATCGCCGACCCGACGACATCACAACGGACGACGCGGTGATGCGGCCGCAGGCCGCCCGTCCCGCCGAGACCCAGCCACGTGGCGGTCTCGTGAGGCCCGTTGCGGATCGCCGGCACCGGAGGTGACGCGCCTGGCGCGAGCCATGCCGGTGTAGCAGACGACTTCCGTCGTCGGGGCAGCCGCCTCGTCGACGACGACGACCGCGCACCACGCGGTGGCGAGGCGCATCCTGCGCCACGGGTGGACGTCATCCGTGGTCGAGAAGGGATCGCCGCATGGCACCCGACCAGCAGGACGCACCCGACACCACCACCGAGGTGCACGAGGGGCTGCCCGTCGACCGGCAGCCCGGCCAGATCGCCGAGACGGGCACCAGCCCGGTCGTGCAGACGCAGGCGGCGCCCGAGTCCACCGGCGCCGAGCCGGGCACCGACCCGACCACCACCGGTGAGGACGGCGCCGCGGAGCCGGCAGCCGGCGAGGCCCCGGCGGCCGAGCCTGCCCCCGCCAAGCGCGCCACCCGCGCCCGCAAGACCACCGCCACCAAGCGCGCCCCGCGCAAGACCGCGGCCAAGAAGGCCGCGGCGGCCCCCGTGCCGGTCGAGCCCGACGCTGCCGAGGACTCCCTGGGCACCCCGGGCACCGAGGTCGACGGTGGCGACGCCCGGGCCACCGCCGCCACCCTCCCGGACGAGCAGCCGCCCGTCCGCAAGCGCGCCCGCCGGGCGACCAAGAAGGCCGCGGCCGTCACGAGCACCATGACCGACTCCCTCGCCGGGGCGGACTCCCCCGAGGCCCCGGTGCCCGGTCTGACCTCGGGGACCGCGACCGACGAGGTCGTGCCCGCCGCCGCGGACGAGGCCCGGCCCGCGGCTTCCGCCGAGCACGAGTCCCCCGCCGCGCCCGACGAGGCACAGCGGGTCGCGCAGATCGCCGTCGAGGTCGATGCGGAGGAGTCCGACGACGAGGTCGCGGATCTGGCCCTGACGGTCCTGGGCGACGACGAGCTCGACGACCTGATCGCCACGATCCCGGTCACCCCCGCCGGGGACGAGTCCCCGGCGCCGTCCTCGCCGTTCGGTTTGCTCTTCCAGGCTCCCGACACCACCGCCGTGCGTCGTCACCGCCGCGCCACCTCGCCGAGCGTCGACCCCTCGACGGTCCAGCGTGACGAGGTGGTCGAGCGTGCCGACCGCGACGCTCCCCGCGACGACGTGTCGCCGCAGACCGCGGCCGAGCCGGCCGTCGAGGACGGCGACGACGAGTCGACCCCCCGGCGCCGCCGTCGCGGGGGCAAGGGTCGCCGCCGTGGCGGCGAGGACGAGCTCGAGAGCTCGGGCACCGACGAGGCCGGTGACGAGTCGACCGACGACGTCGCCGAGCCTGAGGCGTCCGACGACGGGGACGACGACGAGACCGCCGGCGGGTCCCGCCGGGGCCGCCGGCGCCGGGGCCGCAAGGGCCGTGGCGACCGGGCCGGCGAGACGGACACCGACGAGACCGAGACCGAGACCTCCGAGGGTGACGAGGACGACGAGGGGACCAGCTCGAGCCGTCGTCGGCGCCGTCGTCGCCGCTCCGGGGCCGGTGGCGGCGACGAGGACCCGCCGGGCACCGTCACCAAGGTGCGGGACGCGCGCCGCGGGGAGGCCACCGGCATCAAGGGATCGACCCGCCTGGAGGCCAAGAAGCAGCGCCGCCGCGAGGGCCGCGAGGCCGGTCGTCGCCGCACGATCATCACCGAGGCGGAGTTCCTGGCGCGCCGCGAGAGCGTGGAGCGCACCATGGTGGTCCGGGACGCGGGCGACCGCACCCAGATCGCGGTGCTGGAGGACGGCGTCCTCGTCGAGCACTACGTCTCCCGTGAGCAGTCGGCGAGCTCGACCTCGATCGCGGGCAACATCTACCTCGGCCGGGTGCAGAACGTCCTGCCCTCGATGGAGGCGGCCTTCGTCGACATCGGCAAGGGGCGCAACGCGGTCCTGTATGCCGGCGAGGTCAACTGGGATGCCGCGGGCCTGGAGAACGGTCAGGCCCGCCGCATCGAGAACGCCCTGCGCTCCGGCGACACCGTGCTCGTCCAGGCCACCAAGGACCCGATGGGTCACAAGGGCGCGCGCCTGACCTCGCAGATCTCGCTGCCCGGCCGCTACCTCGTCTTCGTCCCCGGCAGCTCGATGACCGGGATCAGCCGCAAGCTGCCCGACAACGAGCGCGCCCGGCTCAAGAAGATCCTCAGGGAGGTCATGCCCGCCGACGCCGGCGTGATCGTCCGCACGGCGGCCGAGGGGGCGAGCGAGGAGGAGCTGCGCGCCGACGTCGCCCGCCTCACCCACACCTGGGACGAGATCCAGGCCAAGGCCAAGGCGCCCCGCACCAGCGCCCCGTCGCTGCTGCACGGCGAGCCGGACCTGACCGTCCGGGTCATCCGGGACGTCTTCAACGAGGACTTCTCCTCGCTGGTCGTCTCCGGCGAGCAGGTATGGCGGACGGTCTCGTCGTACGTCGAGTCCGTGGCCCCGGACCTGGCGCCGCGCCTGGAGCGCTGGACGGGGGAGAAGGACGTCTTCGCCGGGCACCGCATCGACGAGCAGCTGGCCAAGGCCATGGATCGCAAGGTCTGGCTGCCCTCGGGCGGCTCGCTGGTCATCGACCGCACCGAGGCGATGACGGTCATCGACGTCAACACCGGCAAGTTCGTCGGCCAGGGCGGCAACCTCGAGGAGACCGTCACCAAGAACAACATCGAGGCGGCCGAGGAGATCGTCCGTCAGCTGCGGCTGCGCGACATCGGCGGCATCATCGTCGTCGACTTCATCGACATGGTCCTGGAGTCCAACCGCGACCTCGTGGTGCGCCGCCTGGTCGAGTGCCTGGGCCGCGATCGCACCAAGCACCAGGTCGCCGAGGTCACCTCCCTCGGCCTGGTCCAGATGACCCGCAAGCGGGTGGGCACGGGGCTCATCGAGTCCTTCTCCACCACCTGCGAGCACTGCAACGGCCGCGGCATCCTCATCTCCTCGACCCCGGTCGCCCCCGGCACCGAGTCCGGTGTGGACCACGGCGAGGAGCGTGGTGGCCGCCGCGGGCGCAAGGGCAAGGGGCAGTCCGCGCAGGCTGCCCAGCCCGCGCGGTCCGAGGCGCGCCCGGAGTCCCGCTCCGAGTCGCGGAGCCGGGTGGAGGACGCGGGCCCGACGCCGGCGCAGATCGCGGCGGCGGCCCACGCCGCGGCGATGGCGGCCGCCCAGCCGGGAGCCGACGACGACGCGCCCGCCAGCGCCGACGAGGTCGCCCGCGCGATCGACGAGGCCATGTCCACCGCCCTTGGCACCCCCGCGGGCGGACAGCCCGACGTGACCCCCGTCGACGGCACGGAGGCGGCCGAGGTCTCCGGGCCGGACGCGCCCGGGGGGCCGACCGAGGACGAGGGGGTCGCCGTACCGGCGAGCCCACTCCTCGCCCAGGAGCCGGCCCCGGAGAAGCCGCGCCGTCGCAAGCGGGGCCGCGTGGTCGCCCCCGCCGGCCCTCCGAAGCCGCTCGCGACCGACGACTGAGCACGATCGACCACCCGTGGGGCCCCGGCCGGAGATTTGGCCGGGGCCCCACGGCGCGGGTACGCTAGATCTTCGGTGCGTCCACCGTCCCCCGCGCGACCTCGACACAGTGTCAGGTCCCGGCCGAGCCCCGCTCGGCCCTGCGATCGGGGGCCGGTCAACGAAGTGGCTGCCGTGCACATCCTCAACAGAAGCGAGTCTGCAACATGTATGCGATTGTTCGCGCAGGCGGGCGCCAGGAGAAGGTCTCCGTGGGCGACGTCCTCATCGTCGACAAGGTGACCACCAAGCCCGGCGAGTCCATCGAGCTCCAGCCCCTCCTCGTCGTCGACGGCGCCACCGTCACCAGCGACGCCGACGCGCTGGCCAAGGTCACGGTCAAGGCCGAGGTCGTCAAGGCGACCAAGGGCCCCAAGATCGTCATCCAGAAGTACAAGAACAAGACCGGCTACAAGAAGCGTCAGGGTCACCGTCAGCCGACGACCCAGATCAAGGTCACCGCGATCGAGGCCTGAGCCTCCTCGCCCACCCCAGCTCACACGGATTCGAAGGCAGGCTTACTCATGGCACACAAGAAGGGTGCTTCCAGCTCCAAGAACGGTCGCGACTCCAACGCGCAGCGCCTTGGCGTCAAGCGCTTCGGCGGCCAGCTCGTCAACGCCGGCGAGATCATCGTCCGCCAGCGCGGCACGCACTTCCACCCCGGCGCCAACGTCGGCCGGGGCAAGGACGACACGCTGTTCGCCCTCACCCCCGGTGCGGTCGAGTTCGGCACCAAGCGCGGCCGCAAGGTCGTCAACATCGTCGCCGGAGCGTGACGATCCCGGGCTGAGGCCCGCAGCGCAGACCCACGCGAGGGTGCAGGCCACGTGCCTGCACCCTCGCGGCCTGTCACGGGCGAGAAGCGTCCGTCGTTACCCTGGGAGCCGGACCGGCTGCCACCTGGAAGGACACACCTCATGGCGAGCTTCGTCGATCGCGTGACCCTGCACGTGCAGGCCGGCAACGGCGGGCACGGCGTCGCGTCCGTGCACCGCGAGAAGTTCAAGCCGCTGGGGGGCCCCGACGGGGGCAACGGCGGCCGCGGCGGCTCGGTCGTCCTGCGCGTCGACCCGCAGAAGACCACGCTGCTCGACTACCACCACGGCCCGCACCGCAAGGCCGGCAACGGCAAGCCCGGCGAGGGCGACGAGCGCAACGGCGCCGACGGCGAGGACCTGGTGCTCGGCGTCCCCGCCGGCACCGTCGTCAAGGACAAGGACGGCCGTCTGATCGCCGACCTGGTCGCCATGGGCGAGGAGTTCGTGCTCGCCCGCGGTGGCCGCGGCGGGCTCGGCAACAAGGCCCTCGCCTCGACCCGGCGCAAGGCCCCCGGATTCGCGCTGCTCGGCGAGCCGGGCGACGAGCTCGACGTCGTGTTGGAGCTCAAGACGCTCGCCGACGTGGCGCTGATCGGCTTCCCCTCCGCGGGCAAGTCCTCCCTCGTGTCCGTCCTGTCCAGCGCCCGGCCCAAGATCGCCGACTATCCCTTCACCACCCTCGTGCCCAACCTCGGTGTCGTCACGGCGGGCTCGGCGCGCTACACCATCGCCGACGTCCCCGGCCTGATCCCCGGCGCCCACGAGGGCAAGGGCCTGGGTCTGGAGTTCCTGCGGCACGTGGAGCGCTGCTCGGTGCTCGTGCACGTCGTGGACTGCGCCACCCTCGAGCCGGACCGCGACCCGATGAGCGACCTCGAGGCCATCGAGCGCGAGCTGTCGCTCTACGTCCCCGACGAGACGCTCGGCGGCCGCCCGCTGACCGAGCGCACCCGCATCATCGTGCTCAACAAGGCCGATGTCCCCGAGGCCGAGGAGCTCGCCGAGTTCGTGCGCCCGGACCTGGAGGCCCGCGGCCTGGAGGTGCACGTCGTCTCCGCGGTCGCCCGCACCGGGCTGAAGGACCTGACCTACTCCCTGGCGCGTCACGTCGAGGCCAGCCGGCGCGAGGTCGAGGCAGTCGTCCCGCAGCGGATCGTGCTGCGCCCCAAGGCCGTCGACGACCAGGGCTTCACCATCCGCAAGGAGAACACCTCCGACGGCGTGGTCTACCGCATCGTCGGCGAGCGACCGACCCGCTGGGTGCGGCAGACGGACTTCAGCAACGACGAGGCCGTCGGCTACCTCGCGGACCGGCTCGGGCGCCTCGGGGTCGAGGAGGAGCTCTACAAGGTCGGCGCGGTCGCCGGGGACACGGTGCTCATCGGTGCCGAGGACGACGCCGTCGTCTTCGACTGGGAGCCCACCGTCGCGTCGGGTGCCGAGCTGCTCGGCCGCCGCGGCACCGACCTGCGCCTCGAGCAGGCCGAGGGTGCCTACCGACCCACCCGCGCCGAGAAGCGCGAGGAGCTCGCCGACCTCAAGGCCGCCCGCCGCGCCACGGCCGCGGAGCTGGCCGCCGAGCGGCGCGCCGGCCACTGGGCCACGGTCCGGGACGACGAGGACGACTGAGCCGATGCCGCGGGAGCTGATCACGCGGGCGGGCCGGATCGTCGTCAAGGTCGGCTCGTCCTCGCTCACCGGGGCCGACGGCGACCTCGACCTGGCGGCCATCGACCGCCTGGTCGGGGCCATCGCCGCGCGCCGCGCCGCCGGCGCCCAGGTGGTCCTGGTCTCCTCGGGCGCCATCGCCGCCGGGCTCAACCCGCTCGGGCTCTCCCGGCGCCCCCGCGACCTGGCGACCCAGCAGGCGGCCGCCGCGGTGGGGCAGGGCGCCCTGGTGGCGGCCTACACCGCAGCCTTCGCCGATCACGGGGCCCGGGTCGGGCAGGTGCTGCTCACCGAGATGGACGTCACCCGGCGCTCGCACTACGTCAACGCCCGGCGGACCCTGGTGCGGCTGCTCCACCTCGGGGTGGTCCCCGTCGTCAACGAGAACGACTCGGTGGCCACCCAGGAGATCCGGTTCGGCGACAACGACCGGCTGGCCGCGCTGGTGGCGCACCTGGTCAAGGCCGACGCCCTGGTGCTGCTCTCCGACGTCGACGCGGTGTATGACGGACCGCCGACGCGGCCGGGCGCCCGCCGCATCCCCGTGGTGGCGTCGCCCGCCGACCTGGAGGGGATCGTGGTCGCCGGCTCCGGCAGCTCGGTCGGCACGGGCGGGATGACCACCAAGCTCGAGGCCGCCCGCATCGCCGCAGGCGCCGGCATACCCGCCGTCGTCACCTCGGCAGCCCTCGCGGGCGAGGTCCTGGCGGGCGAGGAGGTCGGGACCCTGTTCACCGCGGCCCCGGTGCGCCCGCGGGGGCGGCTGCTGTGGCTGCAGCACGCGTCCGACGCCAAGGGGCAGCTGGTCCTGGACGCGGGGGCCGTGGCGGCCGTCGTGCAGCGGCGCACCTCGCTGCTGCCGGCCGGGATCGTCGCCGTGTCGGGGTCCTTCGACGAGGGCGACGCCGTGGACGTGGCCGACGAGGCGGGGCGCGTCGTGGGTCGTGGGCTGGTCAACTACGCGTCGACGGAGCTCCCCGCCATGCTCGGCAAGAGCACCCGGCAGCTGGGGGAAGCCCTCGGCGAGCACTACCGCCGCGTGGTGATCCACCGCGACGACCTCGCCCTGCTCTGACGCCGACCGCGGACCTCCTGGGTCAGCGGCAGGGGTGGACGACGCGACCCCCGCGGGACCGACAGCCGTGCCACCACGGCCTGCTCCGGCCGTGAGCAGCGTGGGCGATCGGGCGCGGCATACGGTTGGATGGCCCTCATGACGACGCCCCTCGACCCCGCGGCCCGCGAGCTCGTCTCCGGGCTGGCCGCCCGTGCCCGCACCGCCGCCCGCGAGCTCGCCCTGCTGCCACGGGGCCGCAAGGACGCCGCGCTGCGCGCCATGGCCGACGCGCTGGAGGCTGCCACCGACGAGATCGTCGCCGCCAACGCCCAGGACGTGCGGCGCGAGTCGGCCGCCGGGATGCGCGCCAACCTCGTGGACCGGCTCACGCTCACGCCGGAGCGGGTCGCGGCGTGCGCCCAGGGCCTGCGCGACGTGGCCGGCCTGCCCGACCCGGTCGGTGACGTGGTCCGCGGGTCCACGACGCCCACCGGGTTGCAGGTCCGCCAGGTGCGGGTGCCGATGGGGGTGGTGGGCATGATCTACGAGGCCCGCCCCAACGTCACCGTCGACGCGGCCGGCCTGGCCCTCAAGTCCGGCAACGCCGCGATCCTGCGCGGCGGAAGCGCCGCCGAGCACAGCAACCGGATCCTCGTCCAGGTCCTGCGAGCAGCCTTGCGGGACCAGGGGATCGCCGAGGACGCGGTGCAGCTGCTCGACGCGCCCGGTCACGACCCGGTGCGGGCGCTGATGACGGCCCGCGGCGAGCTGGACCTGCTCATCCCGCGCGGCGGGGCCGGGCTCATCCAGACCGTGGTCACCGAGTCCACCGTGCCGACGATCGAGACGGGCGTGGGCAACTGCCATGTGTACGTCGATGCCGGCGCCGACCTGGACATGGCCGAGCGGATCGTCGTCAACGCCAAGACGCACCGCACCAGCGTGTGCAACGCCGCCGAGTCGCTGCTGGTCCACGAGGCCGTGGCGCCCCAGGCCCTGCCGCGGCTGCTGACGGCGCTCGCCCGGGCAGGCGTCACCATCCACGCGCCCGCCGAGCTGCGGGAGGTGACCGAGGCCGCCGGCGCCCCCTGGGTGGAGGCGACCGACGAGGACTGGGCCACCGAGTACCTCTCCCTCGATCTCGCCGTCCGGGTCGTTCCCTCGCTGGACGCGGCGTTGGAGCACGTGCGGCGGTGGTCGAGCGGGCACACCGACGCCATCGTCACCGAGGACCGCGCCGCCGCGCGTCGTTGGGTGCAGGAGGTCGACTCGGCGGCGGTGATGGTCAACGCGTCCACGCGGTTCACCGACGGCGGCGAGCTCGGCTTCGGCGCCGAGATCGGCATCTCCACCCAGAAGCTCCACGCCCGCGGCCCGATGGCGCTCGAGGAGCTCACGAGCACCAAGTGGGTCGTCGAGGGCGACGGCCAGGTGCGCGGCTGACGTGGACCGCAGCGAGGTCAGCAAGCTCACCAGGCTGGAGGAGCGGCACTGGTGGTATGCCGAGCGACGGCACATCCTGGCCCGGTTGATCGAGGGCCTCGCGCCGGGCCGGGCCCTGGACATCGGGGCCGCCGGTGGTGGCAACACCCGCGTGCTGCGTGACCGCGGCTGGCAGGCGGTGGCCCTGGAGTACACCCGCGACGGCGCCGCGGAGGCGGCGACCCGGGGGCTGCCGGTGACCCGTGCCGACGCCACGTCGCTGCCCTTCGCGACCGGGTCGCTGGACCTGGTGATGGCCTTCGACCTGCTCGAGCACCTGGGCGACGACGCCGCCTGCGTGCGCGAGGTGCACCGGCTGCTGCGGCCGCGGGGGACCTTCCTCGTGGCGGTGCCCGTCGACATGGCGCTGTGGTCCGAGCACGACGTCGCCGTGGGCCACGTGCGGCGCTACACCCGCGGGCAGATCCGGAACCTGCTGCAGGCCGGGGGCTTCCAGGTCGAGCGCAGGTTCGCCTGGAACGTCCTGCTGCGCCCCGTGGTGGCGATCCGGCGCCGCTCCAGCCGGGGCAGCGACCTGGAGGAGCTGCACCCGCTGGTCAACCTCGCGCTGCGGGCGGTCGTCGCCGTCGAGCGGCACCTGCCGGTGCGGGACCTGCCGGGCGTGACCGAGTTCCTGGTCGCCCGGCGCCGCTGACGGGGGCGGGTCGCGTCGGTCGCCAGAGCTCGGCAGGCCGGCTCCTCGGGAGACCGAGCCCTCAGGAAGCGGCGTCGGTGGGCACCTGACCGGGGACGCGGGTGTCCTCGACGACCGCGTGCTCCACGCGGGTGGCGCCCCCGGCCGACGTCGAGGCGGGGGGCAGGCTCCCGGTCGCCGCCCGGGCCGACCGGGGCAGCGCGAACCGGTGGTCGTCCGGGTCGTGACCCGAGTCGTAGGCGATGAAGTAGGTCGGGCGGTCCTGCATCTGCTGGTACATCCGCCCGAGGTACTCCCCGAGGATGCCGAGGCAGAGCAGCTGGAGGCCGCCGACGAGGGCGATGAGGGCCAGCGTCGAGGCCCACCCCGCGATCGCGTGGCCGCTGAGTCGGCCGATCACGGCATACAGGATGAAGAACAGCGAGAGCACGAAGCCGCCGAAGCCGAACCACGTGGCCAGGCGCAGGGGCTTGAGGCTGAAGCCGATGATCGAGTCGATCGACAGCATCACCATCTTCATCAAGGGGTACTTCGACTCGCCGGCCGCTCGCTCCTCCCGGCGGTAGGACACCGTGGTGGACGGGAAGTTCAGCGCCGGCACCACGAAGCGCAGCACCCGTCCGTGCTCGGGCAGCGCCTTGATCGCCTCCACGGTGGCGCGCGACATCATCCGGAAGTCGCCGGCGTTGCCCGCGGTCTGCATGCCGGTGAGGCGGGAGTGCACGGAGTAGAAGGCCTTGGCCGTCTCCCGCTTGAAGACCGTGTCCGTGGAGCGGTCCGCGCGCACGCCGTAGACCACGTCCACGCCCTCGTCACGGGCCGCGTGCAACATGTCCGCGATGGTCTCCGGCGGGTCCTGCAGGTCGGCGTCGAGGGTCACCACGTAGTCCCCGGCCGCCGACTCCAGACCCGCCGAGATCGCCGCCTGGTGGCCGGAGTTCGCGCGCAGCCGCACGACCCGCAGCTGCGGCCACTCGCGGCGGTAGCGCTGCAGCAGCACCGCCGTCTGGTCGCGCGAGCCGTCGTCGACGGCCACCACCTCGTAGCTCGCGCCGAGGCCGTCGAGCACCGGACGGAGCCGCTGCACCAGCAGGGGGAGCACCTGCTCCTCGTTGTACATGGGGATGACGACGGACAGCTCGGGCACCATGGCCCCAGCCTAGGCCCGGGCGCGTCCGCCCCCGCACAGCCCCCGCCCGAGCGGGTAGCATGCCCGCATGATCTCTGCCGCGCTCCTCGCCGAGGGTGAGTCCCACCACTCCGAGCACGCCTTGACGCTGCCCTTCGCCGACTTCTGGTTCGGGGTCGTGGCGCTCGTCCTCTTCCTGGCCCTGCTGGGCATCACCTACGCCTTCCGCAACACCGCGGCCAAGCTCGCCCCCGGCATCCCCACCGACGCCACGCACGGCAGCCACACCGGTCCCGGCGCGCAGGGCACGAGCCCCGGGACCGCGCACTGAGCCTGCGGATCGGGGTGATGGGTGGGACCTTCGACCCCATCCACCACGGGCACCTCGTCGCGGCCAGCGAGGTCCAGTCCCTCTTCGACCTGGACGAGGTCGTCTTCGTGCCCACCGGGCGTCCCTGGCAGAAGGACGCCGAGGAGGTGTCACCCGCCGAGCACCGCTACCTCATGACGGTGATCGCGACCGCGTCCAACCCCCGCTTCTCGGTGTCCCGCGTCGACGTCGACCGCGAGGGCCCGACATACACCATCGACACCCTGCGGGACCTGCGCCGGCTCAACCCCGACGCCGAGCTGTTCTTCATCACCGGAGCGGACGCGCTGTCCAAGATCTTGTCCTGGAAGGACGTCGACGAGCTCTGGGGGCTCGCGCACTTCATCGGCGTCACCCGACCCGGCTATGTCCTCAGCGAGTCCGGGTTGCCTCCCGAGCGGGTCACCCTCACCGAGGTGCCGGCCATGGCCATCAGCTCCACCGACTGTCGCGACCGCGTGGCGGCGGGCAAGCCGGTGTGGTACCTCGTGCCCGACGGGGTCGTGCAGCACATCAACAAGTACACCCTGTATGCCGCCGCGGCTCCCGCCGTGTCCGGCGACCTCGGCCTCGCCGCCGTGGTGACCGAGCCCGAGGCCGTCGAGCCCGACGCACCCGCCTCGTCCGAGGCCCAGCCTCGCCCCACCCACCTGGAGGACCCTGCGTGACCGCCACCCCGCGCGCCATCGAGCTGGCCAAGGCCGCCGCTCTCGCCGCCGACGACAAGCGCGCCCGCGACGTCGTCGCGCTCGACGTCAGCGACCAGCTGGCCCTGACCGACGTCTTCCTGCTCGCGTCCGCGCCCAACGACCGCCAGGTCCGGGCCATCGTCGACGAGATCGAGGACAAGCTGCGCCCGCTCGGCGCCAAGCCCGTCCGCCGCGAGGGCGAGAAGGACGGCCGCTGGGTCCTCATCGACTTCGTCGACATCGTCGTGCACGTGCAGCACACGCAGGAGCGCGAGTTCTACGGCCTGGAGCGGCTCTGGAAGGACTGCCCCGAGATCGACCTGGCGCTGCCCGACCCCGCGGGTCGCGAGGACGAGGACGACGCCTACGCCGACAACCCCACCCGCGTCACCGGCTGGCCGGGCCTGCGAGACTGACCCGGCGGGCGCGTCGTCGGGAGCCCGTGGTGGTGCGACCGCAGGAGTGGGACATGGGCAAGAGGATCATCGTGCTGCGTCACGGCGAGACCGGGCACAACGCGGCCGGGATCTGGCAGGGGCAGCTGGACGTCGAGCTGTCCGAGGTCGGTATGGCGCAGGCCCGTGCGGCCGCACCCGTGCTCGCCGCCCGGCGACCAGACCTGATCGTCTCCTCCGACCTGGCCCGCGCCGCCGCCACCGCCGACCTGGTCGGTGAGCTGCTCGGCGTCCAGGTCGAGCGGGACGAGCGTTTCCGCGAGATCCACGTGGGGGAGTGGCAGGGCCGCTCGGGCGCGGAGATCCGGGCCGAGTATCCCGAGGACGCGGACAAGCTGCTGACGGGCGAGGACTTCCGCCGGGGTCGGTCCGGCGAGTCCGTGGCCGACGTGGCCGCGCGCGCCCTGCAGGGCGCCCACGAGGTCATCGGCCGGCTCGGGGACGAGGGTCTCGCGGTGATCGTGTCGCACGGCGTCGCGGCGCGTGCCCTGGCGGCCGAGCTGGTCGGCATGCCCCAGCAGCAGGCCTGGCTCACCCTCTCGGGGCTGCGCAACTGCCACTGGACCGAGCTGGGGCAGGCGCGGTCGGGCTCCTGGCGCGTCGACACCTGGAACGTCGGGGCACCGGACGCCGTGGAGGGTGCGCCGTGGCCGACCGAGCGGTGATCTCGACCGGGGCCGGGGCGGGCGCCGTGGCCGATTTGGTTGCCGCGGTGAACTCTGGCTAAAGTAATCCAGTCGAACGGCGCAGACACGGCCGGGGAGACACCACGCGGAACGTGTTCCGTGAGGGGCTGTAGCGCAGTTGGTAGCGCACCTCCATGGCATGGAGGGGGTCAGGGGTTCGAATCCCCTCAGCTCCACCAAAGAAGGGCCAGGCACCGAGTGCCTGGCCCTTCGTCGTCTGCCGGAACGCCCGTGGTCCGCCTCGAGATGCCACTCGTGGCCACGACACGCCGCGTGGTCCCCGCCACGTGCCCCTAGCGGCGGGCGAGGAGGTGGGTGAGCACCTGCACCACGCCGTCCTCGTCGTAGGCCGGGGCGAGGTAGCGGGCGGCCGCGAGCAGGTCGGGGTGGGCGTTGGCCATCGCGAAGGAGTAGTCGCCGGCGTCGAGCATCTGCAGGTCGTTGAGGTAGTCGCCGAAGACGGCGGTCTGCGCGGGCGACACGCCCAGCCGCTCCTGCAGCGCCCGCACCCCCTGGCCCTTGTCCACGCCGCGGGCCATGACGTCGATCCAGTGCTTGCCGGACACGACCACCTGGTGGGTCTGCGCGACCGCGCCGAAGACCGGCTCGACGTGGCGCTCGGCGTCCACCATGTCGTAGGCCGCGAGCTTGAGCACCCCATCGTCCACGGCCGTCAGGTCCTCGACGACCTCCAGCCGGGCGTAGTAGGTGCGCACCTCGGCGAGGAAGGCCTCGTCCGTCCGCTCGACGTAGGCGCTGCGGACCCCGCACAGCACGAGCCCCAGGTCGGCGCCCTCGGCGACGGCGTCGCGCACGGTGCCGATGACCTCCCGCGCGACGTCCGCCGAGACGGTCGTGGTGGACACCACCTCGTCCTCGTGCACGACCAGGGTGCCGTTCTCCGCGACGTACGACAGCCGCGCCGGCGCCCGCTCGAAGACCCGCTGCAGCGTGGCCAGCTGCCGTCCGCTCGCGGGGACGAAGGTCACGCCCCGACGACCCATCTCGTCGAGGAGGGGCCAGAAACCCTCGGGCACCTCGCCGGCCGCGGTCAGCAGGGTGCCGTCCATGTCGGCGACGACGAGCCGGACGTCGTGCGGGCCGTCACCGACGGTGGTCCAGGGCTGGGCAGGCATGGGGCGCCTCTCGGGTAGGGGGTGGGGACAGGTCGATGCTACGGGGGGTGACGGCGCGGCCTGGCACACGCGCGCGGCGAAGGACGCAGGCCGTGCTGCGGTAGCCTGGGTGCGTGGCTTCCCAGCAGCAGCGCCTTATCGGGCCGCGCTGAACCAGTCGGACATCGGCGCGGCTGCCCCTCCCTGCGAGGGGCCTTTGTGTGTCCGGGCACGCTGCGAGACCACACGAGGACGAGGAGAGACATGAGCGACGCGGCCGAGGCCACCCGAGACGAGCACCCCCACCGCTACACCGCCATGCTGGCCGGGCAGATCGAGAGTGCCTGGCAGGACCGCTGGCAGGCCGAGGGCACCTACCACGCGCCCAACCCGGCGGGCCCCTGGGCGGAGCCGGACAACCCGCTGACCGCGGCCCGCAAGCTCCTGGTCCTCGACATGTTCCCCTACCCGAGCGGGGCGGGCCTGCACGTCGGGCACCCGCTGGGCTACATCGCGACCGACGTCTACGCGCGCTACCACCGGATGACCGGCAAGAACGTCCTGCACTGCCTGGGCTACGACGCCTTCGGCCTGCCGGCGGAGCAGTACGCCGTCCAGACCGGCCAGCACCCGCGCACCACCACCGAGGCCAACATCGAGATCATGGCCCGCCAGCTGCGGCGCCTGGGGCTCGGGCACGACGACCGGCGCGCGATCCGCACCATCGACCCGGACTACTACCGCTGGACCCAGTGGATCTTCCTGCAGATCTTCGACAGCTGGTACGACGAGTCCGCCGTGCGCCCCGACGGTGGCCTGGGTCGGGCCCGCCCGATCGCCGACCTCCTGCCGCAGCTGCAGGACGGGTCCCGCGCGCTGCCCGAGGCCTTCGCCGGGCGCACCTGGGACCAGCTGACCGTGGCCGAGCAGGCCACCGTGGTCGACGGCTACCGCCTGGCCTACGCCGACGAGGCACCGGTCAACTGGGCTCCTGGTCTGGGCACGGTCCTGTCCAACGAGGAGGTCACCAACGACGGCCGCTCCGAGCGCGGCAACTTCCCGGTCTTCCGCAAGAACCTGCGCCAGTGGAAGATGCGGATCACGGCGTATGCCGACCGGCTGGCCGACGACCTGGACCGCGTGGACTGGCCGGAGAAGGTCAAGGCCATGCAGCGCAACTGGGTAGGCCGCTCGCACGGCGCGCGGGTGACCTTCACCGGGCCGGGCGGCGAGGCCATCGACGTGTTCACCACGCGCCCCGACACGCTCTTCGGCGCGACGTTCATGGTTCTGGCGCCCGAGCACCCGCTGGTCGAGGCGCTCACCACCGACGAGTGGCCGCAGGCCATCCCGCTGCAGTGGACCGGCGGGGCCGAGTCCCCGCGGGCCGCCGTGTCGGCATACCAGCAGGCCGCCTCCCGCAAGTCCGACGTCGAGCGGCAGAGGGACGACAAGTCCAAGACGGGGGTCTTCACCGGCTCCTACGCCACGAATCCCGTGAACGGGCGCCAGGTGCCGGTGTTCGTCGCGGACTACGTGCTGATGGGCTACGGGACCGGCGCCATCATGGCCGTGCCCGCGCACGACACCCGCGACTTCGAGTTCGCCACCGAGCTGCGGATCCCGATCGTCGACGTGGTCGCGCCCGAGGGCGACGACTCCTGGCCGGGCTCGGTGACCACGGGCGAGGCCTACACCGCGCCGGGCGTGGCGATCGCGTCGAGCAACGACGAGATCTCCCTGGACGGGCTGCGCCTGGACGAGGCCAAGGCCGCGATGATCGCCTACCTCGAGCGCACCGGCAAGGGGCAGGGGACGGTGTCGTACCGCCTGCGCGACTGGCTGTTCAGCCGGCAGCGCTACTGGGGCGAGCCCTTCCCGATCGTCTTCGACGAGGACGGCGTGGCCCACGCTCTGCCCGAGTCGATGCTGCCGCTCGAGCTGCCGGACGTGCCGGACTACTCGCCGAAGACCTTCGATCCCGAGGACGACTCGTCCGCGCCGGAGCCGCCGCTGTCACGCGCCACCGAGTGGGTCGACGTCGAGCTGGACCTGGGCGACGGGCGCGGCCTGCGGCGCTTCCGCCGCGAGACCAACACCATGCCCAACTGGGCGGGGTCGTGCTGGTACTTCCTGCGCTACCTGGACCCCGCCAACGACCAGGCCCTGGTGGACCCCTCGGTCGAGCGCTACTGGATGGGTCCGCAGTCCGCGCCCGTCGCGGGCGCGCCCGAGGGAGCCAAGGACCCCGGCGGCGTCGACCTCTACGTCGGCGGCGTCGAGCACGCCGTGCTGCACCTGCTCTATGCGCGCTTCTGGGTCAAGGTGCTGCACGACCTGGGCCACCTGAGCTCGGACGAGCCCTTCCGCAGGTACTTCTCGCAGGGCTACATCCAGGCCTATGCCTATCGGGACGACCGTGGTCAGCCCGTGCCCGCGGCCGAGGTGGCGGAGAGCGCCGACGGCGTCTTCACCTGGCAGGGCAAGGTCGTCCACCGCGAGTACGGCAAGATCGGCAAGTCGCTCAAGAACGTCATCTCCCCGGACGAGATGTGCGACGAGTACGGCGCGGACACCTTCCGCGTCTACGAGATGGCCATGGGCCCGCTGGAGCTCAGCAAGCCCTGGGAGACGCGCGCGGTCGTGGGCTCGCAGCGCTTCCTGCAGCGGCTGTGGCGCGTCGTCGTGGACGAGGAGACCGGCGCCTGCCGGGTGTCCGAGGACCCGATGCCCGCCGACGTCGAGCGGCTGCTGCACCGGACCGTCGACCAGGTGGGCCGCGACTACGACGCACTGCGGTTCAACACCGCGATCGCGCGGCTGATCGAGCTCAACAACGCGCTGACCAAGCTCGACGTCGTGCCCCGCGCGGCCGCCGAGCCGCTGGTCCTGATGATCGCGCCGGTCGCGCCGCACCTGGCCGAGGAGCTGTGGCACCGGCTCGGGCACGCGGACTCCGTGGTGCACCAGCCCTTCCCGCAGGCCGACCCGGCGCTGCTGGTCGACGACACGGTCACCTGCGTGGTGCAGGTCCTGGGCAAGGTGCGGGACCGCCTCGAGGTCGCCGCAGACATCTCCGAGGCCGACCTGGAGGCCGCGGCGCTCGCGCTGCCCCGCATCCAGGAGCTGCTGGCCGGCAAGACCGTCCGCAAGGTGATCGTCCGGGCGCCCAAGCTGGTCAACGTGGTGGCCGGCTGACGACGATGCCTCTCCTCGTGCCCCGCGTGGGCCTGGTCACCGACTCGACGGGTTGCCTGCCCGCCGCGTCGCTGACCGAGCGCGGCATCGACGTGGTGCCGCTGGTCCTCGTCGCCGACGGGGTCGAACGTCCCGAGGGCGAGATCGCGGGGGAGGAGCTCACCGAGGTCCTCACCCGCGCCAAGAAGCTCGGCACCTCCCGCCCGTCGCCCGCGGCCTTCCTCGAGGCCTACCGCCGGGCGGCGGCGCAGGGCTGCGAGGAGATCCTGTCGATCCACCTGTCCGCGGACCTGTCCGGGACGACGGAGGCCGCGGTGCTCGCGGCGACCCGCTCCCCGATCCCGGTGGAGGTGGTCGACAGCCGGTCCATCGGCATGGGCCTGGGGTATGCCGTGGAGACGGCCGCCGAGGTCGTCGGGGAGGGCGGCAGCGCCGCCGAGGCGGGGGCGGCCGCCCTCGCCCGGGCGCAGGACACGACGCTGACCTTCTGCGTGCAGTCGCTGGACTACCTGCGCAAGGGTGGGCGGGTCGGGGGCGCCGCGGCCCTGCTCGGCACCGCGCTCGCGATCAAGCCGTTGCTGGCCCTGGAGGACGGGCGGATCGAGGCGGTCGCCAAGGTGCGCACGGCCACCCGTGCGGTCACGCAGATGGTGGACCGGTCGGTGCGGGCCGTGGAGTCCGCAGCCGCCGGCGCCGACGTGACCGTGCACCAGCTCGACGCCGAGCTGCGCGCTGACCAGGTGGTGGAGGCGCTGCAGGCCCGCTGCCCCGAGGGCACCTCCGTCCAGGCGGTCGAGCTCGGCGCGGTGACGGCCTGCCACGTCGGTCCGGGGACCACGGCGGTGGTCGTGGCCCCCCGCCGGGCCTGAGACGCGGGGCGGTTCCCGCCGGGCGCGGGATCGAGAACGCCCGCCCTTCGACATACCTCTGGGTGAGGTGCGGCGGCGCACGAGAGGCCCGCAGGAGCCTCGCAGGGCCCACAGAACACTCCTTCGGCTCAACCTGAGCGTACGACGGGTGAAGAGGGGGCTCTGGGTGAAGGCCCGTGACTACCGACGAGTAACCTGGATGGCGAGCGGGGTCGAGACGCCGGTCCCCATCGACGAGAGGTGCGAGATGTACTACAGCAGCGGCAACTACGAGTCCTTCGCCCGCCCGAGGCCGGTGCCCGGCGCAGAGCGCAAGCACGTGTGGTTCGTGGGTGCTGGTCTGGCGTCGCTGTCGTCGGCCGTGTTCATGATCCGCGACGCCGGAGTGCCCGGCAGCAACATCACTATCCTGGAGAAGCTGACCCTCGCCGGCGGTGCCCTCGACGGCATCAAGGAGCCCGAGCGGGGCTTCGTCATCCGCGGTGGTCGTGAGATGGAGGACCACTTCGAGTGCCTGTGGGACTGCTTCCGGTCGATCCCCTCGCTGGAGATCGAGGGTGCGTCGGTGCTCGACGAGTTCTACTGGCTGAACAAGGACGACCCCAACTACTCCCTGCAGCGGATGACCGAGCGCCGTGGCGAGGACACCGGCACGGAGGGGAAGTTCACGCTGTCCAAGAAGGCCCAGAAGGAGCTGCTCAAGGTCTTCCTCGCTCCTCGGGAGCGGATGGAGGGCAAGCGGATCGACGAGGTCTTCTCGCAGGAGTTCTTCGACTCCAACTTCTGGCTCTACTGGCGCACCATGTTCGCCTTCGAGACCTGGCACTCGGCCCTGGAGATGAAGCTCTACCTGCACCGCTTCATCCACCACATCGGTGGCCTTCCGGACTTCTCGGCGCTGAAGTTCACCAAGTACAACCAGTACGAGTCGCTGGTGATGCCGATGACCCGGTGGCTGATGAACCAGGGCGTGCGGTTCGAGTTCCAGACCGACGTCACCGACATCGCCTTCGACATCACCGCGCAGCGCAAGCGCGCCACCCGGATCGACTGGGTGCGGCGCGGCGAGGCGGGCGGGGTCGACCTGGGCGAGGACGACCTGGTCGTCACCACGATCGGCTCGTTGGTCGACAACTCCGACAACGGTGACCACCACACCCCGGCCAAGCTCGACCGCGGACCCGCGTCCGCCTGGGACCTGTGGAAGAAGATCGCCCGCAAGGATCCGAGCTTCGGCCGGCCCGAGGTCTTCTGCTCCTCCATCGACGAGACCAAGTGGGAGTCGGCGACCGTCACCACCCTGGACGAGCGGATCCCCGAGCACATCCGGCGCATCTGCAAGCGCGACCCGCTGAGCGGTCGGGTCGTCACCGGCGGGATCGTCACCTGCAAGGACTCGGCCTGGCTGCTGTCGTGGACCGTCAACCGCCAGCCGCACTTCAAGGCGCAGAAGCCCGGACAGGTCGTGGCCTGGGTCTACGCGCTGTTCGTGGACGTGCCGGGCGACTACGTCAAGAAGCCGATGTCCGAGTGCACCGGCGAGGAGATCACCGCCGAGTGGCTGTACCACATGGGGGTGCCGGTCGAGCAGATCCCCGAGCTGGCGGCGACCGGTGCCAAGACGGTGCCGTGCATGATGCCCTACGTCACGAGCTTCTTCATGCCCCGCAAGGCCGGCGACCGACCCCAGGTCGTGCCCGAGGGGGCCGAGAACTTCGCCTTCATCGGGCAGTTCGCCGAGACCGGGCGCGACTGCATCTTCACCACGGAGTACTCCGTGCGGACCGGCATGGAGGCGGCCTACCGGCTGCTCGGCGTCGAGCGGGGCGTCCCCGAGGTCTTCAACAGCACCTATGACGTCCGCACCCTGCTCAAGGCGTCGTCGGCGCTGCGCGAGGGCGAGAAGGTCGACCTGCCCGGCCCGGCCCGGGTGCGCGGGGCGATCCGGCGCCGTCTGGACTCGACCGTGGTGGGCGGGCTGCTGCGGGACGCCGGACTGATCTGACGCTCTCCCGCCGGCGCTGGCCAGTGGCGAGCGCCGGCGGCCGGAGCCGGCGGCGCTCAGGGGCCAGGCTGGCCCCGTGGCACGTTCAAAGGGGCGTCATACCGTGTCGTTCGGGGCCAGCCTGGCCCGGTATGGCGCGTCCGGTCGGGCCCTCGCGGTCCGCACGCCGGGTCCCCGGCTCCGGCCCTCACCCTGCTCGGGTGGGGGCCGGACCTCGTCCGGGGGTGGGCTTGTCCACAGCGCGCCGCGATCGCGTCGGCGTCGTCCACAGGCCGGCGCTCGCCGGCGGGGCTGCTTCGCCGCGCTCCCTAGCGTGGCGGCATGGCCCGTCGACCCGCTCCCCCGAGGACCAGCCCGTATGGCGGCTGGCCCTGCCCGAGCCGGACCCCGGCGTGGACACGCGCCCCGACAACGAGATCCGGTGGGCCGAGGGGCCCGAGGCGCTGGAGGCCCGCGGGCTGCGTTCCCCGCAGCCGCCCCGTCCGACGGCCTCGGCGCCTGGGCCCACCCTGTCGCGCCCGTCCGTCCTGGGGCGCGGACCTGCCTTGGGCCGAGGAGCGTCCGTGGGGCGCAGGGCGGCGCCAGGGCCCGATCGTCGGTCGTCGACCGATGCCGAGGGTCACCCCGAGTCCGCGAGGTCCGGTGAGGCCGGCGCCCGGTCGACGTCGGAGGCACCCCCGCTCCTCAGCCTGCCGGAGCGCCTCGTCGATGCCCGCTGGCAACCCCGCTGGACCGCCGTGCTCGCCGTGCTCCTGCTGCTGCTCGTGGCGGGGGCGACCTTCGGGGTGCGGGTGGCGCTCGCCCGCGGGGAGGCCGAGCCGCGCCCCGTGGAGCGGGTGACCGGCGCCGATCGCGAGGACGCGAGCGGGGCGGTCGCGCAGCGCGACTCGGGCGGTGGGCTCACGCGGGGGAGCGCCCCGGGCTCCGGGGTGAGGGCGACCGGATCGGGTGCTGTGGTGCCGGGGCCGGGGCCGGGTTCGGGTGCTGTGGGCCCGGGACCGGTGGCCGTGCCGTCCGGGGCGGGAGCTGGTGGCGTCGACGCAGCGGCCGGTGGGCCGGCAGCCGCCGGTGTCGTCGTGGACGTCCAGGGCCAGGTACGCCGCCGCGGGGTGGCCCGGCTGGGGCCGGGCGCCCGGGTGATCGACGCGCTCACGGCGGCCGGCGGACCCCTTCCGGCGGCGGACCTGTCGACCCTGAACCAGGCGCGGGTGCTGACGGACGGAGAGCTGGTCTACGTCCCCCGGCCGGGCGAGACCGCACCCCCTGCGGCTGCGGGCGGGACCGCGGTCGCAGGGGGTGCGGCCCCGCCCGGCTCCACCAGGGCCGCCCTCGGTGGCGGGGGAGCCGCTGCCGGTGCGGTCGTCGACCTCAACCGTGCCACGGTCGAGCAGCTCGACGCGTTGCCCGGCGTGGGTCCGGCCATCGCCGGACGGATCCTCGAGTGGCGTTCGCAGCACGGCAGGTTCAGCACGGCCGACGAGCTCGGCGAGATCCAGGGCATCGGCCCCAAGCTGCTCGAGCGGTTGCGACCGCTGGTGCGGGTGTGAGCAGGCGCGGGCCCGAGGACGGCGCATCCGTCTCCGGCGCTCCCGACGACCTGCCCGGCTCCGGTCCCCGCCGCGACCTGTCCCTCGGCGCGGCCGAGCTCGACGAGGTCGTGCGCCGGGAGCGGGTGGCGCGGGCGAGGCGGGCGGTCGGCCTGGGCGGTGGCGGCGCCGGGGGCGCGCGTCGTCCCTCGCACTGGTTGCACGACGTGCGGCCGACCCAGCGTGCCGACATACGGCTGCTCCTGCCCGCCTGCGTCGCCTGGGCGGTGCTGGCGTGGGCGCTGCCCCAGCCGGGTTGGGCGCTGACCTTGCTCGTCGTGGGCTCCGTCGCGTGGTGCCTCGCGGCGGCGAGGTGGGGCCGACGGCCGCGGCGCCCGGTCTGGGTGCAGCGGTGGGCGCCGAGCGTGGCGCTGTGCGGGGTGATCACCGCGCTGGTGGTCACGGCGCTCGCGGGCCACCGAGCGGTGCGCACCGCCGGGACCGTCGACGAGCTGGCCGCCCGACGAGCCGTGGTCCGCCTCGTCGCCGAGGTGGCCTCGGACCCGCAGGTGCTCGACGGCGGCAACGAGCGCGCCCCGTCCGTCATGCTGCGGCTGCAGGTGCGGTCCGTCGAGGGGCGCGGCAGGGCCAGCCGGGTGACCACCCCGGTGCTGGCCTTCGCGCGGGACCCGGCCTGGCGGCAGATGCGCTGGGGGCAGACGGTCGTCCTGTCCGGGCGCCTTGCCGCCGCCGCACCCGAGGACGAGGTCGTCGCCCTGGTGCAGGTCCGGGGGCACCCCGACCGACCGGCGAGCCGGATCCGGTGGCCCAGGTCGCCGAGCACGTCCGCGGAGCCTTCCGCGCCGCGGTCCGGGGGCTTCCCGCCGACGGTGCGGGGCTCGTGCCGGCCCTGGTCATCGGCGACACCAGCCTCACCCCACCGGACCTGACCCGCGACATGACCGCGGTCCAGATGAGTCACCTGTCCGCCGTCTCGGGGTCCAACGTCAGCGTGGTGCTGGCCGTCGTGGTGGGTCTGTGCGGTCTCGTGGGGCTGCCTCGGCGGCTGCGACCCGTGATCGCGCTCGTCGGGCTCGCCGGCTTCGTGGTCCTGGCGCGTCCCGAGCCGAGCGTCCTGCGCGCGGCGGTGATGGGCGGGGTCGGGCTCGTGGGCATCTCCGCCGACCGGGAGAGGGCGGCGTTCCCGGCGCTGGGAGCGGCCGTCGCGGGTCTGCTGGTCTGGGATCCCTGGCTGGCGCGGTCCTACGGCTTCGTGCTGTCGACGCTCGCGACGCTCGGGCTGCTGCTCTTCGCGACGCCCTGGGGCGAGGCCCTGGGGCGACGGCTGCCCGGCCGGGTCCGAGGCTGGGGGCCGGCGCTCGCCATACCGGTCGCCGCGCAGGTGATGTGCGGGCCGGTGACGGTGCTGCTGCAGCCTGCCGTCTCGCTCGTGGGCGTCCCGGCGAACCTGCTGGCCGCGCCCTTCGTCGGGCCGACGACGGTGCTGGGGATCGCCACGGCGCTGGTCGCCGCGGTGTCGGTGCCGCTCGCGCACCTGCTGGCGTGGCCCGCAGTCGTGCCGGCGTGGCTGATCGCCCGGGTGGCGCGGGTCGCGGCTGACGTGCCCTACGGCTCCATCCCCTGGGCCGAGGGCGCCGTCGGGGCCGGCCTGCTGACCGCCCTCACCGTGCTCCTCGTCCTCACCGGCCGACGCCTGGCCTGGTGGGCCCGGCTGCGACCGGTCCTCGCCGCTGCCGTCGTGGTGGCGCTCCTGGCCTGGTGCCTGCCGACGACCGGGGCCGCCTGGCCGGTGCCCGGTTGGTCGGCCGTCGTCTGCGACGTGGGCCAGGGCGACGGGATCGTGCTGTCCTCCGGACCCGGCCGGGGCGTGCTCGTCGACGTCGGACCACCTGGTCCGGCAGCCCGGGACTGCCTGTCCCGACTCGGGATCCACGAGCTGGACGCCGTCGTGGTCACCCACTTCCACAACGACCACAGCGGGGGTCTGGACGAGGTTCTCGACGCCTGTCCGACCGCCCGGTTGATGGTCACCGCCACCCGCGACCCCGAGGGCGAGGCCCGCCGGGTCGAGCGCTCGGCGGCCGCGCACCACCTGACCGCCCAGGTGGCCCGCGCCGGCGACCGCCTCGACGTGGGCGACGTCCACGCCCAGGTCCTCGGCCCGCGCCGGGAGATCCACGACGGGTCCGTGCCCAACAACGCCAGCCTGGTGCTGCTCGTCGAGGTGCGGGGGACCCGGCTGCTGCTCACCGGCGACATCGAGCCGGAAGCCGCCGCCGACGTGCGCCGCACGATGGGTGCACGCTGGCCCGACGTCGACGTGCTCAAGGTCGCCCACCACGGCTCGGCCAAGCAGGACCGGGCCCTGCTCCGGTCCGTGCACGCGCCCCTGGCTCTCATCAGCGTGGGGCAGGACAACGACTACGGCCAGCCGGCGCCGTCGGCGCTCACCGCGCTGCGGGAGGTGGGGAGCACGGTGGCTCGCACCGACCAGTCCGGCGACCTGGCCGTGCTCGGCCACGGCGCGGACCTGCGTCTGGCCCGGCGAGGGCGCTGACGGAGGTGGGACCCTCGGGCGAGGGAGGTCGGTGGAGCCGCGACGGCGAGGCCGACGCGAGCTCGACGGTCGGCTCGTCGTGGCGGCGCAGGTCGGTGTCGACGCGGATGGGTGTCGACACCGATCCGCGCGTCGGTCGTGACGCGCCGGTCCGCGTCAGCGGGAGGCCGGGCCCGGGCCGTGGGCGAACTCCTCGGCGCTGCTGCGCAGGGCGGCGATGGTGGCCGCGACCGCCGGAACCTTGTGCAGGTCGGGGGTCGTGACCGCCTGGATGTGGCGCCGGGAGGGGGGATCCAGGGGCCGGATCGCCACGCCCGGGTTGCTCGCCCGGCGCAGCATGAGGTCCGGGATCAGGGCGACGCCGAGCCCGGCGCCCACGAGCCCGAGCTGCGCCACGTAGTCCTCGGTCTCGAAGGACAGGCGCGGCATGAAGCCCGCGTCGGCCGCCATACCCAGCATGTGCACCCGGCAGCGGGGACAGCCTGCGATCCAGTCGTCCTCGGCCAGGTCGGCCAGGCGGACGACCTCCTCCTCGGCGAGCGGGTGGTCGACCGGGAGGGCGAGCCGCACCTCGTCGACCAGCAGGGGAGTGGTGCCCAGCTGCTCCAGGTCGGCGTCCTCGGTGGGAGTCCGGGTGCCCTCGTAGGTGAAACCGACCACCAGGTCGCAGTCGCCCCGGCGCAGCGCCGCGATCGCCTCCGGCGGTTCGTCCTCGCCGAAGGTCACCGTCAGACCGGGGTGCTGCCGGTGCACCTGGGCCAGCGCACCCGGCACGATCGTGGCGGTCGCGGACGGGAAGGACCGGATCCGGACCCGGCCCGCCCGCAGGCCCGCGATGGCGGCGACCTCCTCCTCGGCGGCGTCCAGAGCGGCCAGCACACCGTGGGCGTGGCGCGCCAGCACCTCGCCGGCCTCGGTCAGCCGCACCTGGCGGCCGATCCGCTCCACGAGGGCGGTGCCGGTGCGCTGCTCCAGCCGCCGCACCATCTGGGAGATCGCCGGTTGGGTGAAGCCCAGCGAGGACGCGGCCCCGGTGAAGCTGCCCTCGTCGGCGATGGCCTTCATGACTCGCAGACCTGCGGCGTCGATCATGGCGCTGATGCTATAACGGCTAGTTATCCAAGCGTTCCTTTGGCCTACCTGCGCCTATGGATGAAACGTTGTCGGGTCGGCGGCTCGGTGGCCTGGCGACCGCATACTGGAGCCGTGGAGCCGATGATCCTCGACCAGATCGCCCGCGCCGTGCACGGCGGCGGGGTCGTCGCCCTCACCGGGGCGGGGATGAGCACCGAGTCCGGCATCCCCGACTACCGCGGCCCGGACGGTCGGCGTCGCGTCCAGCCCATGACCTATGCCGAGTTCACGGCCACCCCCGACGCCCGCCGGCGGTACTGGGCACGCGCCTACGTCGGGTGGGAGCGCTTCGCCGCCGCTCGGCCCAATGCCGGCCACCGCGCCGTCGCCGCCCTCCAGGGGCACGGCATGATCACCGGGCTCGTGACCCAGAACGTCGACGGCCTGCACCAGGAGGCCGGGTCGACCGACGTGCTCGAGCTGCATGGCACCCTCGCCGTCGTGCGCTGCCTGACCTGCGAGGACCGCACCTCGCGGGAGGTGGTCCAGCGCCGGCTGGCCGAGGCCAACCCCGGCTTCGGCGCGACGACGGACGAGGTCCGCCCGGACGGCGACGTGGCGCTGCCGGACGAGGTGGTCGCGGGCTTCCACCTCGCGCGTTGCCTGGTCTGCGGGGCCGACACCCTCAAGCCTGACGTCGTCTACTTCGGCGAGTCGGTGCCCCGCGAGCGGGTCGACGAGGCCTACCGCCGGGTGGAGTCCGCGTCGGCGCTGCTGGTGCTGGGGTCCAGCCTGAAGGTGATGAGCGGCTACCGCTTCGTGCGCCGGGCCCACGCCCTCGACATACCCGTCGCGATCATCACCCGGGGACGCACCCGGGGCGACGACGAGGCCACCTGGCAGCTCGACGCCCCCCTCGGAGCGTCGCTGACGGCTCTCGCGCACCGCCTCGGGATCGAGGAGGACCTGGGGCCGGTCGTGGACGGGGAGTACGCCACCGGCCTGCCTCTCGGACTGACCTGAGCACCTGACGAGGCGGCCCCGCCGTCCATGACCGGCCCGCAGGCTCAGATGGAGCGCAGGACCGCGGTGACCTTGCCCAGCACGGTGGCGTGGTCTCCGTCGATGGGCTCGAAAGCAGGGTTGTGGGGGAGCAGCCACACGTGGCTGTCCTGGCGCTTGAAGGTCTTGACGGTGGCCTCGCCGTCCAGCATGGCCGCGACGATGTCGCCGTTGTCGGCGTCCGGCTGCTGGCGCACGACCACCCAGTCGCCGTCGCAGATCGCCGCCTCGATCATCGAGTCGCCGACCACCTTGAGCAGGAACAGCTGGCCCTCGCCGACGACCTGGCGGGGGAGGGGGAACACGTCCTCGACGGCCTCCTCGGCGGTGATGGGTATGCCGGCGGCGATCCGACCCAGGACGGGCACGTAGGACGCCGCAGGACGTCCCTCGCTGCCCTCACCCGCGTCGACGGAGCCGAGCGCCTCGGCGTGGAAGGTCTCCGGGGTCCACTCGGGGGCGACGACCTCGATGGCGCGGGGTCGGTTGGGGTCCCGGCGCAGGTAGCCCTTGCGCTCCAGCGTCAGCAGCTGGTGGGACACGCTGCTGACGCTGGCCAGTCCCACGGCGTCCCCGATCTCGCGGATGCTCGGCGGGTAGCCCCTGGTCTCCACGGTGCTGCGGATGTGCTCCAGGATCTTGCGCTGACGCATCGTCAGGGCCGGGCGGTCGTCCCGCTCGGGCAGGCTCGTGACCTTGGCCATGGTGGTCTTCCTCTGCTCTGTCGCGGGCGGTGACCTGCGTGGATGGCGGGCGATCGCGGCCCGGCCCAGGGGGTGTGTCGGTGCTCCCTGGTTGAGTCTCTCCCGTGGTCACGAGGCTACCGGGGTCGATCGGGTGTTTCAAACACGGATTCGACGCGAGTCCTTCCCTCTGCCACGACCATGCTGTAACTTCGTACATACGTTCTATCGAACACACGAGCGAGTCGCTTGGCTGGCTCGGAGAAGGAGGAGACGATGAGTGCAGCACCCGTGCGGGGTGGGGCGGTCACCACGACCGACGCGCCGACGCGTCCGCACCTGCGTCTCGTGCCCACGGGGGCAGCAGTCCCCGCCCCGCGGCGGCCGCTCCGGCTGACGCGTCGAGGCCGGCGGGTGCGGCTCGTCCTGATGGTCCTGCTGCTCGCGGCCGCGGCCCTCTCCACCTGGAGCGCCGTGGCTCACGCAGCACCGGCGGCCACCCATCGCCACACCGTGCAGGTCGCAGCCGGCGACTCCCTGTCGTCCGTGGCCGCCCGCGAGCTGCCCGGCATGCGCAACGACCTGGCCGTCCTGGAGATCGTGCGGGTCAACGGCCTGCCCACGGATCAGGTCATGGCCGGCCAGGAGCTCGTCATCCCCGGCCGCTGAGCCGGGCTCCCCGGCCGACAGGCCCCCTCGGCCGTTGCGGCCGCTCCACCATCCCGCGGTGCGGGCCCTCGAGGCGTGAGGGCGTGCCGGTCACGTGCTGCTGCAAGACCTGGAGGCGCGCACCTCGCCTGTCGCAGCAGGCGGCGGGAGCAGTGACTGCATCGTGGCGGCCCGGGTCAGGGGGCCTGGGCAGCCACGAGGCACACCGTGACGAGCCGCCTCTGCCAGGCGCCGGGCTCAACCGCCCTGGATCAGCTCGTTGCGGCTGGTCCGGACGTCGAGCGGCGTTCCCGGCCCAGGGATCGGGACGGTCGTGGCGACAGGCGTCCACGGCCCGCCGTCGACGGAGAACTCCCCGGTGTAGGTCGCCGTGATCCGGATCTGGTAGGTCCCGGCATGGCGGTAGGCGAAGGTGACGTCCCCCGTCGGGTAGGGACCACCCCTGCGTGTCGTCGGGCCCACGACCCGTCACCGAAGTCGTAGAGGTAGCTCGCCCCGACAGGTCGGATGGCGACGGCGTGCCCGAGCAGCTGGGTGGTCCTGGTCTCACCCGGCTCGTAGCCCTCGTCCTCCCACCCCAGGGAGACGTAGGTCGGCAGGGTGACCAGCGTGCGGCCGCCAACCGGTTGGACCTGGGCCGTGGGCTTGGCGAAGGGCGTGTTGACGAACGCGGCCAGGATCATCGGCAATGTCAGCTGGGGCTGCGGCGGAGGCGGCGCGCCGGGTGCCGGCGGTGCGGATGGTGCTGCCTCGGCGGGGGCCAGGGGAGCCGGATTGGCAAGCGGGGGCGGCACGAAGAGCGTGCGCACGAGGACGTCCGCATTCGCCTCAGAGGAACCCGCGATCCGGGAGGGGCCGTAGTAGCCGTGGCCGATGGCCTGACGGAAGATCGGACCAGCGGTGGAAGTGTCGTGTGGGGCTGCCTCTCGGGGTGCGGGGGCAGCGCTGATTGGTCGAGGCAGCGTTATCGCTGCGGGCGCCGGAAGGGGCAAACGGGCACGTTGGGAGGGCTGACCCAGCGCGCGCGGTGGTCGATTGAATCGGGCTCGAACGCGAATTCCACCGCTAGCAATCTGACCGCGAATGTCAATGGGTGCGGGGGCCTCCGAAACCAGGGTGAGGATCATCGGACCAAGTCAATTTCGCGCAACATCCAACGGTCTACCTTCCACTGGAGTACGAAGGCTCGCTCGTCTACCTGCACTCCTCGGGTTGGGGATACCTCCTGACCTTCCCGAACGTATCTTGCGGGCGTATCCACGATGTGGGCGGTGACCAACTCCGAATTATCGCCAGTATCGACTGCGTAGCTAACATTGAGGTTTTCTCACCAGGCGATCGAGACACCGCGCGGGCAGCGCCGTGACCTGGTGCAATAGCTCTCGGAACGGTTCGGGAGAGGTGCCGCGGACCAGGGTGATTCACAGCGGGGTTTCCATGTCGCATCCCAGCAGGTCAGGATCCTGCCCCGCTACCGGAGCCCCTCTCCTGGTGAGAAAACCTCATTCTTAAGGGTGAGCATCGGCTTGGCGTAGTGGGAGTCCGCGGCAGCCATGTCCGCGGCGCCCTTTTCGAGGTTGGTGCAGCTCTTGCAGGTGGGGAGGCTCAGGGAGGCGATCAGCCCGGTGCGTGGGGTGGTCCAGGCGACGTTGACCTGGTCGATGAAGTACCGCACGAAGGCCTCGGCGCCCTCGGGGGTGTGGGCCCTGGCGGCGGCGGGGATGCCGGCGGTGGCGTCCCCGCGGATGGGTGGCGCAGCGGAGGCGGGGGCCGTGCTCGTGGGCTGTGCGGGGGTCGACGGCGGCGCGGGGACCGTGGTGCCGCTGCTCAACGGCGGCGGCAGCTCCCGGGTGGCCGTGGGGGCGGCGACCGGCGTGGCCGAGCAGCCGGCGACGGCGAGGGTCAGGAGTGGTGCGGCCAGTCGGTGTCCACGCATGCTTCGACGCTAGCCACCGCGCGCGGTCGCGCGCGGAGCGTCATACGAGTGGCTGTGGACAAGGAGGCCGGCGGCCCGAGGGCGGGTCCGGTCAGCGGCGCGAGCGCGAGTAGGAGTAGACGCCGTAGACGACGAACGCGACCGCCGGGACCATCAGGACGGTGACCTTGGTCCACAAGGCCACCATGACCAGGAGAAGGCCGAGCAGGATGAGGGCGAGATCGCGGCGGTTCATGAGGGCCAGGGTACGGATGGCGGGGGATCCCCGGACCGGCGGCCCCGGGTCAACCGACAAGTAACTCTAAGTATCTGAAAAGACACGCATGGTTCAACACGCCGTGTGACCTGCGGTGACGCGTCACCGGGGTGAACGTTGTGGATCATTGGGGCGTCGCGGCCGTAGGATCACTACATCTAGTGGTTACATGGGTGTAAGTCATCCACATGTAGTCCACGGGCGGCACGCCTCTGTCAACAGGGGCGGCTGGGTTGACCACAGGTTGTCAACAAGATCGTCCACAGGCCCAGGGAGGAGGAGTCGTCGTGCACTGCCCGTTCTGCCGCAACACCGACTCCCGGGTGATCGACAGCCGCACCGCCGACGACGGCTCCGCGATCCGGCGCCGGCGCCAGTGCCCCGCCTGCCAGCGCCGCTTCACGACCGTGGAGTCCACCAGCCTGACGGTCATCAAGCGCTCCGGCGCGAGCGAGCCGTTCAGCCGGGCCAAGATCCAGGAGGGCGTCTCCAAGGCCTGCCAGGGTCGCCCGGTCGGCGAGGACGACCTGGCTCGCCTCGCGCAGAAGGTCGAGGAGCACATCCGCTCCCAGGGCCACGCCGAGATCGAGGCCCACGAGGTGGGTCTGGCCATCCTCGGTCCGCTGCGCGAGCTCGACGAGGTCGCCTACCTCCGCTTCGCCAGCGTCTACCAGGCCTTCGACTCCCTCGAGGACTTCGAGGCCGCCATCGCCGTGCTGCGCGCCGAGCGCGAGCCCACGGGCGCCGAGCCTGCGCGTGCAGGCTCCGACAGCCCGCCCACCACGCCCTGACGGGCCGGCGGGTCCGTCGGCGGCCGCCTGCACGACGGCCGGACGACGACGCGCCGTGCCCCACCCCCAACTCCATCACCCCCGCACGCCCGTGTGCCGGGGACCCACCCCCGCCATACGGCAGAAGACTCCCCATGGAAGGCAGGACCATGACCGAGACCGTCGGCGCCCGCTCCGGTTCGCGCAAGTCGGCCAAGAAGGGCCTCACGATCGAGCGCATCTTCACCACCCCCGGGGTACACCCCTACGAGCAGGTGACCTGGGAGAAGCGCGACGTCGTCCAGACCAACTGGAAGACCGGCGAGACGATCTTCGAGCAGCGCGGCGTGGAGTTCCCCGACTTCTGGTCGGTCAACGCCTCCACGATCGTGACCACCAAGTACTTCCGCGGCGCCTTGGGCACCGACCAGCGCGAGACCGGGCTCAAGCAGCTCGTCGACCGGGTCGTCCTGACGTACGTCAAGGCGGGCAAGGACCACGGCTACTTCGCGACGCCCGAGGACGCCGAGGTCTTCGAGCACGAGCTGACCCACGCGCTGGTCCACCAGGTCTTCAGCTTCAACTCCCCGGTGTGGTTCAACGTCGGCACCGCCAGCCCGCAGCAGGTCAGCGCCTGCTTCATCCTGTCCGTCGACGACTCGATGGACTCGATCCTGAACTGGTACAAGGAAGAGGGCTTCATCTTCAAGGGTGGCTCCGGCGCCGGCCTCAACCTCTCCCGCATCCGCTCCTCCAAGGAGCTGCTGTCCTCCGGCGGCACCGCGTCCGGCCCCGTGTCGTTCATGCGCGGCGCCGACGCCTCCGCCGGCACCATCAAGTCCGGCGGCGCCACCCGCCGCGCGGCCAAGATGGTCGTCCTGGACATCGACCACCCCGACATCGAGGAGTTCGTCGAGACCAAGGCCCGCGAGGAGGACAAGATCCGGGCCCTGCGCGACGCCGGCTTCGACATGGACCTCGGCGGCCGCGACATCGTGTCGGTGCAGTACCAGAACGCCAACAACTCCGTGCGCGTGTCCGACGAGTTCATGCGCGCCGTCGAGGAAGGCACCGACTTCGGGCTGCGCGCCCGCATGACCGGCGAGATCATCGAGCGGGTCGACGCCCGCGAGCTCATGCACAAGGTCGCCAAGGCCGCCTGGGAGTGCGCCGACCCGGGCATCCAGTACGACGACACGATCAACCACTGGCACACCAACCCCGAGACCGGCCGGATCACCGCGTCCAACCCCTGCTCGGAGTACATGTCGCTCGACAACTCCTCCTGCAACCTCGCCTCGCTCAACCTTCTGAAGTTCCTGCGCGACGACGACACCTTCGACGCCGAGACCTTCCGCAAGGTCGTCGAGCTGGTCATCACCGCGATGGACATCTCCATCTGCTTCGCGGACTTCCCCACCGACCCGATCGGCGAGACGACGCGCAACTACCGCCAGCTCGGCATCGGCTACGCCAACCTGGGTGCCCTGCTCATGGCCACCGGCCACGGCTACGACTCCGAGGGGGGCCGGGCGCTCGCCGCCACGATCACCTCGCTGCTCACCGGCGCGGCATACAAGCGCTCCGCGGAGCTGGCCGCCGTCGTCGGGCCGTATGCCGGCTACGCCCGCAACGCCGAGGCCCACAACCGGGTGATGCGCCAGCACCGCGACGCCAACGCCGCGGTCCGCACCCTCGACGAGATGGACGGCTCGATCCACGCCCTCGCCACCCAGGCCTGGGACCAGGTCATCTCCCTCGGCGACGCCAACGGCTTCCGCAACGCCCAGGCCTCGGTGCTCGCCCCCACCGGCACCATCGGCTTCATGATGGACTGCGACACCACCGGCATCGAGCCCGACTTCTCCCTGGTGAAGTTCAAGAAGCTCGTCGGCGGCGGCTCCATGCAGATCGTCAACCTGACCATCCCGCGCGCCCTGAAGAAGCTGGGCTACCAGGAGGAGTCGATCGAGGCGATCGTGGAGTACATCGCCGAGCACGGTCACGTCGTCGACGCCCCCGGCCTCAAGCCCGAGCACTACGAGGTCTTCGACTGCGCCATGGGTGCCCGCGCCATCTCGCCGATGGGCCACGTGCGGATGATGGCCGCCTGCCAGCCCTTCCTGTCCGGCGCGATCTCCAAGACCGTCAACCTCCCCGAGACCGCCACGGTCGAGGAGATCGAGGACGTCTACCTGCAGGGCTGGAAGCTCGGCCTCAAGGCGCTCGCGGTCTACCGCGACAACTGCAAGGTCGGCCAGCCGCTGTCGGTGCAGGAGACCAAGAAGCAGGCCGACGACCGGGCCGCCGACAAGGCCGAGTCCCTGGCCGACGCCGGCGAGGCCACGGTCCTGGAGAAGGTGGTCTACCGCCCGACCCGCCGCCGCCTGCCCAAGCGCCGTCAGTCCCAGACCACGTCGTTCACCGTGGGCGGCGCCGAGGGCTACCTCACCGCCGGGGCCTACCCGGACGGTGGGCTCGGCGAGGTCTTCCTGAAGTTCGGCAAGCAGGGCTCGACCCTCGCCGGGATGATGGACGCCTTCTCGATGGCGATCTCCGTCGGTCTGCAGTACGGCGTGCCGCTGTCCACCTATGTCGACAAGTTCACCAACCAGCGCTTCGAGCCGGCCGGTCTGACCGACGACCCGGACATCCGCATGGCGCAGTCGATGATGGACTACGTCTTCCGTCGCCTGGCGCTGGACTACCTCGACTTCGAGACCCGCTCCATGCTGGGGATCTACTCCGCGGAGGAGCGTGCCCGTCAGCTCGAGACCGGCTCCTACGAGCCCGTGACCGACGACGACGAGGAGGAGTACGACGACGAGATCCAGCAGGACGTCGCCACCTCCAAGACGCCCCAGGAGAAGGCCCGCGAGGCGGGGGAGAAGTTCGGCTCCCGCGCACCGGCCATCCGCCCCGACGACGTCAGGTCCGGCGCCGGTGCGGCCGACGCCCGTGAGGTCTCCCAGGAGATCCACTCCTCCGCCGAGCTGATGGAGAAGCTCCAGGGCATGGCCTCGGACGCGCCGATCTGCCTGACCTGCGGCACCAAGATGCGGCCCGCCGGCTCCTGCTACGTCTGCGAGGGCTGCGGCTCCACGAGCGGCTGCAGCTGATCGGTCCGTATGCCGAGGGGCCCCGCCGGGATTCGTCCTGGCGGGGCCCCTCGGGCGTTCCTGGGCGACGCGGGGCCGCGGTGCCAGGAAGCCCCAGCTCCAGGACGAGGAAGGCGTCCGGGTCTTCTCCGGCGAGCCGGAACATGCTCAGGTCGTGCGACCAGCACGGCGGCACCGGACGCACCTCGTAGGAGTCGTCGCTGGTCACCGCTCCCAGGCCACGCTCCACGCAGGCAACCGGGTCCAGACCCTCGGCGTCGAGCACGATCTGTGCGACGTCGTCGAGCTCCACCCTCGTCCGCAGGAGGCACTCGCGCTTCGGGCGACCGGTCGCCGCATCGGTCGTGTCCACCTCGACCTCGACGTGGATCCACTCCGACAGGTCGGGCGGCAGGGCGTCGAAGAGCTCGGAGAGGACGCGCAGACCCACGCCGGCGATGCAACGGCGGTAGAGCGACCTCCGCTCGGCGGCGGCCCGCAGGGTCTGCTTCAGTCCGGTGACCTGCGAGAAGGTGTAGCCCTTCTTCCCTGGGCACGGCGCTCGGGGGCAGGGCCGTGACGCGCGCCGGCACGGCAGAATCCACCGCGTGCGGGGTCACGGTCGGTCGGTGCAGGTCACCGGATCGCTCGGCGCACCGGTTGAGAGGGCTCTCGACGGCGACGCACGCCTCCACGAGGTCGGTGCCGGTGCGGATGGCGGCGCCGCGGGTGCGCCTGGCGAGGACCGCGGACATGGCGGGGACCTCATCCTCCAGGTCTCGGTCTCGGCCCCTTTCGCGGCGGCCAGCTCGGCGGCGCTGCTCCGCCTGGGCCTGGACAGCCTTGACCGATCGTCCGAGGACGTTGCTGTCGCTCATCAGGCCCGATCCCTTCTCCCTGGCGGTCGTGGGGCCGTCGCCTGGCGTCGTTCACTGCAGGCGTATGGCGTTGGTCCCGTTGCGCCGAAGAGAGCCCACGAGCTGGTTGTCGCCGGTGGGCCCGACGGCGCAGCGGTAGGTGCTGCCCTCGCGCAGCATCGTCGTGGTCACCGACCCCTGCCAGCTCTGGGCCGGAGCGGCGAGGCAACGCTCCGCCAGGTCCAGGCACTCCGCGTCGGAGGGGCGGGCTTCGTGCACGCCCGAGACCAGCTCCAGGTCGTGGCGCTGGGTGCAGGGGACGAAGCGGGTGCCGGACCTGTCCGTCAGGCAGGTGCGCAGCGACACCCCCTCGGAGCGACCCAGCGCGCCCGCCAGGGGCCCGGTCAGCGGCGTCACCCAGGCGACCGCGCACCCGTCCTCGGCGCCGCGGGTGTGCAGCTCCGGGGCAAGCGAGTCCAGGCTCGGGTCACCTCCGGCATACGTCAGGATGCCGGAGCGGTCGCAGCTGGTGACGGCGGTCGCGGGCAGGTCCTCGCGGGCGTGGGCAGACTCGCACGAGACGGGCTGGCCGTCCTGCCCGCAGACCGCCGCGGCGACGGCTGTGCTGGTGGTGGGAGGCGTGCTGGGGGAGGACCCGGTCTCGGACACCCGTGGCCGGGCCGTGGGGAGAGCCGCGGTCGATGGTGGTGCTGCCGGCTCCGGTCGCACCGTGACGTCGACGAGGACCGCGTCGGCTCTGGACGTGCAACCCTGGACCTTGTCGTCCAGGAAGAGGCGGATCGTGACGGCATGCGCGTCCTTGATCGGAACCTGGAACTCGTGCGTGTGGCTGAAGTCCACGGTGCTGATGTCCGCCTGCTTGCCGTCCACCACGACCTCGGCGGTGACGCGCTGGCCGGAGGACTCGGACGTCCTCCCGCTCTGCCCGGCGCCGAAGGACAGCTGGGAGAAGGCTGCGAGGAGCGGGGCGCCAGGTCAGGCGCCTGGAGGGGCCTGTCACCGGGATGGTCTACTTGGCAGTAGCATTCGGCTGACGGCCGACTTGTGGAGTGGGCCGTCGGGCGCGCTGCCGGGGGTTGGTAGCCGTCCACATCCCTCTCGTGATCCAGGAGATCTCGTGCGTCGTCGTCTTTCGTTCGCTCTCGCCGGTGGGCTCGTCGCCTGCGCGGTGCCTGTCCTTGCGCCCACGTCCCAGGCCGCGTCAGCCCTGGACGGTGAGCTCCTGAGCCGGACCCTGGCCGCCTCGGTCGTCACGCGTTACCAGGAGGAGCGCGTCGCCGGTGCCGTCGGGCTCCAGCGCGTCGGGCTCCCGCTGTCCAAGGACCGTTTCGCCCCCACGCTGCTCAAGAGCCTGGCCGCCGAGAAGGCCAAGATCGCCGAGACGCACCGCCGGGCCGGTTCCCCCCGTGCCTACGACCGGGGCATGGTCCTCGTCACGGTGGACAAGGTGAACCGCACCGGTGACACGGCCACGGTGACCACCAAGGACTCCACCCGGCTGCACCTGCGGGGCGCCGGCATCGGGCTGGAGGACTACGCCACCGACGTGGCTCCGCGGTCCTACACCTTCCGTCTGGTCGGCGGCCGGTGGCAGGTGCAGGGCGTCAAGGACCTGCAGGAGCTCACCCCCCAGCAGCGTCGTGACGCCGGTGCCGCGGCTGCCGACATCCTCACCCCGCTGCCGAGCGTCAAGGGCAAGGGCGCCTTCGCCGGGGTGACCGACTCGCCGGAGGTGACCGCCAAGCTCAAGGCGCGGCCTGCGGCCAACACCCTCACCGCCCCCTACAACCGCGACAAGGCGTCGGCGTACGCCTGGCGGCACGTGTTCTTCCACAACGACCAGAAGTACCCGACGTGGGGCGGCGCCGACTGCACCAACTTCGTCTCTCAGGTGCTCGCCGCCGGTGGGTGGACCAACGTCGGCAAGGGTGCGATGAAGCCCGGCGACCGACGCGCCTGGTACTACGCGGCGGGCGCCTACCCCAACACGCGCAACGCTGCCACCAGCATCAGCTGGATCAACGCCCAGAAGCTCGCCGACTTCTTCCGGGCCAACCCTCAGCGGGTCGTGGAGTACCGCAACCCCGCCAACGCCCGGGTGGGCGACATCGTGCAGTTCCAGTGGGGCGGGCAGAAGCGCATCAGCCACAGCGCCGTCGTCACCGGCGTGATGCCCTGGGGGCTGCACCTGACCTACCACACCACGGACAAGCTCAACGAGTCGCTCAACCTGATCATGCTGCGCGACCCGGGCGCCAAGGCCTACTTCTTCTCGCCGCGCTGACCTGACGCCGGCACGCCGACCGCTTTCGCGGGCCTGGAGGTTTGGGGATCTCCGGGCCCGCGAAAGCTCTGTCACGGCACGCGGATCAGGGCCTGGACGGGTGCGTGGTCGCTGGGTGCCTGCCCCGTGCGGGTCCAGGTGTTGACGGCAGCCGCGAGGACCGTCGCGCCGTCGACCAGGATCCAGTCGATGCGCTCGCCTCCGACCCGCGGGGCGCGGTAGTCCGTGAAGGTGCCGTAGGCCGGGGTGAGGCGCCGCTGCGCGGCCGACCACGCGTCGGTGAGCCCGCCCTCGGTGACCAGCGTGGTCCAGGCGACGGAGTCCCCTGCGGCCGAGTTGACGTCGCCGGTGACGACGACCGGCAGGCCGGGGTGCTCGGCGACGACCTGCAGCATCATCTCGGCGCCGCGGCGCCGGGACTCGTCCGACACGTTGTCCAGGTGGGTGTTGAGCCAGAGCAGGTCCCGGCCGGTCGCGGTGTCCGTCAGGGTGGCCCAGACGATGATGCGCGGCAGGGTGTTGCCGTATGTCGGCGACGGGACGTCGGGGGTGTCGCTGATCCAACGCTGCCGCCACTCGCCGACCGTGAAGCGCGCCGCGTCGTAGAACATCGCGGAGTACTCGCCCTCGGTGCCGTTCCCCAGCATCCGGTAGGTGTCGGGCAGCGCGTCCCGGATCGCGGGCAGCTGGTGGTCCAGCGCCTCCTGGGTCCCCAGCAGGTCGGGTTGCTCGGCGCGCAGCAGGTCCTGCAGCGCCGGGACGCGACGGGGCCAGTAGTCCGGGCTGGTGCGCCGGGTGCCGGCCTTGTCGTAGCGCACGTTGCAGGTCATGACGTGGACGTCGGGCCCGGTGGCGGGGCCGATCAGCGGGAGCGTGACCGCGGGCGTCGCCGCCTCGGCGGGGGAGGCGGCAGTGGTGAGGGTGAGCGCACCGGCGCCGGTGAGCAGGGCGCGACGGGAGACGGGGCGGCGGGGCGCCGGGCGTGGGGGCAGGGAGTCCATGCCTCGACCCCAGCAGGGCTGGTCCACCAGGGGCCGACGCGCTTGCGTCCGGCGGGTGAACGTCACCCGGCCGCACCGTGCCCCGACGCTGCCGGGGTCGGTGATGCCTTGCGGCTCAGGCGATCTCGCCGCAGAACTTCTCGGGGAGCGAGCGTCGTGGGGCGCCGGCGCGCAGGTCCCGGACGGCCTCGCGGGCCAGGGCGATCAGGTCCGTCTCGGCGAGCGCCGGCCCGCGCCAGGTGTCGTCCTCGCGGATCAGCTCGTGGACCACGATGATCGGCATCCCCGGTCCCTCGAGCTGTCCACGGACCGCGAGGACGGTCCCGGGCAGGTAGACGACCTCCTGCTCCTGCGGGTCCGTGGACACGGCGGTCAGGTCGCGACCGCTCTCGCCCACGACGAGGAAGACGCCGATCGCTCCGGGCTGCACGGCCAGGGCCAGGTCGCGGGTGGTGGCGGTCAGCCCGACCGTGCGCAGTGCCGCGAGCTCGGTGCCGAAGGGGGTGGAGCCGTCATACCCCCGCCAGGTGATCGCGGGGGTCGCGGGCAGCTGGGCGAGGGCGGCGGTGAGCACCTCGAAGCGGGTGCGCAGCTCGTCGGAGGTCATGGCCTCACCGTAGGGCCCGGTCGGGCTGGAGGCAGATCCGGCGGATCGCGTGGGTGTAGGCCACGCGGGCGACGGCGGCCGTCAGCGGGTCCGCCCAATGGGGGATGCCGATCACCGAGATGCTCTGGCGCCACACGAGATCCGTGACGGAGCCCGCCTCGGCAGGGGAGAGGACGGCGTCCACCGACCCGCGGATCACGGTGCCGATCTTGACGATCCGGTAGCGCCACGGACCGTCCTCGGGGCAGGACACGTCCAGGACGAGCATCCGGTCGTCGACGGCGAGGGGCCACCACCCGGTGCGGGCGAGGATCTCGGCCCCCACCTGGTCCAGGCGACCGTTCCCGGAGGTCGACACGGTGGTGAGGGGGATCTCCTCGGTGTGCCGGTCGGCGCACCACAGGCGCTCTCGGACGATCTCGCGCGGCAGGGGAATTCGCAGGGTGAGCACCAGATCGGCCATGCCCCGAGCCTAGGGCTCCGAGAGCACCGTCAGCGTCGGCCGCGCCAGCCGTGGTCGGGGTCGAGGGCGGCGCGCACCACCTTGCCGCCGAAGGCCGGAAGGTCGTAGTCGTCCAGCTGCTCGTCGGTGATGATCAGGTCGGCTCCGGCGACCTCGCTGATGAAGCCGACGCAGCGCACGCCGAAGGCGGCGGAGAGGGCGAGCACGCAGCGCCGCTGCCCGGCCGCGAGCATGGCTCGGGCGGTGGCGACCGACCACGGCGTGGAGGTGGTGAACCCGCCGAAGGGGTGGATGCCCTCCACCTCGACGAAGGACCAGTCCGCCTGCTGCTCGGCGAGATACGCTGCGGTGACCGGCCCGGAGGTGGTGGCTCGCCCGGGGGCGTCGCGCAGCTCGCCGCCGGCCGCGAGGACCGTGATCGTGGGGTGCTGGGCGAGCTGGTCGGCCGCCCGCAGGTCGTTGGTGACGACGGTGAGCGAGGGGACGTCGTACAGCAGCGGCACCAGCTGGTCGGTGATCGGTCCGCCGCCGATCAGGATGCGCTCGCCGCCCCGCAGCATCCGCCGGGTCGCCCCGGCGATCGCGAGGTACTCCTGGGCGCGGACCGCGCGGGGCACCGAGACCCGGTGCAGACGCACCCCGCCGTGCAGGCGCTCGACCAGGCCCTGCCGGGTGAGGGTCTGCAGGTCCCGGCGGATGGTGGAGACGTCCACGTCGAGCTGGGAGGCCAGGTCCTTGACCTCGACGTAGGTTCCTCCGCCGAGGGTGGACAGGATGAGCTGCTGGCGGCTGGTGAGCCCCATCGCACCTCCCTGCCTCGCGCCTGTCGGCCCGATCGTATGCCGCCCCCGCGGACCCGCCGTCCGCGGTGCGGGAGGGGGCGCCACCACCCTAGGGCGATCTCCGCCACATCCGTGCACGAATTCGTGCACCCTCTCGGGTGAATGCGTGCAGAACGGTTGACACCGCAGGAAGAGCGGGGTCAGGCTGCCGAGCAGGCGTTGCACGAATTCGTGCACGAGTCGACGTGGTCTCGTGCGCAGCAGTCGCCACCGGTAACTCGAAGGAGAGTGGATCAGATGCGCGCTCGTCGCACGATCACCATGGCGGCCGGGCTGAGCGTCCTCGCCCTCAGCGCCTGCGGCACGGTCAACAACACCTCGGCCCCCGCAGGAGGGGGCTCGACCGGCGCGTCCGCGGCCGGCAGCGCTGCCGGGGGCGCGCCGGGCGCCGCGGGCGGTGGCGCCGCCGTCGCCCAGGGCGCCTACGTCAACGTCGTCAAGCTCACCGGCATCGCGTGGTTCGACCGGATGAAGACCGGCGTCGAGGAGTTCGGCAAGGAGTCCGGCAAGTCCGCGACCCAGACCGGACCCGCGACCAACAGCCCCGAGCTGCAGGTCGGCATCATCCAGGGCCTGATCGCCAAGAAGCCGTCCGTGCTCGCGATCATCCCCTCCGACCCCGGCTCGCTGGACGCGGTCATCAAGCAGGCGACCGGCGCGGGCGTCAAGGTGATCACCCAGGAGGCCCCGGAGCTCTCGAGCCCCGACGCCGACATCGAGGCCTTCGAGAACGCGAAGTACGGCCAGGCGATCATGAAGGGCCTCGGCGGCTGCATGAAGGGCCAGGGGCAGTACGTCCAGTTCGTCGGCTCGCTCACCGCGGCGACCCACATGGAGTGGTCCAAGGCCGCCCTGGAGGAGCAGAAGAAGTCCTTCTCCGGCATGAGCCGCATCGGCACCGAGGTCGAGTCCAACAACAACGCGGACGTGGCCTACCAGAAGACCAAGCAGCTGCTGCAGGCCAACCCCAAGCTCACAGGCTTCGCGGGCGCCAGCTCCGAGGACGTCATCGGCATCGCGCGGGCCATCCGGGAGGCCGGCCTGCAGAACGACACCTGCGTCTACGGCACGGGCGTCCCGTCCCAGTCCAAGCAGTACCTCACGGACGGGTCGATCGACGAGATCTACTTCTGGGACCCCTCGGCCGCCGGCAAGGCCATGCTCAAGGCGGGCCAGCTGCTCGTCGACGGCAAGAAGATCGCGACGGGGACCGACCTGGGCGTGGAGGGCTACACCAAGCTCACCCAGTCGCCCACCAACCCCAAGATGTTCACGGCCGACGCGATGCTGACGGCGACCAAGGACACCGTCGACAAGTTCCCCTTCTGATCCGTCCGACGCTGCCGAACGAGTAGGTCCCATGCCCTCCACCACGCACCACCCCACGGCGGACGTCCCGGACGTCGTGCCCCTCGTGTCCGCCCGCGACGTCACCAAGTCCTTCGGCGGGGTCCACGCCCTGCGCGGGGCGTCGATCGACTTCTACCCGGGCGAGGTCCACTGCCTCGCCGGGGAGAACGGCTGCGGCAAGTCCACGCTGATGAAGGTCATCAGCGGCGCCCACGCCCCGACGTCGGGGCAGGTCGTGGTGGAGGGTCGGACCTACGACCACCTCACCCCGCGCACGGCATACGGCCTGGGCCTGGAGGTGATCTATCAGGACTTCTCCCTGCTCCCCAACCTCTCGGCCGCCGAGAACATCGCCCTGCCAGGACATCTCGTCACGGGCCGCCGCCTGATCCGCCGCAAGGAGGTGATGGCGACGGCGGAGGCCGCCGTCGCCCGCCTCGGGATCGACCTGGACCTGCGCACCCCCGTCGGCGAGCTCACGGTCGCCGAGCGCCAGCTCACCGCCGTGGCCCGGGCCCTGGCCCACAGCGCCCGGTTCATCGCCATGGACGAGCCGACGACCGCGCTCACCTGGCGCGAGGTCGACGCGCTCTTCGACGCGGTGCGGACCCTGCGCGCCGACGGCGTGGCCCTGGCGTTCATCAGCCACAAGATGCAGGAGGTCTTCGCGATCTCCGACCGGGTGAGCGTGATGCGCAACGGCCAGGTCGTGTCCACCGGGCGCCCGGACGAGCTCACCCACGCCTCCCTCGCGGAGCGGATGACCGGCCGCCGCTCCACCGAGAGCGAGCGCACCACCCCGATCGAGGTCACCGGGCCCCCGGCCCTGGAGGTGCGCGGGCTCACCCACGAGCCGTTGTTCGCCGACATCTCCTTCACCGTGCGCCAGGGGGAGATCGTCGGGTTGTCCGGCCTGCTCGGCTCCGGCCGCACCGAGATCGCCGAGGCCGTCGCCGGGATCAACCCCGCCCCCACCGGGGAGGTGCTCGTGCACGGCTCCCCGGTGCCGGTGCGCTCGATGCCCGACGCCGTGCGTGCCGGCATCGGCTACGTCCCCGAGGACCGGCTCACCCAGGGACTCTTCCTGGACCAGCCGATCGCCGACAACCTCGTCGCCGCGCACCTGGACCGGGGCTCCCGCCGCGGCCTGCTCAAGCGGGGCGCCCTGCGCCAGATGGTGGACGACTCGGTGCGCGACCTGCGGATCAAGGTCGGGTCGGTCGACGACCCGGTCCGCAGCCTGTCCGGCGGCAACGCCCAGCGGGTCCTGCTCGCCAAGTGGCTGCTCGGCGAGCCCAAGGTCCTCATCCTCAACGGGCCCACCGTCGGTGTCGACGTCGGCTCGAAGTTCGACATCCTGTCCGTCCTGCGGGTGCAGTCGCTCAAGGGCCTCGGCGTGGTCGTCATCTCCGACGACGTCCCCGAGCTCGTCTCGACCTGCCACCGCGTCCTCGTGGTCCGCAGCGGGCGCATCGTCGGCGAGCTCGCCGGCGATGCGCTCAGCGAGCCCGCCATCGTGAAGGCCATCTCCGCATGAGCGCCACCAGGTCCACCGTGCCGACCAGCCCCTCGGCCCACCCCGCCACCACCGCCCCGACAGCCCCGCGCGCGAGCCTGTCGCACCGGCTGCTCGCCAACTCCGAGCTGCTCCTCGTCGTCCTGATCCTCGCGATCCTGGCCGCCGTCGTCGTCAAGGTCCCCGACTTCCTCAACGTCGAGACCCTCTTCAACATCCTGCGCGCGTCGATGGTCAACGTCGTCTTCGCCCTCGGCGTCCTGCTCGTCCTGGTGGCGGGCGGCATCGACGTCTCCTTCCTCGCCATCGGCATCGTCGCGGCGTACGTCGCCTGCCGGGTGACCCCGCAGACGGGGTCGCTGGGGATGGCTGTCGTCCCCTTCGCCGTCGCCATCGGCATCGGCGTCGTCCTCGGGCTGGTCAACGCCGCCGTGGTCATCGGCGCCCGTGTCATCACCCTGATCGCCACGCTGGCGACCTCGGCGATCTTCACCGGGGCGCTGTTCGCCCTCGGCGGCGGCGACATCATCAACACCCTCCCCGAGCCGCTCCAGCAGCTGGCGACCACCAACCTGATCACCGCCAAGGGCGCCGTGCGCGGGACCACCCGGCTCAACGTGCTCGTCCTGCTGGTGCTGCTGGTGGCGCTGCTCGTGTGGGCCTTCCTGCGCTGGACCGTCGCCGGACGCAGCGTCCTGGCCCTCGGCGGCGGCGAGGAGGCCGCGGCCCGCGCAGCCGTGCCCGTCCGGCGGATCAGGGTGCTCGTCTTCTGCCTGGCCGGTGCGCTCGCCGGCCTGGCCGGGATCATGCACGTCACCCTCGCCGAGCGGGCCGACCCGACGACCTTCATCGGCCAGGAGCTCAACGTCATCGCCGCCGTCGTCCTCGGCGGGGCTGCGATCACCGGAGGCAAGGGCACCGTCCGCGGGACCGTCCTCGGCGTCGTGCTGATCTCGCTGATCCAGACCTCGCTGGTGCCCCTCGGCGTCCCCAGCATCTGGCAGCAGGCCGTCGTCGGGCTGCTCCTGCTCCTCGGCGTCACGCTGCAGGCCCTGTCGGCCCGCACCCGTCCCGCCCGCCCGATCCTCGACCACGGTCCCGTCGCGACCGCCGAGCCCACCACGGAAGGCGCCCACTGACATGGCGACCCTGACGTCCCCCCGAGACCTGCTGCGCGCCATGGGGACCCGCGCCAGCTTCACCCGACTCGTCCTGGTCACCCTGGCGATCTTCGTGACCTTCAGCCTGGTCAACCCCGGGGTCTTCCTCTCGGGCGCCAACTTCCAGTACATCTTCCTGTCCGCCCCCGAGCTGACCCTGCTGAGCCTGGCCATGTCCCTGGCCATGCTCACCGCGGGCATCGACCTGTCCGTCGTCGGCATCTCCAACGTCTCGGCGATCGTCGCCGCGCAGCTGATGCTCGGCGGCCGGCCCGTCGGCGTCGCGGTCCTCGCGGCGCTCGCCGTCGGGGCGCTGTGCGGGCTGGTCAACGCCGCGCTGGTGGCGGGTCTGGGGGTGCCCCCGATCCTCGCCACGCTCGGCACCCAGCAGCTCTTCAGCGGTATGGCGCTGGTCCTGTCCGGCGGCACCGTGCTCATGGGCCTGCCGCGGTCCTTCACGGACGTGGCGCTGACGACGGTCGCGGGGATCCCGCTGATCTTCGAGATCATGCTGCTGATGGCGGTGCTCGTGGCCGTCGTCGTCGGCCGGACCACGCTGGGGCTGCGGATGCGCCTGGTGGGAGCCAACCCGCGGGCGGCGGACTACAGCGGGATCCGTCGGGGCCGGGTCCTCACGCTGACCTACCTGCTGTCCGGCACCCTCGCGGGCGTGGCCGGTCTGATCATCAGCTCGCGCGCCAGCGGCGCCAACTCGCAGTACGGCACGTCGTACGTCCTGCTCGCGATCGTGGTGGCGGTGCTCGCCGGGGTCAACCCCGACGGCGGCTACATGACCGTCGCCGGCGTCGTCATCTCGGTGCTCGCGCTGCAGATGCTCGCCACCGGCCTGCTCTCGGTGCAGGACAGCCCGCACGTCGTGACCATCGCCCAGGGTGTGCTGCTGATCGTCATGGTGCTGTGGAACACCTGGGGCGCGGGCCTCGGGCGCTGGTGGCGCTCGCGCGCCGGGCGCCGCGAGGAGGTGGCGGCATGACCGCCCGCACCCCGGTCACCCTGGGCATCGACATCGGGACCGGCAGCGCCAAGGGCGTGCTGGCGACCGCCGACGGTGAGATCCTCGCGGACGCGCGCGTCGACCTGGCGATGCGGCTGCCGCGGCCCGGCTGGGCCGAGATGGACGCCGTCGACGACTGGTGGGGGAGCGTGGTCACCATCGCCCGCCGGCTCACCGACCGGCTCGCCGAGCTGGGCCGGCACGAGCTCGTCGCGATGTGCGTGTCCGGTCTCGGTCCGGCGCTCGTCGCCTGCACCGACGACCTGACCCCGGCGCACCCGGGGATCCTCTACGGCATCGACGCCCGCGCCGAGGTCGAGATCCAGGAGCAGACCGCCCAGCTCGGCGCCGACGCTGTCCTCGCCCGCTGCGGCAAGCACCTGTCCAGCCAGGCCGTGGGACCCAAGCTCGCCTGGTTGCGTCGCCACGTCCCGGCCTATGACCCGGCCATGCGGTGGTACTCCGCCCACAGCTACGTCGTCGCCCACCTCACCGGTCGCTGGGTCCTCGACCACCACACCGCCAGCCAGTGCGATCCCCTGTACGACGTCGCGCGGCAGGACTGGGCGCGGGACTGGGCCGAGCAGGTGCTGCCCGGGACGCCGCTGCCCGAGCTGCTGTGGCCGGGCGAGGAGGCCGGGCGGGTCACCGCCGCAGCCGCCGCGACGACCGGCCTGCCCGAGGGCCTGCCCGTCATGGCGGGCACGGTCGACGCGTGGGCGGAGGCCTTCAGCGTGGGCGTGCGACGGCCGGGCGACCTGATGCTCATGTACGGCTCCACGATGTTCCTCGTGCAGGTGCTGCCCGCCCCGACCGTCGACGCCCGCCTGTGGACCACCTCCGGGGTCGTGCCCGGGTCGCACACCCTCGCGGCCGGCATGTCCACGTCGGGGAGCCTGACCACCTGGCTGCGCACGCTCATGGGTGACCCCTCCTTCGAGGACCTCGTGGACGAGGCCCGCGCCGTGCCCGCCGGCAGCGACGGGCTGGTGCTGCTGCCCTATCTCGCGGGCGAGCGCAGCCCGCACTACGACCCCGACGCGCGCGGGGTGATCAGCGGCCTGACCCTGCGGCACACCCGCGGCCATCTCTTCCGGGCGGGCTACGAGGGGATCGGTTACGGCATACGGCAGGTCGTGGACGTGCTCTCCGAGGTCGCCGGGCCACCGGCCCGGGTCGTCGCCGTCGGCGGCGGCACCCAGGGCGGGCTGTGGACCCAGGTCGTGAGCGACATCTGCGGGATCGAGCAGCAGGTGCCTCGGGTGACCGTGGGGGCGAGCTACGGCGACGCGCTGCTGGCCGCCACCGGGGTGGGGCTGGTGCCCGTCGGCACCTCCTGGGCCCAGGTCGACCGGGTCGTCTGCCCCGATCCCGCGGTGCGGGCGACCTACGACCGGCTGTACGACGTCTACCGCGAGCTCTACCCGGCCACGCGGGACCTGGTGCACACCCTCGCCCGCCTGCAGGGGGACGCCGCGGCCGGGTGATGGCCCGCGGGCGAAGCCCGGACGGCGGCCCGGTGCGCGCGGGCCGCCGTCGAGGTGCTTCACTGATCCCGGTCATGCCCGTCCGTCGCGCCGAGGAGTCACCATGACGCAGACCGCTCGCCCCACCCTCGTCCGGACCCTGGTGGTCCTGGCCGCCCTGGCCGCCGCCCTGGTGGGCCTGGTGGCCTGGATCTACGCGCTCGCGCTGACCGCGACCCTCGACGAGGAGTTCCTCCCGCTGCCCAGCCACGTGCCGCTGCTCACCTGGGCCGGGATCGCGCTGATGCTGCTCGGTGGCGCGACGGCGCTCACCACGCTGCTGCTCCGCCGCCGGGCCCTGGCCGCCGCCTGACCCGGGTGACCCGCACCCGCACCCCCGTCGTCGTCCTGTCCGGACGCCTCGGCAGCGGCAAGACCACCCTGCTCAACCACCTCCTGCGTGCCGGCGCCGGTCGGATCGGCGTGATCATCAACGACTTCGGTGCGATCAACGTCGACGCGCTGTTCGTGGCCGGGCACGTCGACGCGGCCCGCTCCATCGCGGGCGGCTGCCTGTGCTGCCTGTCGGACACCAGCGAGCTCGACCGGGCGCTGCGCGGTCTGGGCGCGCTCGACCTGGACGCGATCGTGGTCGAGGCGAGCGGGCTGGCCGAGCCGCGCGAGCTCGCCCGCCTGGTCATCAGCAGCAGCGTGCGCGGCGTGCGGTTCGGTGGCGTCGTCGAGGTGATCGACACGGCGGCCTGGGCCGAGGAGGGCCGGTACGACGAACCGCCCGTGGCTCTCGACCACCTGCGGGTGGCGTCGCTGGGCGTCGTCCACAAGACCGACCGGGTCGCCCCCGACCAGGTGGACCGGCTCGAGGAGCTCCTCGCCCGGCTGGCGCCACCGCTTCCCCTCGTCCGGGCCGAGCACGGACAGGTGGACCCGGAGCTGTTGTACGACAAGGGCGCTCGCGGCCTGCGGGCTGGGCAGCTGAGCTTCGCGGAGGTCCTCGCGGACGTCCACGACCCGCACCGCTCGCACTCGCACGCGACCGCGATCGCCGTCGACGACCCGCGCCCGGTGGACCCGGGCCGGCTCCTGGCGTGGCTGGAGGCGCGACCGACCGGGGTCTGCCGTGTCAAGGGCACCACGTGGATCGACGCCCCGGGCCACCGCGGGCGCTGGGTCGTGCAGGCCGTGGGCGGCTGGGTGGCCTTCGAGCGGGGCCCGTGGCCCCGGGGGCAGGAGCCCGGCACCCGGCTGGTCGCCATCGGCACGGACGTGGACGCGGCGGCCGTCGAGCGGGAGGTGCGCGCGCTGCTCGACGACGAGGGGGAGCGGGGCGAGACGGACGTCCTGCCGCTGCTGCGCTACCTGCGCGCCTGACCGACCCTGCGCCGTGGCGATCCTCCGGCTGCCCGTGGGCCGCGCACCGGTGCCGGCGCGCCCGGCCGGCTCCTCTGTGCACCCGGTCGGCCGGGCTCCTGCGGGGCAGCACCGCGGGTGGCGCTCGGGTGAGCGGGGGTGTGGCAGGGTGCGGGCATGACCGAGGATCCCCCCGCCCCGCGCCGCGCCGTGCTGGTCGTCAACCCCGTCGCGGGCCGGGGGCGGGCCCTGCGCCTGAGCGCCCCCGTCGCCGACGTGCTGCGCGGTCACGGCTGGTCGGTGCAGGTCGTGGTCTCCCGCGACGAGGACCACGCCACCGCCACGGCCGCCGCGGCCGGTGCCGACCAGGTCGTCGTGTCGCTGGGCGGGGACGGGCTGCACCGGCTGCTCGCCCTCGGCTGCCTGGACGGGGGAGCCGCGCTGGCCCCGCTGCCCGGCGGCCGTGGCAACGACCTGGTGCGGGCGCTCGGGCTGCCCACCGACCCGCTGGCCGCCGCGCGGGCCCTCGGGCGGCCGGGCGAGCGGCGCCTCGACGTCGGGGAGGTGGATGGCCGGCCCTTCCTCGGGGTGGCGACCGTGGGCATCGAGGGGGCGGCCGGGCGACACGCGAACTCCGCTCGCCTGCTGCGCGGCTCGTCGGTCTACGTCTGGGGCGCGGTGCGCGCGCTGGTCGAGCACCGACCGGTCCCGCTGCGGGTCACGGTCGACGGCGTCGGGGCAGACCTGCTCCTGCACGGCCTGTCCGTCGGCCAGTCCGGTCGCCACGGAGGTGGGATCCGCGCCTGTCCGGACGCGGAGCTCGACGACGGGCTCCTCGACGTGACCGCGCTGCAGGCCTGCTCGGTGCCGCGGCTCGTCGCCCTCCTGCTGCGGGCCTTCGGGGGTGACCACGTGCGGGACCCCTGGGTGAGCACGGGCCGCGGCCGCGTCGTCCGCGTCGAGGGCCCACCCCTCACGGTGCACGCCGACGGCGAGCACGTGGGTGTCCTCCCGGCCACGGTGACGGTCCGTCCCGCCGCCCTGCGCGTCCTCGTCCCACGAGGGTGAGGCCACGGACCACCTGGCCCGACCGCGGCCGGGGACCACCTGGCCTGACCATTGGGGGCGACATGGCAGCATGTGGCCATGATGCGCAGCGAGACCGGCCCCGGACAGGTCCTGGCGGTGCTGCGCGAGCTCGGCCCCACCACCCGCAAGGACCTGGTCGACGCCCTGGGGTGGTCCCGGATGACGGTGGGCAAGCGCCTGGAGGAGCTGATCGGCGCCGGGCTCGTGATCAGCACCGGCACCGCCGCCTCCGAGGGCGGCCGGCCGGCCGAGATCTTCGGGCTGCACGAGGCGCACGGCCTGGTGCTGGGGCTCGACATCGGCGGGGCCTACACCCGGCTGGCGATCGCAGACCTGGGCGGCACCTTCCTGGCCGAGGACGCCGCCGCCATCGGGCTGGCCACCGGACCCCGAGACGTGGCCGCCTGGGCCGACGAGCGCTCCCTGCGGCTGCTCGCCCAGCTCGGGAAGGGGCCGGACGACGTGCTCGCCGTCGGCGTCGGCGTGCCCGGCCCGGTCGACATGCGAGCCGGTGTGATCGGGGCGCCGCTGCGCGAGTCGGCCTGGGAGGGCGTGCGGTTCAGCGACCTGCTCTGCGTGCGTGGTCAGGTCCAGGTCGTCGACCGCGACGTCAACCTCATGGCCGTCGCCGAGCACCGGGCCATCGACGGGGGCGAGCACACCGTCGTCCTGCGTGTCGGCATGGGCATCTCCTGCGCCTTCGTCCTGGACGGCCAGGTCTACCGCGGCGAGCGCGGCGGTGTCGGTGTCCTCTCCCTGCCGGGCCCCGACGGGCGGTGGCAGCGCCTGGACGAGGTCGTCAGCGGCTACACCATCCGGGAGCGGCTGGCCGCCGAGGGGGTCTCGGCGGGCACCAGCCTGGAGATCCTGGACCTGGTCCAGACCGGCCACCCGCTGGCCTGCGAGCTCGTGGGCGAGCTGGGGGAGAGCCTCGGCCGGGCGCTCGCGGAGGTCGTGCGCCTGCTCAATCCCTCGACCGTGGTGGTGGGCGGGGCGCTGTCGGACGCGGGGGAGGTGCTGCTCGCGCCGCTGCGGCGATCGGTCGCCGAGGGTGCGGGCACCTATGCCCTGCAGACCCTGACGATCCGGCTGTCGGCCCACGGGACGCGTGCCGGCACGACCGGCGCGGTGCGGCTCGCCGTGGACGCGCTGCTCGAGCCCGGCCGGGTCAACCGGCAGCTCGCGAGCGGGACCTGAGGCCGCACACCCACTTTAGTCTATCTGTAGACAAAAGCGGTGGATCGCCATACGGTGGGGACCGAGGTCGTCCCCCACTCACGGATGGAGCACAGCATGCGCACCGAAGCCGCCGTCATCCACGGCAAGGGCAAGATCAAGGTCGCCGAGGTGGAGCTTCCGCCGATCGGCCCGGACGAGATCCTGATGAAGGTCATGTCGGACAGCATCTGCATGTCCACCTACAAGGCCACGATCCTCGGGGAGGACCACAAGCGCGTGCCGCCGAACATCTCCGAGGTCCCGGTCATGGCCGGGCACGAGTTCGCGGGCGAGATCGTCGAGGTCGGTGCCGACCACGCGGGGGACTACCACGTCGGCCAGCGCATCGCCATCCAGCCCGCCATGGGCCTGGCCAACGGCTACTCGAGCGGCTACTCCTATCCCTACTTCGGCGGGGACACGCACTACACGATCATCCCCAAGATCGCGATCGACAAGGGCTGCGTCCTGCCCTACGACGGGACCTACTTCGCCAACGCCGGTCTCGCCGAGCCGATGTCGTGCATCATCGGCGCCTTCCACGCGCAGTACCACACCACGCCCTTCGTCTACGAGCACGTCATGGGCCCGGTCCGGGGCGGACGTATGGCGCTGCTCGGCTGCGCCGGCCCCATGGGCATCGGGGCGATCGACTACGCCGTCAACGGTCCCTACCACCCGGCCCAGGTCGTCGTCGTGGACATCGACCAGGCCCGCCTGGACCGCGCCGCGTCGCTGCTCACCGTCGAGGACGCCAGGGCCAAGGGCGTCGACCTGCGGTACGTCAACACCTCCGAGGGCGACCCGGTCCAGACGCTGCGCGCCCTGACCCCCGAGGGCAAGGGCTACGACGACGTCTTCGTCTACGCGCCCGTCAAGGCGCTCGTCGAGCTCGGCGACCGGATCCTCGGCTTCGACGGCTGCCTGAACTTCTTCGCCGGCCCCACCGACAAGAACTTCGTCGCGGACTTCAACTTCTACAACGTGCACTACGAGTCCACGCACATCGTCGGCACCTCGGGCGGCTCCACCGGCGACATGGTGGAGTCCCTGGAGATGTCCGCGCGCGGCGAGCTCAACCCGTCCTTCATGGTGACCCACGTCGGCGGCCTGGACGCGGTGCCGGAGACGGTGCTGACCTATCCCTCCATCCCCGGCGGCAAGAAGCTCATCTATCCCTGGGTGCGCATGCCGCTCACCGCGATCGACGACTTCGCCCGCCTCGGGGAGCAGGACGAGTTCTTCCGCGGCCTGGCCGAGATCTGCGGCCGCAACAACAACATCTGGAACGAGGAGGCCGAGCGCTTCCTGCTGCAGCACAAGGCCCCCGACCTCGATCTCTGAGCACCTCCGGCCCGTGCGACAGGGCGAGAGCCCGGTCGTCCCCCCCGAGGTACGACCGGGCTCTCGCCTGGTCGAGCGTGGAGCCGCTGCCGGCTCCACGCCGCGGGTCAGCGCTTGACGGGGGCCTTCGCCTGGGCGAGAGCCTTGGCCTTGGCCTGCGGGGCCTGGTTCAGCGGCATGAACTGCGACCGGGTGAGCCACTCACCGTCGTCGTCCCAGTCGCCCCAGTCCTCGTCACCCGGGTCCCAGGTGGGCTCGTCGGTCGGCTCGTCCGTCGGGTCGTCGGTCGGCTCGTCCGTCGGGTAGTCCGTCGGGTAGTCCGTGGGCTCGTCCGTCGGCGCGGGGGCCGGGCCGGTCGTCGGAGCGTCGGTCGGGGCGGGGGCCGGGCCGGTCGTCGGAGCGTCGGTCGGGGCGGGGGCCGGGCCGGTCGTCGGTCCGTTGGTGGGGGCCGTGGTCGGTCCGTTGGTCGGGCCGGGGGCGGGCGCGGCCTGGACGACGGAGTCGACCCAGGTGCGGGTGCCCTCCTCGCCCGCGAAGCCCTCGTAACGCTTGGCGTTCTTCATCTCGGCGCCCTTGGAGAAGGCGATCATCGTCGGGTAGCCCTTGGCCCCGAACTCCTTCTCGGCGCCGCCGGCCTTGTCGACGTCGATGATGGCGAGGACCCACTTGCCCTGGCCCTCGGCGTTGAGCTTGCGGATCACCGGGTCGAGCTTCTTGCAGTAGCCGCACCACGCGGGGGCGGTGACCAGGAACACGACAGGCTTGCTGTCGGACATCTTCTTGGCCTCGGCCAGGTTGGCTGCGGTCACGTCGATGACCGAGCCACCCGCGGTGACGGACTTGGGGGCCGGAGCGGGGGTGGCGTTGCCGGCGATGGCAGCGCCGGCGGGGGCGAGGGTCAGGGCCGCGGCCAGCGCGGAGGCGGCCAGGGCGCTGCGGTGCTTGTGACGGAGGTTCATGTGTGTCCTCGTTCGCAGATCGGGGATCGGATCCCACCACGGTCAGGTCCCTCGGACGACACTCCAGGTAACGAGACTTCGTCGTGGTTACCCGACGTGCCGCCTGACATCCACCTCCGGTGGAGGAGGTGCATTCACGGACCGTGCGGCAGGACCTGGCAGACGCTAGGACAATCGGGTGAGCCAAGGGAAGGGTCACAGGGAGGTCTCGGCCCGGTGTTCGACCGCTCGGGGCATCGGCGTGTCGGAGAGCGCATGCTCATGCGACTCAGGGTCATCGACCACCGGCCGGTTCAGCGGGGCGCCCCCGAGGCGGGGCGCAGCAGCCGCAGGTCGTACGGAGTGCGCTGGTAGACATGGTGGTTGAGCCAGTTCGCGTAGAGCAGGAAGGCGTGGCTGCGCCAGGTCACCCGCGGCTCGCGGGCCGGGTCGTCGTCGGGGTAGTAGCCCACCGGCACCTCGATCGGCAGTCCCCGCGCCAGGTCCCGGGTGTACTCCAGCGCCAGGGTGTCCGCGTCGTACTCCGGGTGGCCGGTGACGTAGACCTCGCGCCCGTCCCGCGACACCGCGAGGTAGAGCCCGGCCTCGTCCGACGTCGCGAGGACCCGCAGCGCCGGGCAGGCCTCGACCTGCTCCAGCGGCGTCCCCGTGTGCCGGGAGTGCGGCGCGGTGAAGCGCTCGTCGTACCCGCTCAGCAGTCGCGCCCGGGGGTCGTGCACCCGGTGGGTGAAGACGCCGAAGGTCTTGGCGGGCAGCTCGACCTTGTCGATCCCGTGGCGGTGGTGGAGCCCGGCCTGGGCGCCCCAGCACACGTGCATCGTCGACCAGACGTGGGTGCGGGACCAGTCCAGCAGGGCGCACAGCTCCGGCCAGTAGTCGACCTCCTCGAAGGGCAGGAGCTCCACCGACGCCCCGGTCACGACCAGGCCGTCGAAGTGGTCCTCGCGCACGTCGTCCCAGGTGCGGTAGAACGCGTCCAGGTGGTCCGCGCAGGTATGCCGGGCCGCGTGGCTCGCCATGTGCAGCAGCGTCACCTCGACCTGCAGCGGCGTGGCGCCGAGCACCCGCAGCAGCTGGGTCTCGGTGACCACCTTGGTCGGCATGAGGTTGAGGATCGCGATGCGCAGCGGCCGGATGTCCTGGCGGTCGGCCCGCTCGCTCGACATGACGAAGACGTTCTCGTCCTCGAGGGTGCGGCGGGCGGGCAGGGCGCGCGGGACGGTGACGGGCACGGGCGGGACCTCCTGGATCGGCCCTCCACGGTGCCACGACCTGCGGCGCGACCACCGGGCCGTCCGGCATCCGACCCGGGCGAGGAGCGCCCAGGCGGGCGACCCCGGGCGCGCGAAGCGCCTCCTGACGCGCCGGGCGAGGAGCTGAGCAGGACCCTGGCAGGTGCGGCCGCAGGCGAGGGCGGCGAGCCGGCACCACACGCTGAAGTGGTACCGGTCTGTGCCGGAAGGGCTAGGGACACTAGCCTGTTCACCCGGAGCCTCACGGCGTCCCCCGGTGGGGCGACGTGCGCCACACCTGGCGTCGGTCCCGTCGCCGTGCACCCGCGGCGCCCTTCCCTGATCCTAGGAGCAGAAATCGTGACCCCACCTCGTCGCGCCCTCGCCCTCACGCTCGGCGCCACCACGATGCTGTCCGGCATCGCCGTGTCGACCCCGGCGGGCGCCGCCACCACCCCCGACCAGGGACCCACCAGGCAGGTGCTCGTCCTCGCCAAGGACGGGGCCGCGGACAAGGCGGTCCGAGAGGCTGTGGCCACCGCCGGCGGCACGGTCACCTCGGCCACCCCGGCCGTCGGTCTCTACACCGTCACCACGACTCGTCCGGACTTCACGACGGCCGTGCGGGCGTCCGCCGTCGTGGACACCGCGGCCGCCGACCGTGTCGTCGGCCGGGCGCCCATGAGCACCAGGCCGGACCGGTACGCGATCGAGAGGTTCGTCGGCGCCCACGGTCTCGTCAAGGGCCGGGGCACGGTCGTCCCGTCGCGGAAGGCGACCCCCGCCGGCTCGGGCGTGGACCCGACCGGTGAGCCGCTGTGGGCCTCGCAGTGGGACATGGCGATGATCCACACCCCCGAGGCCCTGAAGGTCGCGACCGGCAAGGGCGTGCGCGTAGGCATCATGGACACCGGTGTGGACGCCTCGCACCCGGACATCAAGCCCAACTTCGACGTCGCGCTGTCGCGCAACTTCACCAAGGACATCCCCGAGATCGACGGCCCCTGCGCCGAGGACCCGGACGGCTCCTGCGACGACCCCGCCACCGTCGACGAGGGTGGTCACGGCACCCACGTCGCCTCCACGATCGCCTCCCCGGTCAACGGGCAGGGCATCGCCGGGGTGGCGCCCCAGGCGGACATCGTCAACCTGCGGGCGGGTCAGGACTCGGGCTACTTCTTCCTGGAGCCGACCGTCAAGGCGCTGGTGTATGCCGGTCTGAGCGGCATCGACGTCGTCAACATGAGCTTCTACATCGACCCGTGGGCCTTCAACTGCGCCGACAACCCGGCCGACAGCCCGGAGGAGAAGGCCCAGCAGCGTCTGACCATCGAGGCCACCAACCGCGCCCTGCGCTTCGCTCGCGGCCGTGGTGTCACCCTGATCGCCGCCGCCGGCAACTCCGCGACCGACCTGGACAACCCCACGGTCGACGACGCCTCGCCGGGCTACCCGGCCGGACGGGCGAAGAAGCGCACGATCGACAACTCCTGCCTGGACATGCCGACCGAGGGCGACCACGTCCTGACGATCACCTCCGTCGGCCCGTCCACCCGCAAGGCCTACTACTCGTCCTACGGCCTGACGAGCGTCGACGTGGCCGCTCCCGGCGGTGACCGCCACGACGCAGGCGATCCCCAGCACGCGAAGGCGCCCACCAACATGGTCCTCGCGGCCATGCCCAAGGTCGTCGGTCTCGCCGAGGGCGTCATCGACCCGAAGACCGGCGAGCCCACCAGCCCGGCCGTCGTCAAGCAGGGCGAGGGTTACTACCAGTACATGCAGGGCACGTCGATGGCCGCGCCGCACGCCACCGGCGTGGCTGCCCTGATCGTCGGTCGGTGGGGGAAGGCGGGCTCCACCGGACCCTCGCTGCCTCCGGCCCGCACCGAGGCCACCCTGCTGAGGTCGGCGACCCCGCACGCCTGCCCGAACCCGCCGACCATGGTCTACCCCGGCCTGGACGCGAAGTTCACCGCGACCTGCACCGGTACCACGGAGCACAACTCGTTCTACGGCGACGGGATCGTCGACGCCGCTCGTGCGGTGACCAAGCGCTGACGCGACACCACCGCTGCCCGCGAGCCGCCGGTCCCCGGACACGGGCCGGCGGCTCGCGGGCAGCACGCGCACGGCTCACCCGGGCCGGGGAGCGGCAGCGCTGGTGCTCTCGTGCCGGTCGGCAGGCAGGGTGACGGCCTCGGTCGGATGGCGGACGGCACCGTCACCCCTGGTCCCGGCACTGTCACGATGTGCCCATGAAGGCCCTGCTGCTCGAGAACGTCCACCCCATCGCCGTGTCCCTGCTGCGGGAGGCCGGGATCGAGGTCGACCACCGGCGGGGCGCCCTGGACGAGGACGAGCTGGCCGCGGCGCTGCGGGGGGTGCAGCTTCTCGGCATACGGTCCACGACCCAGGTCTCCGAGCGCGTCCTGGCGCAGGCCGAGGACCTGCTCGCCGTCGGGGCCTTCTGCATCGGCACCAACCAGGTCGACCTCGCCGCCGCCGCGCACCGGGCGGTCCCGACCTTCAACGCGCCCTACTCCAACACCCGCTCGGTCGTCGAGCTCGCCCTGGCCGAGATCATCGTGATGGCCCGTCGGCTCACCGAGAAGGACCGCGCCCTGCACGACGGCACCTGGCTCAAGGACGCCAAGGGCTCGCACGAGATCCGCGGCCGGCGTCTCGGCATCGTGGGCTACGGCAACATCGGCTCCCAGCTGTCCGTCGTCGCCGAGATGCTGGGCATGGAGGTCTACTACCACGACATCCAGGACCGGCTCGCCCTCGGCAACGCCCGCCGCTGCGACAGCCTGGAGGAGCTGCTCGACATCGCCGAGTGCGTCACCCTGCACGTCGACGGGCGCGAGAGCAACGCGGGCTTCTTCGGGCGGGAGCAGTTCGCGCGGATGCGGCCGAGGTCCTTGTTCCTCAACCTCGCTCGCGGCTTCCTGGTCGACGAGGCGGCGCTGCGGGAGGCCCTGGAGTCCGGGCACCTGGCGGGCGCGGCGGTCGACGTGTTCCCCACCGAGCCCAAGGTCTCCGGCGACCGCTTCACCTCGCCGCTGCAGGGTCTGCCCAACGTCGTCCTGACCCCGCACGTCGGCGGCTCGACCGAGGAGGCCCAGGAGGACATCGGCCGGTTCGTGGCGGGCAAGCTGCGGGACTTCGTCGAGCTCGGGACCACCACCCTCGCGGTCAACCTCCCGCAGCTCACCCTGCAGCACGTCCCCGGCGACCACCGGCTCACCCACTTCCACCGCAACACCCCGGGCGTGCTCGCCAAGGTCAACCAGATCCTGGCGACGCACGGGGTCAACATCGGCGGCCAGCTGCTCGGCACCCAGGGTGAGATCGGGTATGTCGTGACCGACGTCCAGTCCGAGCTCAACGAGCGGGCGCTCGCCGAGCTGCAGGCGCTCCCGGAGACGGTGCGGCTGCGCGTGGTCGACTGACCGACGCCGCCCCGCGCGTCCCCGTTCTTCCCGCCGTACCTGACTGATGGTGAAGCGAGCTCGACGGGCTCACGGGGTGATCGTGGGATCGCCGGGTCCGCTGCCTGGACCATCTGCTCGGGATCCCTCAGGCACCACCCTCCGGCTGGTTCGCCCGGCAGGTCAGACTGCCGATCGTCTGGACGATGGGAATTGTCGTGACGGTTATGTCGTCGGCCCTGGTCTCCGTCGTGACCTCGGCGGCGCCCGCCGTGTTGCTCGCCCCAGCAGCCACGCGCCGACAGCGCCTCGGCTGCGGGGCCCTCAGGGGCTGGCGTGCGTCGCTGGGTCGGCCTACCTCCACGCCCTCCTGGCTCGGACGGCCCAGCCAGGTGGGGGTCACGGTGGGTGAGGACGATCGGGCGGTATGGCGGGAAAGGCCCCGACTGATCACCCCCGAGGGTGACGGTCATTCGCGTGAAGCAGGCCGCCCGGCGTAACTAGTTGCTCGTTCAACGGGTTGTACCTCGTGACTGTCGGTCGATCGTCGACCACCCCGAGGAGGACTTCCTGTGAACGCCGCCCGCGCCACCGTCCGGACCCGCGCCGCCGCCGTCTGCCTGGCCGCCGTCACCCTGGTGACCGGCGCGAGCACCAGCGTCCACGCGATGCCGGCCCCGGCACCGACCGGCGCCGCCTCCTCCGCGGCCCAGACCGCCCGCCCCTGGCACGCCAAGGACGCCAGCCTTACCACCGACGCCGACACCCTGGTGCGGCGGGCGCCCCGCTCGGCCGTGGCCAAGGACGGCACCGTGCGGGTCACGGTCACCACGAACGTGGCCGGGCGGCCCGTGGTGTCCGCCCGCCGCGTCCCGCAGGGCCGTGCCGCGGCGCTGGTCCGCCAGGCCCAGGCCGACCCGGCGGCGGTCGCCGTGAGCATCGCCACGCCGGTGCACCTCGCCGCGACGTACGACGATCCCCTGCGCTACGCCCAGTGGCCGCTGGACACGCTGCACGGCGAGCAGCTGCGGGCCCAGGACCCTGCTCGCGGGATCACCGTCGCGGTCGTCGACACCGGTGTGTCCGGCACCCACCCCGACCTGGCCGGTCGCCTGCTGCCCGGGCTGGACCTGGTGGATCCCGCCAACGACGGCCGGGTCGACGCGAACGGCCACGGCACCCACGTCGCCGGCATCGTCGCGGCGGACGCAGGCAACGCCACCGGCGTCGCCGGGCTGGCCCCCGACGCGTCGATCCTGCCGGTGCGGGTGCTCGACGCCGACGGCAGCGGCTGGACCGACGACATCGCGAGCGGCATCGTCCAGGCCACCGACCGCGGCGCCACGGTCGTCAACCTGTCCCTCGGCGGGGAGTACGACGACCCCACCATGAGGTCCGCCGTCTCCTACGCCCAGTCCAAGGGCGTCACCGTGGTCGCCGCCGCGGGCAACGAGCGGGCGCAGGGCAGCCCGGTGGAGTACCCCGGCGCCTATCCCGGCGTTGTCGCCGTCGCCGCCACCACCAAGGCCAACACCTCGGCGAGCTTCTCCAACATCAACCCCTACGTCGCGCTGGCGGCCCCGGGGGAGGAGATCGCCTCCACCTACGCCGACTGGACCTCCGGCTCCCTGGTCAACAGCTACTGGTCCCTCTCGGGCACCTCCATGGCCACGCCCTACGTCGCGGCCGCCGTCGCGTCGCTGCGCGCGGCCTTCCCCGCCGCCACCTCCGGCCAGGTGGTCCAGGCCCTGGAGAGCACCGCCACCGACCTCGGCACGCCGGGCCTCGACCCGGAGTTCGGCCACGGCCTGATCAACCCGCTCAAGGCCTCCGACCAGCTGCGCCCGACGACCAGCCTCACCTGGTCGTCCACCACCTCGACCCGGATCTACGGCGTCTCCACGACCGTGTCGGCCACCCTCAAGACCGGCACCACGCCGGTCGCGGGCGTGCCCGTCACCGTGTGCGCCCAGGCCGTGGGGCTGAGCCGCTCCTGCGCCACCCGCACCACCGACGCCACCGGCCGCGCCGTCTGGTCCGGCGCGCTGTGGCGCACCACGGCCTTCTCCTGGTCGTATGCCGGGAGCACGCGCCTCAAGCCCGCGGCCCTGGCCTCGCGGACCATCCCGGTCGCGTCGCGGCTGACGGCGACCGGCGGCACCCGCGCCCTCAGCCTGACGATGGCCCCGCGGCAGGCGTCCGTGACGATCGACCGCTGGAACGGCTCCTCGTGGGTCGCCACCCGCACGGCCTACACCACCTCGACGGGCGCGGCCACGGTGACCGGGCTCTACCCGGGCTCCTACCGGGTGCGGTCCGCGCCCTACGTCTCCGGTGGGGTCACCCAGCTCGTCGCGGCCGCCAGCGGCGCCGTGACCGTCCGCTGACCCCGCCCACGCTGCTCGCCGCCGGTCGTGCCCTACGGGGCGCGGCCGGCGGCGCGGCACACCGCCGTCGTCGCCCGCTCCGGCACACGCCCGGCAGCCGGACCTCGGATGCACCCCGGCCCGGTCCCTCGCGTGGGGGCGGGACCGACGCCACCCTCGCGGCGCGGCCCGCAGCCTCGGGCGACGCCATGCCCACCACCGCTCCGTCGTCGCGCCCCCGCCCTGACCGGGGTGCGGCACGTCTGCTGCCGCGTCGTCGTCGGGCACGCCGGGGAAGAACCGCTCGCTCGCACCGGAGCCCTGGTGAGAGGATGTCGCGGTGCAGCCTCTGAGCGAGCAGCAGATCCGGGACTCCTTCGTCAACGCCACCCGCCGCGAGGTGAGCCAGGCGACGATCCCCGACCTGACGACCCTCGCCTGGGACCGGCTGGACTACCTCGGCTGGCGCGACGAGAAGCGCCCTGGCGCCTACGTCGTGCTGGAGACCGAGGACGGCCCGGTCGGGGTGCGCCTGCAGACCACTCCCGCCCAGGGCCGCCGCAAGGCGATGTGCGCCTGGTGCCAGGACATCACCGTCTCCGACCCGGCCCTGCTGTGGGTGGCCCGCCGGGGCGGCGCCGCCGGGCGGCGCGGTGACACCGTCGGCACCCTGATCTGCGCCGACCTGTCCTGCTCGCGCAACGTCCGGCGGGTCCCCACCGTGGAGGAGGCCGGCAGCAACGACCCGGCCGACCGGGCCGCCGTCGTGGAGCGACGCATCGGCGTCCTGCGGGAGCGGGCCCGCGCCTTCGCCCGCGAGGTGCTGCACGGCGATCTGCCCGACCAGGTCTGACCACGGGGCCCACCGGCCGGGCGGTGCTGCGGGCGTCGTCGCCGCGGCCTATCCCCACCCCGGCCGCAGGCCGGGCCCGGCCACCTAGCACGATGGCTCCTGTCAGCAGTCGCACAACGTCGTGGACAGCCATCAGGAGCACACCATGCCCGACATCTCGCTCACCCCTCACCTCCTCGTCCGGGAGATCGGCAAGCCGGCGGCGGAGTTCACCAAGTCCGACCTCGTCGAGCTCGTGGAGCGCCGGGGGATCCGGATGCTCAACTTCCGCTACGTCGCCGGTGACGGGCGGCTCAAGAAGCTCAACTTCACCATCAACTCCCGCGAGCACCTGGACCGGGTCCTCACCCTCGGCGAGCGGGTCGACGGGTCGAGCCTGTTCCCCTTCGTGGCGGCGAGCGCCAGCGACCTGTACGTCGTCCCGCGCTACCGCACGGCCTTCCTCAACCCCTTCGCCGAGGAGCCGACGCTGGACCTGATGTGCTCCTTCTACGACGTCGACGGCAACCCGCTCGCGTCCGCGCCGGAGCAGGTGCTGCGTCGGGCCCAGGCCTACCTGGAGGAGACCACGGGGGCCCGCCTCGAGGCCCTCGGCGAGCTGGAGTACTACCTGTTCAGCGAGGTCGACTCGATCTACCCGATCGTCGAGCAGCGCGGCTACCACGAGGCGCACCCCTACTCCAAGTGGGGCTCGGTGCGCCGGGAGACGATGATGCGGCTCGCCGAGATGGGCGCCCAGATCAAATACGGCCACGCCGAGGTCGGCAACATCGTCAGCGACAACCAGGAGATGGTGCAGCACGAGATCGAGTTCCTGCCGGTCCCGATCGAGGAGGCCGCGGACCAGATGGTGCTCGCCAAGTGGGTGCTGCGCGAGGTGGCCTACCGCCACGGGCTGCAGGTGTCCTACGCGCCCAAGATCATCGTGGGCCAGGCCGGCTCGGGCATGCACTTCCACACCCGGCTGTCCCGGGACGGGCGCTACACCTTCAGCGACGGGCAGGGCCTGACCGAGGACGCCCGCAAGGTCATCGCAGGCTACCTGCAGCGCGCGGCCTCGCTGACGGCGTGGGGCAACACCGTGCCCACGTCCTACCTGCGGCTCGTCCCGCACCAGGAGGCGCCCACGTCGATCTGCTGGGGCGACCGCAACCGCTCGGTGCTCGTGCGCGTCCCCCTCGGCTGGCGGGGCGTCGGTGACCGGATGGTCCACGACGCCAACCCGCTCGAGCCGCGGCAGGAGGTGGACGCCACGGCTGCCCAGACCGTCGAGGTCCGCTCGCCCGACGGCTCGGCGCAGGTGCACCTGCTGCTGGCCGGGCTCGCGGTCGCGGCACGCACCGGTCTGGTCGGTCAGGACTCCTTGGAGATCGCCGAGCGCCTCTATGTCGCCGAGGACGCCTCCGGGCGGGACGACCTGGCCCAGCTGCCGGCGTCGTGCACCGCGTCCGCCGAGGCCTTGCTCGCGGACCGTGCGGTCTACGAGGAGGGCGGGGTCTTCCCGCCCGGGCTGATCGACGCCCAGGCCCGGATGCTGCGCGGGTATGGCGACGACCAGCTGTCCGAGCGCCTCTTCGGCAACGCCGAGGCGCTGTCCGCGCTGGTCGCGGAGCACCTGCACGTCGGGTGACGAAACACCACCCGGACGCATCCGCTACCCCCGAGCGGGTGCGTCCGGGTGTCCGGGGCGACAGCCTGTCTCAGCCCGGTCTAAGGTCAGACCCGTGAGCACCAGGGGAACCGGCCGAAGCCGGACGGACGCGCTCGCGGCGACGAGCGGACATCCTTCGCACGAGGGCGCGCTGGGCACCTTCCGCGAGGAGCTGGGGGACATGTGGCCGGCCGTGCGACCGCTGTGTCGCGCGCTGGACGACGACGGAGTCGTCACCCTGAGCAGACGGCTCGAGCAGCACATGCTGGCCCACCCCGCCTGCCAGGACCGGGTCGGCGAGCTGGCGGCGGACCTGATGGCCCTGATGGCCGGGTGGCCCCACCTCGACCGGGACGCCCGAGCGGTGCTCGTGGCGGCCATGAGCTATCTCGCCGAGGGCGACGACTCCGTGCCGGACCACCTGCCCGGTGGCCTCGACGACGACGACCGGGTGGTCGGCGCGGCCGTGCGGGCCATCCTGCGAGCCCGTCGTAGCGCCGCCTGAGCGGCGACGCAGCGCAGCCGAACTGCGACTTTCCGCAGTCGCGCCCGCTGCGCCGCGTGACGGCTGTCCAAGACGTCCGTACTTGACACCCCCGACCGGATGAACCCGTCCGTCGTACCTCGATGCGCGCTCGCGCAGTTCGCGAAGATGACCTCTGGCGCGGTGGGCGACATCGCTCCGGCCGACCTCACCGGTCGACCCCCGGACCTGGTCCGGGACCCGGCAGCGGCCTCACGAGGGCCGCGGCGAAGGGGGCCTCGGCCCCGAGGAGAGACGATGAGCAGCGCACCCTGGTGGGCCGAGGACGCCGATGGCGCGTCCCCCGGCAGCCACGTGGAGGTGCTCCGGCCCCATGTCGAGCTCCACGTGCCGCAGGCCGAGCCCGAGGCCGGCACCACCCGAGGAGTCGTCGTCGGGGCAGGTGTCCTCACCACGGCCGTGCTGCTGACCGGGATCCTCGGCGCCGTCGCGGCCCGGGACCAGATGGCCCAGCTGCAGGCCGCCGGTCTCCCGGCCCGCACCAGCCCCCCCGTCGCACCGGCCGACCTCCCCGCCGTCGAGCCGACCGCCGAGATCGCCGGGGGGCGGGCGGCCACCCCCGCCCCGGTCGACGTCCCTACGGCCGCCACCCGGCAGGCCACCGTGGTCGTCGCCCCGCCCCGCCCGGCGCCGACCCGCCAGGCACCCAGCCACCGGGACTCCGACCACCCCGCACGCCGTCCCGCGACGTCGGGTGGCAAGACCCCTCGGCCCAGGCCCTCCGCCCCCGCGGAGCCGCCGGCCGAGACCGACGTCCCGCCGGTGATGGCCCTCTCCGGGCCGGCGTCCCCGCGTCCCCGCGCCACCACGCGCCGCACCACCGCGAAGCGCCCGCGCTCGGCCCCGGCCAAGGACGGGGTCCGGCGCAGGACCGGTGCCACCCGTCCGGCCACGAGCACGCGGTCCGGCGCCACGCGGCCGTGATGCCCGGGTGAGGGCGGCAGCGGACTTCGGCGAGCGGGCGAACGCCACCGGCCCGCACCCCGACGCCGGTCCGGACCCCGACGTGCCCTGGGCGATGCAGCTCGTCGTGCGCTACGACAAGCGGGCGCTGCCGGACGCCGACCTGGTGTGCGCGACCGCCGCCCGCGCCGTCGTGACCCTGCTCGCCGACCCGCGCTCGGCCGACGGGGAGTGGGCCGCGCCCGTGACCCACTGGCGGGACGGACGCATCCGCAAGCTGGTCCGCCGGGCCCGCGGCACCCGGTGGGACCGGGTCCAGTCCGTGCCGGGAGTCACCGTCGAGGAGGGACGCGCCGCCGTCCGCGCCTGCGTGCCCGGCCCCGCACGCCCACTGCCGCCCGAGCTGGACGTCCTGCAGGTGAGCGGCACGACCTTCCCCCAGCCGGAGCCGGAGGACGGCGACGTCAGGGAGGTGGGGCGGGTGGCGCCCGTGGTCACCCTGGCGACCAGCCCCCACGCCGACATGACGACCGGCAAGGCCGCCGCCCAGTGCGGGCACGGCGCCCAGCTCGTCCGCGAGGCGCTGCGGTCGGCCCCGGAGCTGGCGGCCGTCCTGCAGACCTGGGCGGCGGACGGCTACCGGGTGCAGGTGACCCACCCCGACGAGGCCGGGTGGGCCCGGCTCGCGGGCGCGCCGGTGAGCGTGACCGACGCCGGGTTCACCGAGCTCGACGGCCCCACCGAGACGATCCGCGCCTGGTGGTCCTGAGCGGACCAGGACCCTGCGGGCGGGGCGGTCAGCGTCAGCGGCGTCGGGCGCGCTCGATCGCGGCATAAATCCGGTCGAGCTGCTCGGCGCACCGCTCCTCGACCGCCCGGCGCCGGACCTTGAGCGTCGGGGTGAGCAGACCGTCCTCCATGGTCAGCTGCAGGTCGAGGGGCTCGACCGCGCGGATCTGCTCCTGACCGGGCAGGTCGGCGTTGAGCTCGTCGACGTGGGCGCGCACCTGCGTCAGCGCGTCGTCGCCGGCGCCGTCGGCCAGCTGCACCAGCACCACCAGGCAGGGGCGACGGTCGCCGATGACCACGGCGTGCTCCACGGCGGGGTGCTCGGCGATGCGCCCCTCGATCGGCGCAGGGGCGATGTTCTTGCCCTGCTGGGTGACCACCAGGTCCTTGAGCCGGTCGGTGATGGTGACGAAGCCGTCCTCGTCGATCTCGCCGACGTCGCCGGTGCGCAGCCACCCGTCGACGACGGTCTCGCGCGTCGCCTCCTCGTCGCGCCAGTAGCCGTCCATGACGTTCGGCCCGCGATAGAGCAGCTCGCCCTCGTCGCCCACCCGCATCTCGCCGCCCTCGATGACTCGCCCCACCGTCCCGAAGCGCGTCGCCCCGGGTGAGTTGAAGGTCATCAGCGGCCCGGTCTCGGTCATGCCGTAGCCCTGGGACACGAGCAGGCCGCCGGCCCAGAAGAACTCCTCGACCTCCTGGCGCAGCGGGGCACCGCCCGCGGCGAGGACGGACTTGGTGCCGCCCACCGCGTCCCGGATGTTGTGCAGCACCAGACGATCCGCGACGGCGAGCCGGGCCCGCAGCCCGTGGGGGAGGGGCTGCCGTGCCATCCGCAGCCGCCCGGCCTCGGCACCGACGCCCAGGGCCCAGTCGAACAGCCGGCGGCGGACCGGGGTGCGGGAGGCCATGGACTGGGCGGTGGCGTAGACCGTCTCGTAGAGCTTGGGGACGGCCACCAGCCCGGTCGGGCGCGCCTCGACGAGCTGGGTGGCGACGGTCTTGGGGTCGCGGACGTAGGTGTTGAGCGCGCCGTGGGAGAGCACGAAGAAGGTCCAGGCGCGCTCCAGGGCGTGGGACAGCGGCAGGAAGGCCAGGCTGCTGTCGTCGGGGCCGAAGGCGAAGAACGCGTCCACGGCGTGGATCTGGTGGATCATCGCGCGGTGGCTGAGGGCCACGCCCTTGGGGGTGCCGGTGGTGCCGGAGGTGTAGATGATCGTCGCCAGGTCCTCGGGGCGGCCCGCCGCGGTGCGCCGGTCGACCTCCGCGGACAGCGCCTCGTCCTCCGTGGCGAGCAGCGAGCGCCAGGGGACGTATGCCGGGCCCGGCCGGTCGGAGCGGGCTGTGCCGTCGGGATCGCCTGCGTCGTGGGGACGGGTGTCGTCGGCCGCGTCGAGGTCGGAGACCAGCCGGACGTCCGCGAGGTCGGCGGCCAGCTCCAGCGCGGTGGCGCGGGTCCGCTCGCCGCCGCCCACGACGATCGCGACGGCTCCGCTGTGCTCGACGACGTGGCGTGCCTGGCCGGCGGTGGCGGTGGGATAGATCGGGACGGGCACCGCGCCCACGGCGTGGCAGGCGAGGTCGACCACGGTCCACTGCGGGCAGTTCGGAGCCCACAGCGCCACACGGTCGCCGGCCCGCACGTCGTGGGCCACGAGAGCCTGGGCGAGCGCGCGGACCCGTCGGCCCAGCTCGGCATAGGTCCACACCATGGACCCCTCGCCGAGGACTCGCGCCGCGGGGCGGTCGGCGTGGTCACGCACGACCCGGGCGTAGACGCGAGCCAGGTGATCCTCGGACAGGCGTGGCGATGTCATTGCGGCACAGGCTCCCTGCGGGTCGGGGTCGGCACGGTCACGCTATCGGACTCGTGGTCGCGCTCATGGGTGCGACGGGTCCGTCGCCACGCTGGCATAGATCGCGTCGACGATGTCGGCGAACTCCCGCTCCAGCCGCTGCCGCCGCACGACGGACGAGGCCGTCCGCTGCCCGAGCGTGCGCAGCGAGGTGGGGGTGAGCCGGAAGGCCCGGACCTGGTGGTCGTGGGCCAGGCTTGCGTTGGCCGTGCGGACGGCGTCACCGACGGCGCGCACGACGAGCGGGTCGCCGAGGATCACGGCGTCGTCGGGGTCGTCGGGGAGCCCGCCCGCCGAGCGGATGGACCGGGCGACCGCCAGGTCCGGCTCGATGATCGCCGCGATGCACGGCCGCCCGTCACCGACCACCACCACGTCGGCGACGACGGGGTGCCCGCGCAGCCGGGACTCCACGAGGTGGGGCGCGACGTAGTGCAGGGACTCGGTGACGATCATGTCGTCCAGGCGGCTGGTCAGGTGCAGGTAACCCTCGGCGTCGACGCGCCCGATCTGACCGGTGTGCAGCCACCCGTCCTCCAGGACGCGCTGGGTCTCGAGCGGCATGCCGAAGTAGCCCCGCATCAGCCCCGGGCCCCGCAGCAGCACCTCGCCCTCGTCGTCCAGGCGCAGCTCGACGCACGGCAGCGGGCGGCCCACCGAGCCGGCGCGGGTGGCCTGGGGGACGTTGACCGTGGCGAGGACCCCGGCCTCCAGCGTGGTCCAGCCCCGATGCGCCGGTATGCCGGCCAGCTCCAGCAGGTGCATCAGGTCCGGCGGGGCGCCGGTGCCACCCACGACGAACAGGTCCTTGGGTCCGCCGAGGGCTCGGCGGACCCGGCGCGCCACCAGGGCGCGCGCCAGCGGGACCCGCAGGTGCTCGACCGTCGAGCGCGACCGACCGGCGCCGACGCGCTGCCCCTCGACGGTGGCGACCTCGCGCGCCCAGGCCACCCAGCCGCGTCCGAAGGTCACGGAGCGGGCCAGGTCCTCCAGGGCCCCCAGCACCAGGGACCGCAGCACCGGCATGGTGGTCATCAGCATCGTCGGCCGGGTGGTGCGCAGCACCTGGGGCACGTCCTCGAGGCGGGGGACCAGCGTGGTCGAGCCGCCCGACAGCAGGGCGAGGAGGGTGCTGCCGTGCTGGAGGCTGTGGTGCAGGGGAAGCGTCGCCACCTCGTGCAGGGGGTCGACGACCTCGAAGGCCGCGGCGATCGCCTTGACCGTCGCCAGCGTCGATCGGTGGCTCAGGACCACGCCGCGCAGCTCGCCGGCCCCGCCGACGGTGTAGTCGATGACGGCGATGTCCTCCGGGCTCCAGGTGTCGCACCGCCGCTGGGCCTCGGCCGCCGTCGCGATGTCGAAGGGCGCGGCCATGAGCCGGGCCCAGGAGAAGGTCCCCTGGGTGCCCACCTCCGCCCCCAGCTCGTCGACGGCGGTCCCCATGGTCAGCACGCCCAGGTCGTCGAGCAGCGGCACCACCGAGGGGTTCTCGTCGAAGCAGACCACGACGCGCAGCGACGGCAGCCGCTCTGACAGCTGGGCGAGCTGGTCGCCGAGCACCTCGCCGGACACGAAGGCCGCCCGCGTCTCGGTGGCCCGCAGGATGGCGGCGAGCTCCTCCACCGGGGTGCTCGGCCCGAGGTGCAGCGCCACCCCGGAGGCGGCCATGATCGCGAGCTCCGCGACGAGCCACTCGGCGCGGTTGTCGGACACGATGACCGCGGAGTCCCCAGGGTGCAGACCCGCCGCGATCAGCGCGTGACAGACATGACGGACCTGCGCCGCGAGGTCGGCATACGTCAGCTCGACCCACCCGTCGGTCACGCGCGACCGCACCGCCACGGCGTCCGGGTGCTCGGCGGCGCGGGCGAACACGTGCGCGGCGACGTGGTCGATCATGCCGCGGCCGGGGTTCCTGGGGTCACGCTGCCGCAGCGTAGTGCGTCGGGCCTGGTCACGCGGGCAAGACCCGGAGCACCTGCTCCCAGGCGCCTGCCGGGAGGAGGTGGCCGCAGCCGTCCACCACCACGACCCGGGCACTGGCCCGCCGCGCCACGGCGGCGGTGAGGGCGGCCGGGGGCGCGAGGACGTCGTCCTCGCCGACGGCGACGACCAGGGGCTTCTCCTCGATCCGGTCGAGGTAGTGCTGGGGCAGGGGGCGGGGGGTGCGGATCGTCTTGCACCCGCGTCCCACGAGGACGGTCCACGCGACGGCTCGGTCGGTGATCGGCTCCCCGGGAGCGTGGAGCTGGCGCAGCAGGGCCCGGGCGGCGGCGTCCGAGGCGTGCAGCGACCAGCGGGTGTGGTCCCGGGCCAGCGCGGGGGAGGCGGTGGGCGCGAGCAGCCCGCCGGGGGAGACGAGCAGCCGCGACCGGACCCGCCGGTGCGCCGTGGTCAGCGCGACCCGGGCGCCGAGCGAGGTGCCCACGAGCAGCACCTCGTCGTCGCCCTCGGTCAGGTCGAGCATCGCGTCGAGCCAGGCGGAGTACCACCCCGTGCTGTCGCGGCGCGGCCGGTAGTCGTGGGACAGTCCGGGCTGCCCGGGCAGGTCCAGGGCCCACACCGTGCCGCGCCGCGCGAGCGCCTCGAGCGGGCCGCGGGTGACCGCGGCGCACGCGCCCGTCCCCGGCAGCCACACGAACCGCGGCGGCCCCTCGCCCAGCACCGTGACGTGGGTGGGCACCGGCGTGCCCGCGACGATCGGCTCGACGACGAGGGTGCGGTGGGGGTGCTGCCAGTGGGCGAGAGCCTCGACGCACCACCGGGTCACGGCCTCGCGACCGGCGGGCGAGCGGTAGGCGTCCATCACGGGAGGGAACACTACCGGCGGCCGGGGGACCGGTCCGGACCGGTCCGGACCGGTCCGCGCCAGGTCCCCACTAGGCTGGTCACCTGCGCGCCCCCGTAGCGAACCCGAAGGAAGACCCATGGCTGTCGACAGCACCCCCACCACCCCGACGCCCCGCGAGGACAACCTCGCCCTCGCCCGGAGCGCCGGCACGATCGTGGCGGAGCTCATCGGCGCCATCGGCGAGGCGGACGCCCAGGCCTTCGGGCAGGCCCACGCCGACCTGGCCACCTGGTGCCAGTTCGAGCTGATCACCGCCGCGGTCGCCAAGGAGCAGGTGCTCTATCCCCTCGCGGCGCAGGCCCCCGATGCGGCGCTGCTGGTGCAGGCGCTCGTCGCCGACCACCGGGTCATCGCCGGTCTGGTCGACGCGATCAACGCCGCCCAGGACGCGGCCCGGCTCGCGGGCGACGCCCAGGCCCTGGCGGTCCTGCTGCGTGCGCACCTGGCCAAGGAGGACCAGCTGCTGCTGCCCGTCCTGCAGGCCCGGCCCGAGTTCCCCGAGGCTTATGCCGAGATGCGGCGCGCCGCCGACCAGCTCGCCCAGGACTACGCCGCGAACGTGGCCGCCGACGTCGAGGCCGCCCACGCCCGGCCGAGCAGCTGCGGCTCGGGCGGCGGCGGGTGCGGCGGCTGCGGGTGCGGCTCCGGCGGTGGGGGCTGCGGCTCCGCCGCCGACGACCGCAGCGAGGAGCAGCGCGCCGCGGACAAGGCCGCCGTCACGGTGACCAAGGTCGACTGATCCTGTTCCATCCCCTCGCCTCCTGGTGGGCCGCAGCGCCGGTCGTCCTGGCCTCGCTGGCCCTGCTGGTCCTGCCCGGCCTCGTCCTGCTGATCCCGGCCCGGGTCCCGGCCTGGCTCGCCGTCGGGGCCTCGCCCGCCGCGTCGGCCGGGGTCGCCGCCCTCGCGATCACCTCGACCTCGAGCCTCGGGATCGGCTGGGGCATCGGGCCTCTCGTGCTCACCGCGCTGGCCGGGGGAGGGGCGCTGTGGGCCCTCGGGCGCCGCTGGACCCGGCTGGCCAGACCGGCCCCGGCCGACGCCGGCCGGGTCGTGACGTACGCCCTGGTCACGGCGGGCACGGTCGCCGCCTCCTGGGTGATCCTCGCCGGCGCGGTCGGGCGCCCCGACGCGCTGCAGCAGTCCCACGACGCGGGCTTCCACGTCAACGCCCTCGCCCGGGTGCTGGCCACGGGCGACGCCGGATGGTTCACCGTCGGGGCGACCGCGGCTCCCGGGTCGACGCGCACGTTCTATCCCAGCGGGCTGCACGCCCTCGGTGCGCTCGTCGCCCAGTTCACCGGCGCCCACCCCGTGGTCGTCATGAACACCCTGGTCCTGGTGCTCGCCGCGACGGTCTGGCCGGTCGGGATGCTCACCCTGCTGCGCACCACCAGCCGAGACGCGCGGGCGGCGGTCGCCGTCGCCGCGCTGCTTCCCGTCACGCTGGTGTTCCCCACGCTGCTGCTCAACTTCGGCGTCCTGTGGTCCAACCTCGCCGGCCTCGCGCTCGCCCCCGCCCTGATGGCCCTCGCGGTGCGCGCCTGCCGCCCCGGCTACCTGCGCCCCCGGGCCGTCCTCGCGCTGGTGGTGGTCGTCTGCGGGCTCGGGGTCGGCGTCGTCCATCCCGCCGCCCTGCTCAGCGCGCTGCTGCTCGTCGCCCCCCTCGTCGTCGGCACCGTGTGGACCGGCACCGTGCGCTCCTTCGTCGGGCACCCCCGACGGCGGCGCCGGCTGCTGCAGGTGCTCGCCGTCGCCGCCGTCGGGCTGGTCGTCGGTGCCGCGCTGGTGGCCCGGACCCCGACGGTGCGCTCCCTGATGCGCAGCCGCTCGCGCACGGTGACCACCGCCGACGTCGCCGTGCGCGAGATCCTCACCCTCGGGACCCACCTCAGCCCCGGCTGGCTGGTCCTCGCCCTGCTGGTCCTCGCCGGCGTCGTCGTCAGCCTGTGGCGGGGACGACCCTGGCTGCCCGTCGGGCTGGTCCTGGTCGCCGCGTGCTACGTCTGCGCGGCGTCGATCGGCTCCGGCTGGGGGACGCTGGTCACCGCGCTGTGGGACCGCGAGCCCTACCGGGTGGCCGCCGCGATCGCCATACCGGCCCTGCTGCTCGCGGGCCAGGGGGCCGCGGGGCTGGTCGACCTCGGCCGGCGGCTCCCGGGCCTGGGCGGCCGCCCGCTCGTCGGGCAGGTCGCCGCCGCCGTCCTCGTCGCGACCCCGGTCCTGCTGGGCTGGCCCTCCGGCGTCGCCTCGGCCCAGCGGCTGGTCGGCCACAACTACGGCGACCACGAGTGGTGGCGCACGGTTGTCTCCCGGCGCGAGGCGCAGACCTATGCCGACGTGCTGGGCCCGCGGGCCGACGGGCGGGCCGTGGCGGGCGATCCCTTCGGCGGGGGTCAGTGGGCCGGGGTGCTCTCCGGGCACCCGGTCACCTTCGCCCACTTCGGCGGGAGGTACGACGGCGACCACGGCGTGCTGCGGATGCACCTGCGGGAGCTGACGCCGCAGGTCTGCGCGGCCGCCCGCCGCCTCGACGTGGGCTACGTCGTCGAGGACACCGACCTGGTGTGGGACGACGACCCGCGCCGCGCCCTGTTCACCGGGCTGCACGGGCTGGCCGGGGTGCCCGGGCTCACCCGCATCGGCGGCGCGGGCACCGTCTCGGTCTACGCGCTCACCGGCTGCTGACCGCGGGCCACGCGGGCGACCTATCCTGGAAGGCGTGCCCGAGCAGACCCCCTACCGTCGTCGCCCCCGCCGTGGCGGCGGACGCCCCCCACAGACCCCCGAGGAGCGCGAGGCGTCGCGGACCCGTCGGCTGGAGCGGCACGCGCGCCGCCGGGCGCTGGTCCCCGAGATCACCTATCCCGAGCACCTGCCCGTCGTCGCGCGCAAGGACGACATCGCCGCCGCGATCCGTGACCACCAGGTCGTCGTCATCGCCGGCGAGACCGGGTCGGGCAAGACCACCCAGATCCCCAAGATCTGCCTGGAGCTCGGCCGCGGGATCCACGGCACCATCGGCCATACCCAGCCCCGGCGGATCGCCGCCCGCAGCGTCGCCGAGCGCATCGCCGAGGAGCTCGGCCACCCGATCACCGGCGAGCGGCTCGACGGCGAGGAACGGCCGATCGGCTACCAGGTGCGTTTCGGCGACCACGCGACCCGGGACACCCTGGTCAAGGTGATGACCGACGGCATCCTGCTCGCGGAGATGCAGCACGACCGCGACCTGCGGCGCTACGACACGATCATCATCGACGAGGCCCACGAGCGATCCCTCAACATCGACTTCATCCTGGGCTACCTCAAGCAGCTGCTGCCGCGCCGCCCGGACCTGAAGGTGGTCGTCACGTCGGCGACCATCGACCCGCAGCGCTTCGCCGCGCACTTCGCCGCCGCCGACGGCACCCCGGCCCCGATCATCGAGGTCTCCGGCCGCACCTATCCCGTCGAGGTTCGCTACCGTCCGCTGGAGCGCGAGCTGCCCACGGGGCAGACCGAGTCCGTCGACCAGGTCACCGGCATCGTCGACGCGGTCACCGAGCTGTGGACCGAGGCCGGGGCCGGCGACGGCTCCGACCAGGACGTGCTCGTCTTCTGCTCCGGCGAGCGCGAGATCCGCGACGCCGCCGAGGCGCTGGAAGGACTGCGGCTGCCGGGCACCGAGATCCTCCCGCTGTACGCCCGCCTGTCCAGCGCCGAGCAGCACCGCGTCTTCTCCCGGCACCAGGGGCGCCGCGTGGTCCTCGCCACCAACGTCGCCGAGACCTCCCTCACCGTTCCCGGCATCCGGTACGTCGTGGACACCGGGGTCGCCCGCATCTCGCGCTACAGCCAGCGCACCAAGGTCCAGCGGCTGCCGATCGAGCCGATCTCCCAGGCGAGCGCCGCCCAGCGGGCGGGACGCTGCGGCCGCGTGAGCGACGGCATCTGCATCCGGCTCTACTCCGAGGAGGACCTCGCCGCCCGGCCGGAGTTCACCGACCCGGAGATCCTGCGCACCAACCTCGCCAGCGTCATCCTGCAGATGATCTCCCTCGGCCTGGGCGACGTCGCGCGGTTCCCCTTCGTCGACCCGCCGGACTCGCGCCAGGTCGCCGACGGGCTCAACCTGCTGCTGGAGATCGGCGCCATCGACGCCGCGTCGGCGGGGGCCGGGGCGGGCCGGGAGGGGCGCGGCGGGCGCCGGCTCACGGCATACGGCCGCCAGATCGCCGCCCTGCCGCTGGACCCGCGGCTGGCCCGGATGATCCTCGAGGCCCACGAGAACGGCTGTCTCGCCGAGGTCCTCGTGATCACCGCCGCCCTGTCGATCCAGGACCCCCGGGAGCGCCCGGTCGACAAGCAGGCCCAGGCCGACCAGCAGCACGCGCGGTTCAAGGACGAGCACAGCGACTTCATCACCTGGCTCAACCTGTGGGGCTACCTCAAGGACCGGCAGCGCGAGCTGTCCGGCTCGGCCTTCCGCCGCACCTGCAAGCAGGAGTACCTCCACTACCTGCGGATCCGGGAGTGGCAGGACCTGCACCTGCAGCTGCGGCAGGCCTGCAAGACCCTGCGCCTGGAGCCCAACAAGAGCCCCGCGTCGGCCGACGCGATCCACCAGGCCATGCTGTCCGGGCTGCTGTCGCACATCGGCCTGCGGGACGCCGAGAGGCGCGAGTACGCCGGGGCCCGCGGTGCCCGCTTCGCGATCCAGCCGGGGTCCGTGCTGCACCGCCAGCAGCCGGACTGGGTGATGTCGGCCGAGCTCGTCGAGACCACCCGGCTGTGGGCCCGCACCAACGCGCGCATCGACCCCGCCTGGGCCGAGCGGCTCGGCTCCCACCTGGTCAGGCGCTCGTACGCCGAGCCCCACTGGTCCCGCAAGCGCGCCTCCGGGGTCGCCCTGGAGCGGGTGACGCTCTACGGCGTGCCCCTGGTCGCCGGGCGCACCGTCGGGCTGGGCCGCGTCGACGCCGAGCTCGCCCGTGAGCTCTTCATCCGGCACGCCCTCGTCGAGGGCGACTGGGACACCCACCACGAGTTCTTCCACGCCAACCGCGCGCTGCTCGCCGAGGTGGCCGAGCTCGAGGAGCGGGCCCGCCGCCGCGACATCCTGGTCGACGACGACGAGCTGTTCGACTTCTACGACGCCCGGATCCCCGAGACCGTCGTCTCCGGGCGGCACTTCGACTCGTGGTGGAAGCAGGCGCGCCGCGAGCAGCCCGAGCTGCTGACCTTCACCGAGGACGTGGTCGTCGCCGAGGGCGCCGACACGAGCGTCTCGGCGGACTTCCCGCAGCAGTGGGTGCAGGGCGACCTGACGCTGCGGCTGACCTACCAGTTCGAGCCGGGCGCCGACGCCGACGGCGTGACCTGCCACATCCCGGTGGAGGTGCTCAACCAGGTCCGCGACGAGGGCTTCGACTGGCTGGTGCCCGGGATGCGCGAGGAGCTGGCGACCGCCCTGATCCGGGCGCTGCCCAAGGCCACCCGCAAGCACGTGGTCCCCGCCCCCGACCACGCCCGCGCCGCCCTGGCCGCGGCCGACCCCGCGGCCGGCGACCTGACCGACGAGCTGGCCCGGGTGCTGCGCGGGCGGGTGGGGATCGCCATACCGCCGGGGGAGTGGGACTGGGACAAGGTCCCGGACCACCTGCGGATGACCTTCCGCGTGGAGGACCGCCGGGATCGGACGCTGGGCGAGTCCAAGTCGCTGGAGGGCCTGCGTCGCCAGCTCGCGCCGAAGGTCCGCCAGACCATGGCGTCGGCGGCCGCGTCCATCGAGCGGACCGGGCTGACGACCTGGGACTTCGAGTCCCTGCCCGCGACGTTCGAGCAGCGGGTCAGGGGCGGGCGGACCCTCCACGGCTATCCCGCCCTCGTCGACCGCGGGACCTCGGTCTCCGTGCAGGTGCTGGCCACCGAGCGGGAGGCCGCCGTGGCCTCCCGGCTGGGGCTGCGTCGCCTCCTCCTGCTCGACATCACCCCGCCGTGGAAGCGCGTGCTCGCGGTCCTCAGCAACCAGCAGAAGATCGCCCTGGGTCACAACCCGCACGGCTCGGTCCCGGCGCTGCTCGACGACTGCCTCGCGGCCGCGGTCGACTCGATCGTCGCGGAGTCTCCCGAGCTGCGCGACCAGGCGACCGGCATCGTCCGGGACAAGGCGGCGTACGACGAGCTCCTGCGCCGGGTGCGCCAGCTCACGTCCGCCCGGGTCGTCGAGGTGATCGAGCTCGTCGAGCCGATCCTCGTCGCCGCCCGGGAGGCCCGGCTCGCCCTCGACCGGCTCTCGCCCGCGGCCCGGCCGATGCGGGACGACATGGCCGCCCAGCTGGACGCGCTGGTCCACCCGGGCTTCGTCGCCGAGATCGGCCGAGCCCGGCTGCGCCACGTCGCCCGCTACGTGCGGGCCATCTGCTGGCGGGCGCAGAAGGGCCCGGAGGACATGCGCCGGGACGCCGAGCGTCAGGCCGTCGTGGCCACCGTGGAGCGGGAGCGGCGGACCTTCGTCGAGGGCCTGCGCCCGGCGCGCGTGGACGACCCTGACGTGCGGGAGATCCGGTGGATGGTCGAGGAGCTGCGGGTGTCGCTGTTCGCCCAACCCCTGGGGACCGCCCACCCGGTCAGTGAGCAGCGCATCTACAAGGCCATGGATGCTGCGGAGGCCCGCCACCCAGGTGAGTGACGCAGAGTGTTGAGGTTGGTCCGAAGGCATGACTCTGACGGGGAAATCCTTGCCGGTTCCCACCCCCTGCGAGACCCATCTTCGCAGGTGAAGCCACCCAAGGTGGTCGATCCGACTCGCTGAGTGACACGGGTATGGCGTCCAGGGCGAGTCGTGGTGCCTGCCGAGGGGTGTCCTGCCTCGGATCATCACCCGTGGCACGTCGACGCGCACCGTCCGCTGTCATTGCGCTCCGCAGCGGCCCGTGCGCAGGGGCTTGCCGACCCAGTACCTTGCGGTCCGGCAGTGGCACCAGTGCACCCATCGCCCTGGACCTGACCTCGGAAGGTGGAAATGTGACGCAGCGCCGAACCTCTCAGGCAGCGCCCGCGACCCGTGCGGGACTCCGGGCCCAGCGCGGTCGCCGCCGAGACCGCCAGCGCAAGGTGGCCGGGATGGCCGCCCTGAGCATCGCGCTGGCCGGAGGCGCCGCGGCAGGGGCGCCTCACCTGATGCGCCTGGCGAAGTCCGGTGACAAGTCAGTCACCAGCCAGGTCGCCAGCGCCCAGACGGCCTGCGCCAGCATGACCTCCCTGGACGTGGCCGTGCCACCGGCCCTGTTCGCCGCCACCCAGGAGGCGGCCGACGAGGCGTCGGACCGCAAGGGCGGCTGCATCACCTATCGCCTTCGTCCCGTGACGGCGGCACTCGCCGCCCAGCGCGGCGGCACGGGCGGTGCCGGCGGTGCGCCCGCCCAGCCCGCCGCGGCAGCGACCTCCGCCGCACCCCCCGCGGGGGCACCTGCCACGGGTGCCGCTCCGGCACCCGGCGCGGCTGCTGCCGCGCAGGAGCCCGTGGTCGGCGCCGTCGACGCGTGGTTCACCGACTCCGAGGCCTGGGTGCCCGCCGCCGAGCGCAACCGCGTCTCCCGGCCCGTCGCCTACTCCCCGGTGGTCCTCGCGGTCCCGCAGGGCGTGGGCGCGTCCGGTCAGCTCACCCCGCAGCAGGTGGGGATGCTGGCGCAGGGCCCGATGCGCTTCGCCGAGCCCGCCGAGAGCACGCCCTCCCTGCTGTCCCTGCTGGCGCTGCGCCAGAGCAGCGACCCCACGGTCGGAGAAGCGGTGCGTGCCCTGAGCCGCCGGACCGTCTCGGAGTCCGAGCTCGAGTCCTCCCTGACGGCCCCGCCGACGCAGGCACTGGTCTTCCCCAGCACCGAGCAGCGCATCGCCCAGCTTGCCAAGCAGACCGGGCGGCAGATCACCGCGGCCTCGCTGCCCGGCGCGGTGCCCATGGAGAGCTACTCGCTGGTGACCCGCACCCAGGACCCCGCCCGCGTCGCGGCCCTGGACGCCCTCGTCGAGGCCTTCGCGGGAGACACGGTGCGCAAGTCATTGGTCGACCAGGGATTCCGGACAGCACCGCAGGCCGCGCCGGCCGGGGCGGCACCCGTCACCGGGGTGCCGGCCTCGCTCGCCCCGCCCGCCCCCGTCGACCCGGGCAAGATCGCCGGGACGATGGACGCGTGGGCCGGGGCTCGCCGGGACGGTCGCTACGTCATCGCCGTCGACACCTCCGGCTCGATGCAGGCTGCCGCCGAGGGGGGCAAGCGTCGCATCGAGCTGGCGACGGGCGCCCTCGCCGTCGCCCTGCGGTCGGTCCCCGTGACCAGCGAGGTGGGCCTGTGGTCCTTCGCCGCGGCCAGGTCCCAGGGCGGGCAGGACTGGAAGGAGCTCGTGCCGATGGGCTCGCTGGAGCTCCCCGCCACCCGGGACGCCCTCGCCAAGGCCGGGGCCACCCTGGTCGACCCGGCCACCCCGCCGCGAGGCGGGACGGGCCTGTACGACACGACCGTGGCGGCCTACCAGACGGTCCGGGACCGCTCCGACGCCAAGCACGAAGGCATCGCGCTCATCCTCACCGACGGCAAGAACGACGACGACAGCGGTGGTCGTACCATTGAGCAGGCGATCGCCGACCTCGGCCGACTGCAGGACCCCGCGCGCCCGGTGCGCCTGGTCCTCGTGGGCGTCGGCGAAGAGCCTGACAAGGCCACGCTCGACCGACTGGCGGCGAGCGTCGGGGGGCTGTCCTACACCAGCGAGACGGTGGAGGCACTGGGACAGATCCTGCCCAAGGCCCTCACCCTGCAGCTGACCGATGGGACGAAGTGATAGATCGATGACCGCCGCTACAGTGCCGGACCTCTCCCGGCGCACCTTCCTGCTGGGCCTTGCCGGCGCCGGACTCCTCACGGGGTGTGCCTCCGGTGGCGACAAGGACGCCGAGTCCGCCAAGGCCGCCAAGGGCGTGGTCGGCCTCTCCGTCTCCAGCCTCGCCAACCCCTTCTTCATGACCCTCGTCGACCGTGCCCAGGACGAGGCCGCCAGGCTCGGGATCCGGCTCAAGATCACCGACGCCCAGGACGACGCCTCCCGCCAGGCCTCCCAGCTCCAGGACCTGGCGGTCAAGGGCATCGGCCAGCTGGTCGTCAACCCGGTCGACTCCGACGCGCTCGCGACCCCGGTCAAGCGCCTGCGCGAGCGCGGGACCAAGATCGTCGCCATCGACCGGCGGATCACCGACGTCCAGGGTGTCACCTGCATCGCGAGCGACAACGTGCGCGGCGGGGCGATCGCGGCCCAGGCGCTCATCAAGGCGCTCGGGGGCAAGGGCGAGGTCGCGGTCCTGCAAGGCGTCGTCGCGACCTCCAGCTCGCGGGAGCGGCACAAGGGCTTCGTCGCCGAGCTCGCCAAGCACCCCGGCATGCGGGTCGTGGCCACCCAGCCCGCCGGCTTCCGTCGCGTGGAGGGCCTGGACGTCGCCACCAACGTGCTCCAGGCGCACCCCCACCTCAACGGGATCTTCGCCGAGAACGACGAGATGGCGCTCGGGGCGCTCCAGGCCCTCGGCGGCCGAGCCGGTCTCGGGGTCAAGGTCGTCGGTTTCGACGGGACCCGCGAGGCCATCGAGGCCGTCGCGCTCGGCCGGATGACCGCCACCATCGGTCAGGACGTCGCCGCCATGGGAACCCTCGCCCTGCGAGCCGCCGTGGAAGCCAAGGGCGCCCCCGCCGCCGGCAGCACCGTCGACCAGGCCGTGGTGGCCATCACCCGGGCCAACGCTCGCTCGCTGCTCGCCCACGCCTGACGTGGTGGCCTCGACCATCGCCCACCCGTCAGCCGGCATGCCGCCCCGGCTCGAGGTCGCGGGGCTGAGCCGGACCTTCGGCACGCTGCGCGCCCTGCAGGACGTCGACCTGGCCATCGCGCCCGGCGAGGCCCATGCCCTGCTCGGCGAGAACGGCGCCGGCAAGTCCACGCTGATCCGGATCATCTCCGGCGCCGAGCGGCCGACCGGGGGCGTCGTGCGGATCGACGGCCAGGAGGCGGTGCTGTCGGAGCCCTCCGCCGCCGTGCGGCGCGGCATACGCACCATCCACCAGCACCCGACCCTGATCGAGCAGCTGAGCGTCGAGGACAACCTCGCGCTGCCCCGACCCCCGGTGCGCCGGGGGCTGATCGACCGGGTCGCGGTGCGCCGGCAGGCCGAGGCGGCCCTGGCGATCCTGGGCCTGGACCTCGACCCGGCCACCCCCGTGGCCCGGCTGCGGGTGGACCTGCGACAGCGGGTGGAGATCGCCCGCGCCCTGGCCCGGGGAGCAGGGCTGCTGATCCTCGACGAGCCGACCGCGGTCCTGTCCGACGAGGAGACCGCGGCGTCCTGCAGACCTTGCGTGGCGTGACCGAGCAGGGTGTCTCCCTGCTCTACGTCACGCACCGGCTGGAGGAGATCGCCCAGCTGTGCGACCGGGTCAGCGTGCTGCGCTCCGGGCGCATGGTGGCCACCCTCCCGGCTGATGCTCCCGTGACCGACCTGGCCGCCGCCGTGACCGGACGTCCCTTCGCCGGCCTCTATCCCGCGATCCGCCCCCAGGCGCCCGCCGGGCAGGCGACGACCCGACCGCTCCTCGTGGCCGAGGGCCTGGCCGTCCCGGGCATCCTGGCGCCGACCACGGTCGAGGTGCGCGCGGGGGAGGTCGTCGGGGTCGAGGGCGGAACCCCGACGACGCGCAGCGCACTGCTGCGGGCCCTCGTCGGGGGGATTCCCCAGGCGCAGGGACGGGTGCAGATCGGCGAGTGCACGATCCGCCCCGGCCAGGTGCAGGAGGCGATCCGGGCGGGGGTGGGCTACGTGCCGGCCGACCGCCAGGGCGCAGGCCTGGTGCCCCAGGCCTCCGCGGCGGACAACCTCTGGTACGGCGTCCTCACGCGGGGCCGGACGGGGCCGAACGGCCCGTCGCGCACCGAGCAGATCGCGGTGGTGCGGGAGCGGCTCGCGATCGCCGCACCGTCGATGGATGACCCGGTCGCCCGACTGTCCGGGGGCAACCAGCAGAAGGTCGTCGTCGGCCGGTGGGTCGCCGCCCGGTCCCAGGTCCTCGTGCTCGACGAGCCCACGCGCGGCGTGGACGTCGGTGCGCGCGAGGTGATCTACCAGGTCGTCGCAGAGATCGTCGCCGGGGGTGGGGCGGTGGTCCTGGCCAGCAGCGACCGCCAGGAGATGGACGCCCTGTGCACCCGCACGATCAGCGTGCCCGCCCAGGAGCCTGGCGCCCTCATGGGCTCCGGGGCAGAGCTGAGGAGCAGCCCATGAAGGCGACCAAGGACGACACCGGTCGCGGCGATCTCGCCGCGACCGGCGCAGCCCCCGTACCCGCCGTCCCGCCCGAGGAGCGAGTGACCCAGACCGTGGCCAAGAAGTCGATGAGCAAGGCAGCCCGCAAGGCCGCCGCCAAGAAGGCAGCCGCCATCACGTCCACCGCGCGTCGCGTCGCGGTGCGTCCGGCAGGGGCGCTACCCGTCGTGACCGACGGACCGCCGGACGCCGTTCCGGCCCCGGCGCCGACCGGCACCCCGCAGACGCCGCCCGCCGCGGAGGGGACCGCACCTGCTGCGACGGGCACGGCGCCCGCCCCGAAGGAGGCTGCGTCGACCGCGGGGGGGCAGCCGCGAGTCGCGCGCACGCCCGGGGTTCCGCCAGGGCCGCCCCCGACCGCTCCCGCTGCGACCCCTCCTGCGGCGGCCCCGGCGAAGGCCGCGGCGAAGCCCGTCGCGACCCCGCCTGCGGCCCAGGATGTTCCGACCACTCCGGCCCCGAGTGCCCCTCCTGCGGCCCCGGCTCCTGCTGCCGCGCCGCAGACCCCGGGGGTCAAGGCTCCGGCTGCCTCGGCCAAGCCCGCGGCGACCCCTCCGGCGGCGACCCCGGCGAAGGCCACCCCGGCCCCTTCCTCATCGGCTTCGGGTCCGGCTGCGACGCCGAAGGCCGCGGCGAAGCCCGTCGCGACCCCTCCTGCGGCGAAGCCCGCCCCGGCCCCGAGCGCCCCTCCTGCGGCCCCGGCTCCTGCTGCCGCGCCGCAGACCCCGGGGGTCAAGGCTCCGGCTGCCTCGGCCAAGCCCGCGGCGACCCCTCCGGCGGCGACCCCGGCGAAGGCCACCCCGGCCCCTTCCTCATCGGCTTCGGGTCCGGCTGCGACGCCGAAGGCCGCGGCGAAGCCCGTCGCGACCCCGCCTGCGGCCCAGGATGTTCCGACCACTCCGGCCCCGAGTGCCCCTCCTGCGGCCCCGGCTCCTGCCGCCGCGCCGCAGACCCCGGCGCCTGGTGCCACGGCGGCGTCCTCTCCCTGGTCGCAGGGCGGGCGTCTCGCGGCCTGGGCGCGGGGCGCCGGGAGCCAGGTGCTCGCCGCCCCCGCCGGCCTGCTCGCACTGTGCCTGGTCCTGGCCGTGGTGTCCCCGGACTTCCGGACCCTCGGCAACCTGCTCAACGTCGCCGACCAGACCGCGACCACGGCGGCGCTGGCCCTGGGCCTGACCTTCGTGCTCGTGGTGGGCGGCATCGACCTGTCCGTCGGGGCGGTCGCCGGCCTGTCCGGGATCCTCGCGGCCCAGTGCGCCCTCGGCCTGGGCCTGCCGTCACCCTTCTGCGTGGTCGCGGCCCCGCTCGTCGGTCTGCTCGCCGGCCTGGTGACGGGCCTCGCGGTCACCAGGCTCGTCATACCTCCCTTCATCGCCACCCTCGCGGGCATGGCGATCTGGCGGGCGGTCGCCGAGATCGCCTGCGACTCGCAGACTCTCGTGGCTCCCGCCGCCATGGCCGGCGTGGGGGAGCGGGTCGCGGGCGTCCCGGTGACCTTCATGGTCATGGTGGCGCTCGCCGTCCTCACCCACGTGCTGCTGCGGCGCACCGTCCTGGGCCAGTGGCTGTATGCCGTGGGAGGCAACCCCGAGGCCGCCCGTCTGGTGGGCATCCCGGTCGAACGGACCCAGGTGGCGGCCTATGCCCTGTCGGGGCTGTGCGCCGGTGTCGGCGGACTGCTGATCGCCGGACGCCTGGCCTCCGTCCAGGCCGGTGCGGGGGCCGGGATGGAGCTCGATGCGGTGGCCGCCGCCGTCGTCGGTGGCGCCAGCCTGGCCGGCGGACGCGGGAGCGCGGTGGGGACGGTGGTCGGTGCCACGGTGCTCGCCGTCATGCACAACGGCCTCAACCTGCTGGACGTCCCCGCCATGTGGCAGCAGATGGCCCTGGGCGTGGTGATCGCCGCCGCGGCCTCCCTCGACGCGCGACGCCGCGCCCGGGCCGGCGATCGCGTGAGCGTGTGAGCACGGCCCCCACCGACGGGCAGCGGCTCGCGGTCTACGGCACCCTGCGCCCCGGCCGGTCCAACCACCACGAGGTCGCCGCCATCCCCGGCAGCTGGACGCAGGGGGTCGTCCACGGGCACCTGCTGCCCGAGGGCTGGGGAGCCGCGCTGGGCTATCCCGCGATCGAGCTGGACGAGGACGCGCCGGCGGTCCCGGTGCACCTGCTCACCAGCGACGCCCTGCCCCGGCACTGGGCGCGGCTGGACGAGTTCGAGGGGCCTGGCTACCGGCGGGTGGCCTGCACGGTCCGCACCGAGGCGGGGCCGGTCCAGGCGCAGATCTACGAGCTCGACCGCTGACCGGTCCCGCCTGACCAGGGCGACCTCAGCAGAGCTCGCCGTCCGTGGTGCTCCGGCTGTGGTGGGTCGGCCGGCGGTCTGCCCCCGGGCCGCTGCGGACGTCGGCCCCCGACCGTGCGTCAGCGGACCTCGACGATGCCGTGGGCGCCTCGCTCGGCGTCGCTCATCTGGTGGTCCACGAAGGGATAGTGCCCGGCCTCGGGGAAGGTCAGCTCCACGAAGCCGCCCTGCGCCGCGGTCAGGTCGAGCACCTGGGAGCCGCCGGGTGCGTCGGGCTCGCCGGGTCCGGCTCGCAGCAGCCAGCGGCCCTCCTTGTAGACCCGGTCGAACTGTCCGCCGACGACGTGGAAGCTCGTCCCGTCGTCCGGTCCGACGTCGAGCACCCAGATCCGCACCCGTTGCCCGGGGCGGGCGGTCAGCGGACGGGCGTCGTACTGCCCGACGACGCCGTTGAAGGTCACCCCGTCCGGGCGGCCCCGGGCCAGCTTGGCGCCGTCGACGGGGGCCGACCCGGCGCCGAGGTAGAGCTCGGACTGGACGAGGAGGTACTCCCGGTCCACGGGCGGCAGCCCGGGCGGGTCGATCACCACCGCCCCGGCCATCCCCGCGGCGATGTGCACGGACATCGGATGGGTGGAGCAGTGGTACACCCAGATGCCCGCACGGGTGGCGGTGAACCGGTAGACGAGCGACTCGCCCGGCCGGATGGTCCGCATCGGCTGGTCGGGCGCGAGGGCACCGGCGTGCAGGTCGAGCGAGTGACCCATCGACCCGTCGTTGACCAGGGTGATCTCGAAGCGGTCGCCGACGTGGCCACGCAGCGTGGGCCCGGGGGCGGTGCCGTTGAAGGTCCACCGCCGTCGGGTCTGGTCGGCGCCGACGGGCAGCTCGACCTCCTGGGCGCGCAGCGTCACCCGGTGCAGGGTCCCGGTGGGGGCGGGAGGCAGGGTCGCGTCGCGCGCGACGAACCCGGCCGGGAGATCGCCGTGCAGGTCGACCGGTGGGGCGGCGTCCCCGGACGCGGCGTGCTGGTGCCCGCCCGGGGTCGCGGAGGCCTGCCCGTCACCTCCGGTCGTGCGTATGCCGAAAGTCATCCCCATCTGCCGGTGGCCGACGACCGAGCACCAGCCCTCGATCGACCGTCCGACCACGCCGACGTCGAGGACGCCGGTCTCGCCGCCGCCGAGGCGGCCGGTGTCCTGCCCGGTCTCCAAAGTGAGGTCGTGGACGTCGGCGTCGGCGTTGGTGACCCGCAGGACCAGCCGGTCGCCGGGCGTGACGGTGGCGCTGCCGGGGGTGAACCTCATGCCGCGGGCGGTGACGTCGACGGTGACCGTGCGACCGGTGGGGGTGACGCCGGTGCCTGCGTCGCCGCGCCGGAGCGCGGTGGGGTCGACGGCGAGACCACCCGCGACGGCCAGCGCCACCAGCGCGCAGCCGGCCGCCGTGCCGGGAAGCCAGGGGCGCTCAGGGGGTGCCGGGCTCGCGGGGGCGGCGGTGGCCTCCCGGCGCAGCTGCCGGGCCACGAGCACGGCGCGGACGTCGAGCGCGGGGGCGGTGGCGAGCGCCCCGAGGACGAGCGCCGAGCAGGCCACCCGCACCCAGGAGGGGACGGGCAGCAGGCATACCAGCAGGGCGAGGTTGGTGACGGTGACCCGCAGGGCTCCCTGTGCCTGGGTGATCGCGGTGATGCGGCGCACGGCCGCCGGCCCGCCGCCGAGCATCACGGGCAGCAGGTAGGCCAGGGCCCCGAGCAGGACCTGGGCGACCCAGCCGACGGCGAGGGCGGTCACCACCTCGTCGAGGCGGGTGGGCACGTGGGCCAGCCTCGGAGTGGCGGCGAGGAGCCCGACGAGCAGGCCCAGGCCGAGCAGCAGCCAGGTGCTGCCCGCCGCGACGGACCAGGTGGCGAAGTCGGCAGGGGCTCGGCGCAGCGCGGTCCGGGCGAAGGGCACCGCGTGGGTCAGCGCAGCTGCGGCATACGTCAGCAGACCGAGGACGGCGACCCAGCGCAGCCCGAGCAGGGCTGCGCCGACGGTGACCAGGACGGCGCCGAGGAGCACGGGGAGCAGGCGTGCGGCGGTGCGCTCGGAGCCGTCCTCGAGCCGGGTGCGCAGCATCGTGGGCCACAGCGTCACGAGCGTGCCGAGGACGGTCAGGCCGACGAAGCCCAGCAGGTTGAGGGTGAGGTGGGCCAGGACCAGACGACCGTGCCACTCGGCGCTGCGGCCGGCCGCGAGGAGGGCGCCCAGGGTGGCGCCCACCGGCAGCAGCAGGCAGGCCGCGACGTAGTGGTCGACGGTGCGGCGGAAGCGGCCGCCGAGCGAGCCGCGGGTGCGCGCCGCCAGGGCCAGGCCGTGCCAGGCGAGGACCGACCCCACGACCAGCGCGCCGGCGACGGCCGTGGCGGGTCGGTGCCCCACGACACCGGCGACCACCGCGACGGCGCCCAGGTTGTGACCCACCTGCCGCAGGACCTGCGAGCGCATCTGCCCGGGCGAGGCCGGGCTGCGCACCAGCGCGCCGGTGAAGTGCCAGGACCAGGTGATGATCGCGTTGCCGACCCCGCCGAGCAGGAGCAGGTGGACCAGCAGCCAGCGGGCGTCGGGGAGCATCCGGTGGACCAGGGAGACCGCCGTCGCCGCGCCCAGCCAGGCCACCACGGGCAGGAAGGACCGGACGTGCCAGGCCGCACGGGCCGAGAAGGCTCCGGCGCCAGGGCCGGGGGGATGTTGTCGGCTGGGTGGTTCGAGCGGCACCTACGCACTGTAGTCGCCGGGCCGGTCGGGGGCCGGCCCGGCGAGCGGGTCGCCGTGACCTGGGTGGACGCCCGCGGGCGTCGTCACGCGGGCACGGCGACCCTGGGTGTCGGTCCTGTGGGCCGACCCGCTCGCCTCGGCGAGCACCGGGGCGGTGGAATGCCTCTGGCTACCCGTGCGTTGCCCAGGGCAGACCACTCCGACCGACCTGGAGGCAACCGTGCAGGACCCCACCGGGCTCTACCGCTTCGAGAGCGACACCGATCCGCACCACCTGCGGGCCTCCGCGCTGGTCGTGGCCATGGGCGCCTTCATCGACGCGGGTCACACCGGTCGCCTGCTCAGCGATCACCTGCTGGCCACCCTGGACCACTCGGTGGTGGCGACCTTCGACGTGGACCAGATGCTCGACTACCGCGGGCGCCGACCGGCGATGACCTTCGACCGGGACCGCTACACGGCCTACGACGACCCGGCGATCGTGCTCTACCGGGTGCTGGACGTCGACGGCACGCCCTTCCTGATGCTCACCGGGCCGGAGCCGGACTACCAGTGGGAGCGCATGGTCGAGGCCGTCCGCGGGCTCGTGCGAGCCTTCGGCGTCACCCTCACCGTGGGTGTGCACGGCATCCCGATGGGGGTGCCGCACACCCGCCCGATCGGGCTCACCCAACACGCCTCCAGCCCGGCCCTGATCCCGGACAACAACCCCGTCTTCGGCGAGGTGCAGGTGCCGTCGTCGTTCGCCTCGCTGCTGGAGCTGCGCCTGGGCGAGTCGGGCTACGACACGGTGGGGTTCAGCGTCCACGTCCCGCACTACCTCGCACAGACGGACTTCGCCGACGCCGCCCTGACGGGGTTGCGGGCCGTCGCCGGGGCGACCGGGCTGGCGTTGCCCACCGCCGAGCTGGCGGCGGTCGCGGGCGTCAACCGCGAGGCCGTCGATGCCGAGATCGGGGACAACGAGGAGGTCCTCACGGTCGTGCGGGCCCTCGAGGCGCAGTACGACCAGTGGACCCGGGGGCTCGACAAGCCCACCCTGCTCGCCCCTGCTCCGGACGAGCTGCCCACGGCCGACGAGATCGGCGCGGAGTTCGAGCAGTTCCTGCGCACCCACGACGGTCGCCCGGAGGACCGCGCCTGACCGCCGCGCGCCCGGCGCCGGGTCGTCACGCCTAGGCCTTGGCCTCCGACCAGCGGTGGACGACCGACACGTCGGCGACGAACCGCACCCGGTCGGTGCCCGTCCAGCGCCGCGCCGCCTCGTCCAGGCTCCGGTGCACCAGCGCCTCGGCGGCGGCGGCGTGCTCGGCCGGGACGTGCACCAGCAGCTCGTCGTGCAGGCACAGGACGATCTCGGCGTCGATGTCGCGCCCGCCGGCCCGGACGGTCGCGGCCCAGGCCTTGAACAGTTCTGCGGCTGCGCCCTGGATGACGGCGTTGCGGGCGAAGCGTCCCCGTCCGGCCCGCTGCGCCTCGGTCAGCTCGCCCTGCCACATGGGTACGAGCCGCCCGCCCCAGGTGACCACCGGGTCGCCGCGCACCCCGGCCTGGTGGGCCCGGTGCAGGTAGGCCATCGCCGTCGGATAGGCCCGGTCCAGCCGTTCGAGGGCCGCGCCGGCCGATCCCGAGGTCTGGCCGTACATCGCGGCGAGGACCGCGACCTTGGCGACGGGCCGGTCCACGCCGAGCTCGGCGCCGACGGGGGAGTAGAGGTCGTCCGCCCGGGTGGCCTGCGCGAACGCCGCGTCGCGGGCCACGGCAGCGAGTACCCGTGGCTCGATCTGGCCGAGGTCGGCGCGCACCAGGACCCGGCCCGGGTGGGCGGCCACCGCTGGGCGCAGCTCGGCCGGGAGGTTGTGGAGGCCGTTGGCGGCCGTCATCCGTCCTGCTCCGCCGTCGCAGGCCGTCCACTCGCCGCGGAGCCGGTCGTCCGGACCGACGTAGGTGTCCAGCCAGTGCCAGCCGTAGGTCGTGGCGACGCGCTCGGCCTTGCGCCACGCGAGCAGCGCCTCGACCACCGGGTGGGAGCTGCGGTGCGCGGCGAGGGTCCACTTGCGGGTGTCGTCCACGAGGATGCCGACGGAGGCGAGCAGCTCCTTGACCTGCAGGGGATTACGCAGGTCGGTGCGTTCACGGCCGGGCACGTGCCGGAGGACCTCCTGGTCGCGGCGAGCACGTATGCCGGCGGCCTGCGCCTCGTCCGTGGGGCGGGGACCGGCTGCGGCGGTGATCAGCTCCTCGGCGACCACCCGGTCGATGGGCAGGCCGGTCACCTCCAGCTCGGCGCACAGCAGGGCGGCTGCGGACTCGGAGGCCGCGGTGGCGCGCAGCCGGTCGGGGGTGCGTCGGGTGCCGCCCGCAGCCGCAGGGGAGGGCGCGGCGTCGACGTGGGCGCGCTGGCGCGCGGCGACCTCGAGGGCGGCCCGGGTCCAGGCGACGAGCCGCTCGGGGGTGCGCTGCCAGGTGCGGTCGGCGGCGTCCGGCCGCAGGTGCCCGTCCTGGGTGACGAGCGCCTCCGCGTCGGGCTCGGGGTCGCCCGGGCGTGCCTGGGCGGCGGCGAAGGCGAACAGGTCCGGCGGGCCCGGTCTCGGGGCGGAGCGGGGGTCCAGGTCGTGCATGACCGCCCAGACCGTCGCCGGGTCGGCCAGGTGACCGCCGCAGAGCACCCGGTGGACCTCGGCGAGGTCCCAGCACCGGGACAGGCGGGCGCCTCGCGCGACGAGCGGCCCGGCGTCCTCGCGGGCCTGCCACCAGACCCAGCGGGGCCGGTGCTCCTGCTCCAGGCGGGCGACGTCGGCCACGAGCCGGTCCACGGGGCAGGGCGCCACGAGCACCGAGCCGTCCTGCGCCAGCACCGTCCCGACCCCACCCGCAACGCCGAGCGCGTGGAGGGTGTCAGGAGCGCGCCCGTGGGGTAGGACTGTCACCGATCAAGTGTGCGTCACACCAGGAAGGAAACCCCTCATGGGTCTCATGGACAAGATGGCCGGGATGGCCATCGACAAGATCGCCGGCAAGAACACCGTCGACCAGCGCACCGGCCAGGTGGCCGGCAGCTCCGCCCTCAACGGTCCGGTCGAGGACCTCGTGCAGAAGCTCCTGGACTTCGGCATCGACGGGCTGGGCCCGCTCGAGGGTGCCGCGGCGTTCGCCGACAAGTCGGGCAGGGGCCGCTCGACCGAGCAGACCGTGGACGAGATCATCCGGGCGCACAAGAAGACCGCGGCCGCGGGTGGCTTCGTCACCGGGCTCGGCGGCTTCGCCACGATGCTGGTCGCGCTGCCGGCCAACGTCGTCGAGTTCTACATCGTCGCGACCCGCATGGTCGCCGGCATCGCCCGCGCCCGCGGCTACGACATCGACAAGCCCGAGACCCGCTCGGCGATCCTGCTGACCCTCGTCGGCGCCGACTCCGGCGAGGACCTGCTCCGCAAGGCCGGCGTCCTGACCACGGGTCGCATGTCCAGCCTGGCGTCGCAGCACCTGCCGGCCTCCGCCGTCATGATGATCAACAAGGGCGTGGGCTTCCGCCTCATCTCCACCCTGGGGGAGAAGGGCCTGGCCAAGATCGTCGGCAAGGGCCTGCCCGTGGTCGGCGGCTTCGTCGGCGGCGGCATGGACTACTACCTGCTCGGCAAGATCGCCGACAACGCCAGGCAGCAGTTCCCGGCCACCACCACGGGCGCGCTGCACGCCTGAGCCACTCCCGGTCGGGCGCCCCGACCTGACCGGCGCGGCGCCGGGGACCCTCCCGCGGGGAATCCTCCGGCGCCGCGCCGTGGTGCACCACGCGGGCGCGGCCCCGGGGGCCCGACCGCCGACCCTGGCGCGCAGAGACCCCGCTGCCGGTGAGCCCCGCGACACCGCGCCCGGCGATGTCGCGGCCGGCGCCGGCGGCACGAGAGCAGGGAGATCCTCATGATTCGCCGTCGCACCCGCGTGACCTCGCTGCGGGACGTCGCCCAGGCCGCCCGCGCCGCCCGCCGTCCGGGCTCCCCCGGCTGGCTCGAGCGGGTGCGGTCGATGCCGCGCCTGGTCCAGGCGATGAGCAGCGGGGAGTATGCCGGCGCCTCGATGGGGACGGTGGCGGCGATGGCCGGGGCGCTGGCCTACGTCGTCAGCCCGGTCGACCTCGTGCCGGAGGCCGTCGTACCGCTGCTGGGGATCGGGGACGACACCCTGGTCCTGGCCTGGCTGGCCGCCCAGCTGGTCTCGGTCACCGAGGACTTCCTCGGCTGGGAGAAGTCCCGCGACGACGGCCCCGGGGGCCCGGTGCCGGGTCACGTCATCCGCTGAGCTGCAGGTTCCCGGTCGTCCCCAGCCGCAGTCGGGCCGGCGCCAGGATCTGCGCGGCGCCGTCCACAGGCGACGGGTGCCCCCCTCGACCGCAGGTCGCCGCCGCGGCAGGGTCGGACGTATGTCGACCTCCGCCCCTCCTGCCGACCGTCCCGCCCTGACCGCCGTCGTCCGCGACGTCGGGCAGCTGGTGACCGTGGTGCCCTACGTGCTCGGGTTCACCCCCTCCGACAGCCTCGTGGTCCTCGGGCTGCGCTCCCGGCCGGGTGCCCGCCGCCCCACGATCGGCCCGGCCGTCCGGATCGACCTCCACGACCCCGCCGGCGACCCGCAGCCCCTCCGTGCAGGACCGGCCTGGGACGCCGTGGCCGTCCGGATGCTCCCGCACGTGGACGAGGTGGTCCTCGTGGCCTTCACCGACCGTGCCGGTCCCGGGGCGGGCAGGGGCGTGGCCCTGGGCGGGTCCCCGCGGGAGGCATCGTCGCCGGATCCCCTCTCGGTCGCCGAGGCCGAGCAGCTGCTCGCCGAGCTGCTCGCCCTGGCCACCGCCGCCGGGACCCAGGTCCGTGACGCGGTGATGGTCAGCGGCGGCACGTGGTGGCCGGTGACCTGTGACGATCCCGTGTGCTGCCCGCGGGACCCGGTGGCCCTGCCCCGGCCGGAGCAGGTCCCCGCCGTCACCGAGCTGGTGGTGGCGGGGGAGGCCCCGGCCGCGACGCGCGAGGCCCGCCTGGCCGGGACGCGTCCGGACCGGGATCACCCGGTGGCGCGTGCGGTGGCCCGGACGCTCGGGCGGGCACCCACGTCGGGCACCGCCCGGCCAGGGCCGCCGTCCCCCGAGGACGTCGAGGCCGGGCTGCGTGCCTGGCGGGTCCTGCTCGGGTTGGGCGGGAGCGCCTGCGTCGCCGTCGACGGCGGTGGCTCCGGCGACGTCGAGCAGGTCGCCGGGCTGGTGGCGGCGGCGGTGCACGCCATCGAGGACGTCCACGTGCGCGACGGGATCTACGCCTGGGTCGTGCCGGGTCTGTGCTCCCCGGACGACGTCCGGGCAGACGTGCGGGAGACGTGCCGGGCGGTCCTGGGATCACCGGTCCGTCGGGACCACCGAGAGCTGCGTCGCTCGCTGGGGCGGCGGCTCCTCGACGTGGCACGGGTGCTGCCGGACGACCATGCCGCGCCCACCCTGACCGCGGCCGCGGTGGTGGCCTGGTCCTTGGACGACCACATGGTCGCCACCGCGGCCTGCGAGCGGGCGCTGACCTGCGACCCGGGCTACGGCATGGCCCGGCTGACGATGTCCGCGCTGCGCGGGCTGGCGAGGTTCGACGAGGTGGTGGGGGGCTTCCGCCGCATGAGATAGGTTGCTGCCGTCCAGCGGGGGATCCCGCCGTCACCACCCCTTTCGAGGAGCACCATGACCGTCGTCGTCGGGCTCATGGCCACGCCCGAGGGGCGGGCCGCGCTGGAGCGCGCCGCGGACGAGGCCGTCGTCCGGTCCCTGCCCCTCGTCCTGGTCGAGACCGCCCGCCCCGCTCCGGACGAGGAGAGCCGGGCCGTGCTGGAGTCCCTCGTCGCCGAGCTCACGGCCACCGTGCAGGCCAGCGGGCTCGCCGTCGAGCGCCGCCGCCCCGAGGGCAAGGACCTGGCCGAGCAGCTCGTCGGCGTGGCCGAGGTCACCCAGGCCAGCTGCCTGGTGATCGGCCTGCGTCGTCGTTCACCGGTCGGCAAGCTCATCCTGGGGTCGAGCGCACAGCGCATCCTCCTGGACGCCACCTGCCCGGTCCTGACCGTCAAGCCGGTCCGCTGAGCGGCCGTGGAGCCCACTCGTGGGCTCCACGGCGTTATAATGGCGGGCACAGCGCATCGGAGGCTCCGGTCAGCCCCTCGCAGTCCCTGCCACGCCAGGCTGCACCAGCCCATCGCGCACCAGCCGTCTGTGGTCCCGTGCGTCCGTCGTCCGACGTCGTCCTGGGCCCCTCGTCATCGTCATACGACGAAAGGTTGTTGTGACCACCGTTCCCAACGCAGCCTCCCTGCCTCCTGAGTTCGCCCACCCTGCCCTCCAGGCCCTCCTGGAGATCGGCGCGAGCAAGGGGTCGATCGACTCCCAGCAGCTCGGTGCCGCCCTGAGCGAGGTGGCTCTGGAGCCACGGCGGATGAAGGCCGTGCTGCGCGCCATCGACGCCGCCGGCATCACCGTCACCCTGGACCCCGACCACGCCCGCGCCGTGGCGGCCACCACCGGCGCGCGGTCCACGTCCACCCGCAAGGCTGCCGCCAAGAAGTCTTCGGCCAGGAAGTCCGCGACCAAGGCCGCCCCAGGCGCGGACACGACGGACGAGAGCGCCCCGGCGACCAGGACCACCACCCGCAAGGCCCCGGCCAAGAAGGCCACGACCACCCGGGCGGCCGCCTCCGCGGCCGAGAAGCCCGCTCCGGTCAAGAAGGCCACGACCAAGAAGGCCGCCGCGAAGAAGGCCGCCGCGAAGGACGGTGACGCGGTCGCCGCCGGCGTGGCCAGCGGCGGCGACGACGTGCAGGACGTCGACCCCGAGGCGTTGGAGGAGGTCGACCTCGAGGCGGACCTCGTCGAGGTCGTCACCGAGAGCCCCGACGAGGGGTCCGCAGAGGCGCCCGAGGACGTCGAGGAGTCGGACGACGCCGACGAGGACCCGGCCGTCGGGGCCGGGGATCCCAAGGCCACCAAGGTTGCGGCCAAGGGCGGCAAGAAGGCCGAGGCCGAGGAGGAGACCACCGACGGTGGCTTCGTCTACCGCGAGGACGACGAGGACGACGCCCCGCCGCAGCAGGTCGTCACCGCGGGTGCCACCGCAGACCCGGTCAAGGACTACCTCAAGCAGATCGGCAAGGTGGCCCTCCTCAACGCCGAGCAGGAGGTCGAGCTCGCCAAGCGGATCGAGGCCGGCCTGTTCGCCGAGGAGCGGCTCAACTCCGGCGACAAGATCGACATGAAGCTCAAGCGCGAGCTGTGGTGGATCGCCCAGGACGGCAAGCGGGCCAAGAACCACCTGCTCGAGGCCAACCTTCGCCTCGTGGTCTCCCTGGCCAAGCGCTACACCGGGCGCGGCATGCTCTTCCTGGACCTGATCCAGGAGGGCAACCTCGGCCTGATCCGCGCGGTCGAGAAGTTCGACTACACCAAGGGCTACAAGTTCTCGACGTACGCCACCTGGTGGATCCGCCAGGCCATCACCCGCGCCATGGCCGACCAGGCCCGCACCATCCGCATCCCGGTGCACATGGTCGAGGTCATCAACAAGCTCGCCCGCGTCCAGCGGCAGATGCTCCAGGACCTCGGCCGCGAGCCCACCCCGGAGGAGCTCGCCAAGGAGCTCGACATGACCCCCGAGAAGGTCGTCGAGGTCCAGAAGTACGGCCGCGAGCCCATCTCGCTTCACACCCCCCTGGGCGAGGACGGCGACAGCGAGTTCGGTGACCTCATCGAGGACTCCGAGGCCGTCGTGCCTGCGGACGCGGTGAGCTTCACGCTGCTGCAGGAGCAGCTCCACTCGGTCCTCGACACCCTCTCCGAGCGGGAGGCCGGCGTGGTGTCCATGCGCTTCGGCCTCACCGACGGGCAGCCCAAGACGCTCGACGAGATCGGCAAGGTGTACGGCGTGACGCGCGAGCGCATCCGCCAGATCGAGTCCAAGACGATGTCCAAGCTGCGCCATCCCTCTCGCTCCCAGGTGCTCCGGGACTACCTGGACTGAGCAGCCCGACGCCGCCGAGAGTCCGGTCGACCCCCTGGGGACGGCCGGACTCTCGGCCTACCCGGGTCTGGCCCGGACCGGGCGCCTCGCCGGGGCCGCCCCCGCAGGCACGGGGGTCAGCGCAGTCGGCCCGCCCGGGGGAGCAGCACGGCACGGACCCGATCGCCGAGGGTCCGGGTGGCGCCGACGCCGCGCAGGACCGTCCGGGCGTCGCGCTCCACCTGGGTCGGTGACGCGCTCACCCCCGGCGGGGCATATCGGGCACGCTCCACCGCCCCGAGGACCCGGGACAGGGCCCGCTTGGTCTCGGGCGACAGCATGGGGTGCGCCTCGTAGTGCTCGCGCAGGGTCCGCGGGGTCGTCCCCGGCGGCGGAGGCATCCCGAGGTCGGCGAGCTGCTCGGCCAGGATCGCCCAGCGCACCTCCACCTCGGCGGGAGCCGTGCCCGCGGCCCGCAGGCGGCGCCGCCGCGAGGCCGCGGCCCGCACGGGGGTGGTCAGCAGGGCCGCAGCCACCAGAGCGAGCAGCCCCAGCGCGACGAGACGGTCGCGGGTGAACCACGCAAGCACCTGATCGGCCAGGCCCTGGCCGGTCCGGGAGGTCGCGGTCGGGGTGGCGGTCGGCCGGCGGTCGGGCCGGGTGGGTCGGGCCCGCGGCTCGTCGGCGGGCCCGGACGGAGCCGCCGTCTGCGGGGGGTTGGCCCAGGTCGGGGGCAGCCCCGCGCGCCCCCCCGGGGTGGGCTCGAAGCGGGTCCAGCCCACGCCCGGCAGCATCAGCTCGGGCCAGGCGTGGGCATCGGATGCCCGCACGAGGTGCGTCCCGTCGGGCAGCTGGCTGCCGGGCAGGAAACCGAGCACCACTCGCGCGGGGATGCCCTCGGTGCGCGCCATCAGCGCCATGGCCGTGGCGTACTGCACGCAGTAGCCGCGGCGGGTCCGCAGGAAGTGGGTGACCGCGTCGGGGGTGGTGCCCTGCGCGCGCTCCTGCGGGGTGACCGGCGGCAGCGTCAGGGTGTACGTGAAGGCGGGGGAGCGCAGGTACTGCTGGATGGCGATCGCCTTGGCGTAGGCGCTGTCCCGCGGCCCGTACGCGGCCGGGGCCGACTCCAGCACCCGGCGGGTGGCGTCGGAGACCGCCCTCTCGGACGCTTGGTCCACCGTCAGGTCGACCGGGTCGACTGTGGTCGCGAGCACGTCGGAGCTCGCGGCGACGCGGGTGCGCTCCTGGAGCTGCTTGGGGGTGAGCGTCGGGACGGCATAGCTGACGACATACCGGTCGGGGCGCCGCACGATGGCGACGAGGCCGGTGGCGTCGTCCCGGCGCCAGGGGACCTCGGTGTCGACGTGAAGCGGCAGCGCGGGGACCGCCAGCTGTGGCGGGTGCAGCGAGGTGTTGTCGAAGAGCTCGGACCGGGCGACGGTATGGGGCAGGGCCGGATCGACGCCGGTCGGCAGCGGCAGCAGCCCCCGCGGGGACGGGACCGCGGCAGACGTCGCCACGACCCGGGCGGTGCGCCAGTGGCCACCCGCGTACTCGCGCGCGACGGCCACGGCGAGCGGTGGCGGGTCCTGGTCCCCGGTCGTGCGGTAGCGCAGGATCGGACGCGGGTCGCGCGAGCCCAGGCTGCGGGCCACGTCGACGTCCGTGGCGAAGCTGATCGCGGGTCCTGCCTCCCGGACCTGCCGTCCGAGCTCCCGCCCGAGGAAGCGGGTCGGCACGGGCGGCAAGGACAGCTGCACCGCCACGGCGGCGGCGACGGCGAGCGCCGCGAGGACCCGGCCCGCGCGCGCGAAGCCGGCCTCGGGTCGGGCGGTGCCGACCGACCCTCGTGCCCGGCCCTCGAGCAGGCTGGGGGTCACCGTGCTCCAGTGCTCCAGCCGCGAGCGCTGCTGCTCGACCAGGAGCAGCAGCCAGGTCAGCGCGAGGGCGGCGAAGTAGCGCAGGGGCAGGGCACCCGCGGTGTTGACGATGGAGACGAGGGAGACGAGCAGGAGGGGGAAGCCTGCCAGCGTGGCGGCCCGGCGGGCGACGACCAGGTGGTCGACGACGACGGCGACCAGGCCCCCCAGGGCTCCGATGGTCATCACCAGACCCGGCGTGGCGGGGGCGGGAGCGGCATAGCTGCGGATCGTCGTGGCTGCCTGCGCGGCGCCGGCGACGAGCCGGGCGGGCAGGTCGGGGCCCGGCAGGCCGTAGGGCCCGGACCCCAGCCCGTGCAGCAGCGTCACCGCCACGACCAGCGCGAGGACCTGGGCCAGCACCACGATCCAGGCGGGGGTCCGCAGGGCCCGCGACGTCAGGCCGGTGACGGCCACCACGGCCAGGGCGACCAGCGTCGGGTTGATCCAGGCCGTGCCCCGCAGCAGCGTCTCGATCGGCCACAGGGCGACGGCCACCGTGAGCACCGCCAGGAGGGTCTCCAGCGGGCGGACGCGTCTCATCGCCGACCCCCGCAGGACGCAGCCTCGCGCCAGCACTCCCCGGGGGTGGCGCCGCGACCCGCGACGGCTGCCCGCCAGCCGTAGGCCCGCAGCCCGTCGGCCACCTGGGCCGCGGCCCCCGCCACGGGGGCCGGGCCCCCGCGCCGGCGGGCGGCCTCACCGCCCCGCTCCGCGGAGTCCACGACCAGCGCCACGGCGGTCGTGCCGGGGCGTCGCGCGACGGCGAGGGCGGCCAGGCCCTCGGGGTCGGCGCCCAGCACGGCCACCACGAGACCGGCCGTCCCACGCCCGACGGCCCGGGCGCCGTGCTCGAGCGGGACATCGCTCGTGGTCGCCCGGGCCAGGCGGTCCAGGGCCGCGTCCAGGGTGACCGGATGCTCCTGGTCGGCGGCGGGATCGGTGATCAGGCTGACGTCATACCCGTGCTGCTGGAGATGGGCCACGACCGACGCCGCCGCCACCACCGCCCACTCGAAGGACGCCTGCGGCCCCTCCCCGGCGTGGGCGGAGGGGCGTCGGTCGAGCAGCACGACGGCTCGGCGCCGCGAGGGCTGCTCCTCCTGCCGCACCATCAGCGAGCCCGTGTGGGCGCTCGCTGCCCAGTGGATCCGCCGCAGCTCGTCGCCCTGGCGGTAGGGACGGATCGTCACGTCGTCCTCGCCGTGCAGGGCCACGGTGTCGGCGACCTCCTCGTCCCGGCCCTGACCGGACCCGGGGACGCCCCCCTCGGCGAGGGGCAGCACCTGCGGGACGACCAGCACCCGGTGGGTCCCGGTGCCCCGGGTCAACCGGCTGGTCAGCCCGAAGGGATCGCGCGCCCGCACCGACAGCGGGCCGAGCTGGTGCTCGCCGCGCATGGACCCTCGGACGGGATAGACCACAACCCGCGAGGACCGGGGAGCCATCGGGGAGAGCACGAACCGCGGCCGGTCCCCGAGGGCATAGCCCAGCTGCTCCTGCGCGACGACGAAGGGCGACCGCCAACGGCCACCGTGGCGCACCGTCAACCGGACCGTGCCGTGCTCGCCGACGGTGAGCCGCGAGGGGGTGACCGTCCGCTCCACCTGCACCCACCCGGCGGGCCGGCGCACCAGCAGCCAGGCCACGAGGGTGAGCAGCCCGAGCAGCAGCCCCAGCCGCACCAGGTCCCCGAGCCCCAGGACCAGACCGGCAGCGAGCAGCACCACGCCGGCAGCCACGAAGGACTGCCCGCGCGTCGTCAGCACCCCGGCCCGGCGCACCGTCGTCCGCTCAGCGCCGGCGCCGGCTCGCGACGCCCGCCACGGGGACCGAGCGCAGGAGCTGGTCGATGGCGTCGGCCGCGGCGTCCGGCCCGGCGGCCGAACCACCGGTCGGCATGACCCGGTGCGCCAGCACGGGTATGGCGAGGGCCTGGACGTCGTCGGGCAGGACGTGGTCGCGCCCGTCGACGGCGGCGCTCGCCCGGGCGGCGCGCAGCAGGTGCAGGGCGGCGCGGGGCGAGGCACCCAGCCGCAGGGAGGAGGTCGTCCGGGTCGCCCGCACGAGGTCCACGACATACTGCTGGACCGGCTCGGCCGCGTGCAGGAGACGCACGGCCTCGACGCAGTCCTGCACGGTCCGGGCGTCGGTGACCGGCGCCAGCTCGCGCAGCGGCAGGTGCTCGCCGTGGGACCGCAGCATCGCCAGCTCGGCGTCCGCCGTCGGGTAGCCCATGGACAGGCGTGCCATGAACCGGTCGCGCTGCGCCTCGGGCAGGGGATAGGTCCCCTCCATCTCGATGGGGTTCTGCGTCGCGATGACCATGAACGGGCGCGGCAGCGGCATGGTCTCGCCGTCCGCCGTCACCTGGGCCTCCTCCATGGCCTCCAGGAGCGCGGACTGGGTCTTGGGGGAGGCGCGGTTGATCTCGTCGCCGATCACGACGTTGGCGAAGACCGCGCCCGGGCGGAACTCGAAGGTCCGGGTCTCCTGGTTGAACACCGAGACGCCGGTGATGTCGCTGGGGAGCAGGTCCGGGGTGAATTGCACCCGGCGGACCGCGGTGTCCATGGCCGCCGCGAGGGACTTGGCCAGCATCGTCTTGCCGACCCCGGGGACGTCCTCGAGCAGCAGGTGGCCACCGGCGAGCAGGACCGTCACGGCCGTGCGCACCTGCTGGTCCTTGCCCTCGATGACCGTGCCGACCGCCAGGTGGAGTCGGTGGGCGACGTCCGCCACGTCGTCGGGCTCCGGCCGCCACCCCTGGCTCGGACGGGTCACGCTGCCTCCTCGATCGAGCGTCCGGGCCCGGCCCCCGGGACGCGTCACCCCACTCTAGGGGCAGGGGCCGGACCGGGGAGCCGGAGACCGGTGACCGCCGCGGGGCCCTGGCGCACCCCGGCCGGCGGCACCGGACCGGACCCGACCGGCACGGGGGTCCGCCGTCCTCCCCACCGTTCCCCACCGAGGGTCCCCGGAGCTCCCCATCGTCCCCCACCACGGCCCGGTGAGGGGACCGCAGTGGGGTCGGGGGTCGTCCTGCGCCGTCGCATCTGGGCTCGTCGGGGGCATATGTCCTGGTCTGGGTCGATCCTGGGAGCAAACTGTGCATCTGCTCCCACCCCACTTCGCCCCACCGGCTCTGACCAGCAGAAATATCAGGAAGGCAACAGACTTTCCGGCAAATCTCCCCCGGGGTGGTGGAGGGTGGAGTAAAGTGGGGGATAGCAGAGGGTGATGGAGTGGCCACCGCGCGTGGGGGCCGCCGCCCATGGGCACGACCCGGACCGAGGGAGGGGAGATGAGCCGATGTTCCTCGGGACGCACACCCCTCGGATGGACGACAAGGGCCGCCTCTTCCTCCCCGCCAAGTTCCGCGAGCGGATGGCCGACGGGCTCGTCGTCACCCGAGGGCAGGAGCGCTGCCTCTACGTCTTTCCCATGGACGAGTTCGTCCGGGTCTCCCAGCAGCTGCGGACCGCGCCCATGACGAGCAAGGCGGCCCGTGACTACCTGCGCGTGTTCCTGTCCGGGGCCTCCGACGAGACGCCCGACAAGCAGGGACGCATCACCATCCCCGCCAACCTGCGCGAGTACGCCGGACTCAGCCGCGAGTGCACCGTCATCGGGGCGGGCGACCGCGTCGAGGTGTGGGACACCACGGCCTGGGACCGCTACCTCGCCGCGACCGAGCAGGCCTTCAGCGACCAGGCCGAGGAGGTGGTCCCCGGACTCCTGTGACCCCCTGCGGTTCGGCCTCCACCCGCTCCCCGTGCCCCGAGGCACCTTCCCCGGCAACGGGACACGTCGAGCGGAGCGGTTGGGGACCGGACCACAGGGTCCACACCCGAGGACCACCTCCCAGCGAGCCGGCACCCCACCACCACCCACCCGCACACCCACCCGAGAGGAGGCACCCGATGACCGAGCAGCAGCGCACCGGCGCCGAGGGACGGCACGTCCCGGTCCTGCGCGACCGCATCCTGGACCTGCTCGAGCCGGCGCTCACCGCCACCGCCGCGGTGCCGACCCCGGTCCACGTGGACGGGACCCTGGGGATGGGTGGCCATGCCGAGGCGGTCCTGGAGCGCTTCCCCGACGTCGTACTGGTCGGGATCGACCGGGACACCGAGGCGCTGCGCCTCGCGGGGGAGCGGCTGGCTCGCTTCGGCGAGCGCGTGCACCTCGTCCACGCGACCTACGACCAGGTCGGGGTGGTCCTGGCCGACCTCGGCCTGCCGGGCGCCCAGGGGATCCTGCTGGACCTGGGGGTCTCCTCCCTGCAGCTGGACGAGGAGGACCGGGGCTTCGCCTACCGGGTCGACGCCCCCCTGGACATGCGGATGGACCAGACGGAGGGCATCACCGCCGCCGAGGTCCTCAACACCTATGCCCACGGCGACCTCGCGCGCGTCCTGCGGGTGTATGGCGAGGAGCGCTTCGCCAAGCAGATCGCCTCCGCCGTGGTCCGGGAGCGGGAGAAGCAGGCGTTCACCACCTCCGGGCGTCTGGTGGAGCTGTTGCGCCGGGTCATCCCGATGGCCTCGCAGCGGCAGGGTGGTCACCCCGGCAAGCGGACCTTCCAGGCGCTGCGGATCGAGGTCAACGGCGAGCTCGAGTCGCTGGAGGCCGCGCTGCCCGCCGCCGTCGACGCGCTCGCGGTCGGTGGCCGGCTCGCCGTCCTGTCCTACCACTCGCTCGAGGACCGGCTCACCAAGCAGGTGCTGGCGGCCGGTGCCCGGAGCACGGCACCCCCGGGCCTGCCGGTCGAGCTGCCGGAGCACGCGCCATACCTGCGCCTGCTCACCCGAGGTGCCGAGGAGCCGAGCGAGCAGGAGACCGCCGCCAATCCTCGGGCCGCCTCCGCCAAGCTGCGCGCCGCCGAGCGGCTGCGCCCCAGTCCCGCCACCAGCCCCCACCAGCCCAGCCCGACTCGGAAGCCCCGCCGGAACGGAGTTCCCTCATGAGCCTCCTGCAGCCTCTCGCCCCTCGTCCGAGCGGGGCCCGGGTCGCCGAGAGCCCCCCGCAGCGCCCGCACCTGGAGGTCGTGCGCCAGGCCCGGCGACGCGCCACCCAGGTGCCCTTCGTGGTCCTGGGCGCGACCCTGCTGACCCTCGGGCTGCTGGCGCTGCTCGTGCTCAACCTCACCCTGTCCCAGGGCTCCTTCCAGCTGCACGACCTCCGGGAGCGCTCCGCGGCGCTCAAGGACACCTCGATCGCGCTGCGCCAGGACCTCAACGCCGTCTCCTCGCCGGGCACCCTCGCCACCAAGGCTGTGGAGCTCGGCATGGGCCCGGCGAACGCGCCGGCCTTCCTCGACCCTGCCACCGGCACCGTGTCCGGCGTGGCGGAGGCGGCGAGCCGGACCGGCGAACTTACGGTGGTGTCGGGCAGCCAGGCCGTCGCGCCGCAGCTGCGCCCGGAGGGATCCATGGCCGCCGCGGCCGAGCAGGTCGCCGGCCTCGCGCTCGGCAACGGGCTGCTCGGCGGTCTCGCCGCGTTGCCCGCCTCCCGCTGACCATCCGCCCCGGAGCCACGACCGCCGGAGCCCGGGCCCACCCGCCGGCGGCACCGGACCTGACCGCGCCGTCGACGCACCACGAAGCGAGGTGACCGCATGCCCGCCGCCGGAGGCCCTCGGGAGCCCGGTGACCGGACCCCGCCGCGTCCCCCGCGCCTCGCGCGACCGGGGCGCCGACCGCTGCGGGACCGCAGACCCGGCGGCAGCACCCGGGTCGCCGCCTCGGGCCTGGCCACCAACCGGGCCGCGATGCACCCCACCCGTCGGGTGCGGACGATGTTCCTCGTCACGCTGCTGGTGCTCACGATCTTCGCCGCCCAGCTGGTGCGGCTGCAGGGGCTGGACGCCTCTGCCATGTCCGCCAAGGCGCTCAAGCAGCGCAGCGTGGTCCGGGTGCTCCCGGCCGCCCGTGGTCAGATCACCGACGCCGACGGCCGGGTGCTCGCGGACTCCCTGGAGCGCTACACCCTGATCGTCGACCAGGTGGCCGTCGCGGAGTACACCAAGCGGGAGGGCAGGACCAGGGTCAAGGTGGGCGCCCAGGGCGCGGCCTCCGACATCGCCCCGATCCTCGGGCTCGCCGTCGGCGACGTGCTCGGCCGCCTGTCCGGGAAGCGCCGGTGGTATCCCGTGGCCACCGACGTCACCCCGGTGGCCTGGCGCAAGATCCGCGGGCTGGGGGTCCCCGGGCTCAGCACCGAGCTGACCTCCAAGCGGTTCTACCCGGCGGGGACCTCCACCGCCTCCGTCGTCGGGGCCATGACCAAGGCCGGGGCGCCCGCCGGTGGCGTCGAGCAGCTGATGAACGCCACCCTGGCCGGCAAGCCGGGGGAGCAGACCTACGAGCGCACCCCGGCCGGGCTGCAGATCCCCACCGGCATCCAGTCCCTGCGTCCGGCGGTGCCCGGCCGCAACGTCCAGCTCACCATCGACGCCGACCTGCAGTTCGTGGCGCAGAACGCGATCTCGCAGGCGGTGATCACCCGCGAGGCCACCAACGGCTACGTGGCGGTGATGGACGTCCAGACCGCCAAGCTGCTGGCGGTGGGCAACTACCCGACCTTCGACCCCAACGACCTGTCGACGCTGGGCAAGGGCGGGACGATGTCCAACAAGGCCTTCCAGGAGCTGTTCGAGCCTGGTTCGACCGCCAAGGTGATGACCATGGCGGCGGTGCTGCAGGAGGGCGTGGCCACCCCGTCGACCCCGGTGACCGTCCCCGCCGAGCTGCCGCGCGCCGACCGGGTCTTCCACGACTCCGAGGAGCACGGGGTCCAGCAGCTCACGCTCGCCGGGGTCCTCGCCACGTCCTCCAACATGGGCACGATCCTCGCGGGCGAGAAGATCCCGGTGGACCGGCTGATGGGCTACTTCCGATCCTTCGGCCTGGGGCGCCCGACGGGCATCGGCTACCCGGGCGAGCAGCCGGGAATCGTCCCGCCCGCCCCTACCGGGTCCCAGCGCTACACCGTGATGTTCGGCCAGGGCATGAACCTCGACCTGATCCAGTCGGCGGGGGTCTACCAGACCATCGCCAACGGGGGCGTCCGGATCCCGCCCTCGCTGGTCGCGGGCCAGACGGGCGCGGACGGCAGGTTCGTCCCGGCCAAGGCACCCGAGCCCCAGCAGGTCGTCAGCCCGGGGGTCGCCAAGCAGCTCACCGAGATGATGGAGGCCGTGGTCTCCGAGGAGGGCACCGGCAAGGTCGCGGCGATCCCCGGCTACCGCGTCGCGGGCAAGACCGGCACGGCCAACCGGTACGACGAGCAGGCCGGCACCTACAAGGGCTACACGGCCTCCTTCATCGGCTTCGCCCCTGCCGACAAGCCGCGCTTCGTGGTGGCGTGCACCCTGCAGAACCCGGTGCGCGGGCACTACGGCGGCCAGACCTGCGGCCCGGTCTTCACCGAGGTGATGAAGGCCGCGCTGTCGCGCTACCAGGTCGCGCCGAGCGGCACGGAGTCGCCGAACCTGCCGGTCACCTCGGACGGATCGAGCCTCAAGCCGGAGAAGAACCAGCGGACCCGGGGCCCCCGGACCCAGACCGCGTCCCCGGTTGCGGGCGCGACGCGATAGGTTCCTGGTCCGTGGTCACCTTCCCTCGCCCCGAGTCCGTCCTGCCGGTGCCCCTGCGCGACCTGGTCGCCGACCTGGAGGAGGCGTCGCTCGTCGCGGTGACGGCGTCCGGCCCCGGCCCGGAGGCGGACGACCGGTCCGTCACGGGCGTGACCCTGGACTCCCGTCAGGTCCGTGACGGCGACCTGTATGCCGCCCTGCCGGGAGCGAACGTCCACGGCGCCCGCTTTGTGGCGCAGGCCGTGGCCGCCGGAGCCGTGGCGGTGCTCACCGACCGGGTGGGCCTCGAGCTGGCCCGCCAGGCCGGCGGCGCGTCGGACCAGGTGCTCCCGGTGGTCGTGGTCCCGGACCCGCGGGCGGCGCTGGGCCGGGCGGCCGCGCGGATCTACCGCCCTTCGGCCGGGCAGGACGCCTCGATGGCGGTCTTCGGCATCACGGGCACCAACGGCAAGACCACGACGGCCTACCTGGTCGACGGTGGGCTTCAGGCGCTGGGGCGCACGACGGGCCTGATCGGCACCGTGGAGACCCGGATCGGCGACGAGCGGATCAAGAGCGCGCGGACCACGCCGGAGGCGAGCGACCTGCAGGCGCTGCTGGCCGTGATGGCCGAGCGCGGGGTGCAGCGGTGCACGATGGAGGTGTCCAGCCATGCCCTGGTGATGCACCGGGTGGACGGGCTGGTCTACGACGTGGCGGCGTTCACCAACCTCTCCCAGGACCACCTGGACTTCCACGGGACCATGGAGGATTACTTCCTGGCCAAGGCGTCGTTGTTCACGCCCGAGCGGTGCCGCCAGGGGGTCGTGGTCGTCGACGACGCGTGGGGCGTACGCCTCGCGGCCGAGGCGACGGTGCCGGTGGTGACGGTCGCGGCCCGGCTGCCCGACGCCGACTGGCAGGTGCGGGACCTGGGCGACCAGCGCTTCGAGCTCGTCGGGCAGGGTCGGACGCTGCAGCTGCGCAGCCCGCTACCCGGAGACTTCAACCAGCTCAACACTGCCGTGGCGGCGCTGGTGCTGCACCTGGGCGGCGTCGACCTCGAGGAAGCGGCCCGCGCCGTGTGCGCGGACCCGCGTGTGCCCGGGCGGATGGAGCGGGTGGACGCGGGTGGTGACGACCCGATGGCGGTCGTCGACTTCGCGCACACCCCGGACGCCGTCGAGGCCGCGCTGGCCGCGCTCCGGTCGCAGACCGCGGGCCGGCTCGTCGCCGTGGTCGGGGCGGGCGGGTCCCGCGACGCCGGCAAGCGACCCCTGATGGGTGCGGCCGCGGCCGCCGGGGCCGACCTGGTGGTCATCACCGACGACAACCCGCGCGACGAGGACCCCGCCGCGATCCGGCAGGCCGTGGCCGCAGGCGTGGGGGCGCAGGACCGGGAGCGGGTGCAGGTGGTCGCCGGCCGGGCGGACGGCATCGCCGCCGCCGTGGCGCTGACGACCGGCCCGCAGGACACCGTGGTGGTCCTCGGCAAGGGTCACGAGCAGGGGCAGGAGGTCGCGGGGGAGATCCATCCCTTCGACGACCGGGACGAGCTGCGTCGGGCGCTGGCCCGCCGGCATACGACGAACGACGAGAGAGCAGGTGCACCTCAGGTGGACGGTCAGACCGAGCGCGGGGAGGGTCGTCCGTGAAGGCCGTCCTGATCGCCGCCACGATCTCCCTGCTCGTCGCCCTCCTGGGCACCCCGAGCTACATCAAGCTCCTGGTCCGGCGACACTACGGCCAGTTCGTCCGCGACGACGGGCCCACCTCGCACCACACCAAGCGCGGCACGCCCACGATGGGCGGGGTGATGATCATCCTGGCCTCGGCCCTCGCCTACGCGCTGGCCCACCTGCTGACCTGGTGGCCGCCCACCGCGTCCGGCCTGCTCGTGATGTTCCTGATGCTCGGTCTGGGCCTGGTCGGCTTCCTCGACGACTACATCAAGATCTCCAAGCAGCGCAGCCTGGGCCTGCGCTCCTGGCAGAAGCTCCTCGGCCAGGGCATCGTCGGCCTGATCTTCACGGTGCTCGTGCTGCGCTTCCAGAACGATGCCGGGGTGACGCCCGCGTCGACGATCATCTCGACCGTCCGCGACACCCGCTTCGACCTGGACATCAGCCCGAGCATGCCGTGGATCGGCGTGCTGCTCTTCGTGATCTGGGCCAACCTGATGATCGCGGGCACGAGCAACGGCGTGAATCTCACCGACGGCCTGGACGGCCTGGCGACGGGCGCGAGCACCATGGTGATGGCGGCCTACGTGCTGATCGGCACCTGGCAGACCAACCAGAGCTGCGCGATCAACGCCGGCCCCAAGTGCTACGAGGTGCGCGACCCGCGGGACCTCGCCGTGGTCGCTGCCTGCGTGATGGGCTCGTGCTTCGGCTTCCTGTGGTGGAACGGCTCGCCCGCCAAGATCTTCATGGGGGACACCGGCTCCCTGGCCCTGGGCGGGGCGCTGGCCGGCCTGGCCATCTGCACCCGCACCGAGCTCCTGGTCGTCATCCTCGGCGGCCTGTTCGTCCTGGAGACCCTGTCGGTCATCATCCAGGTCGGGTCCTTCAAGGCGACCCGCAAGCGCGTCTTCCGGATGGCGCCCCTGCACCACCACTTCGAGCTCCTCGGCTGGCAGGAGATCACGGTGGTCATCCGGTTCTGGATCATCGCCGGGCTCTTCGTGGCCTTCGGCATCGGACTGTTCTACGCGGAGTGGGTGGTGGGCTGATGAGTGACGGCCGTACGACGGAAGACCCGGCCTTCGACCCGGCCTACGAGCCGCGGCCCGGGCTGACCCACTCCGGCGCCGACTGGGCGGGCCTGCGGGTGCTCGTGGTCGGCCTCGGTCGCTCGGGCTTCGCCGCCGCCGACGCGCTCAACGAGCGCCGCGCCCAGGTCACGGCCTGCAGCCCGGACGTCACGGACCAGATCCGGGAGCACGCGCGGATCCTGGACATCCTCGGCGTCGACTGCCGGCTCGGCGACGACGCCCCGGACGAGATCCCCGAGGGCACCGAGCTGGTCGTGACCTCGCCCGGCGTGCCCCCGCACAACCCCCTCCTGGTCAGGGCCGCCGAGGCGGGCATCCCGGTGTGGGGCGAGGTGGAGCTGGCCTGGCGGATGCGGCCCGCGACGGGCGCCGCGCCGTGGCTGGTGGTCACCGGCACCAACGGCAAGACCACGACCGTCACGATGCTCGAGTCGATCCTGCGCCACGGCGGGGCCCGGGCCGTCGCCGCCGGCAACGTCGGCACCCCGATCATGGAGGTGATGCTCGACCCGACGCCCTACGACGTCATCGCCGTCGAGCTGAGCTCCTTCCAGCTGCACTGGCAGCGCTCCGTGTCCCCGCTCGCGTCGGCCTGCCTCAACGTCGCCCCCGACCACATCGACTGGCACGGCTCCTACGACGACTACCTTCGCGCCAAGGGTGCCGTCTACGACAAGACCCAGGTCGCCTGCGTCTACAACGTCCAGGACCCGCAGACCGAGCTGCTCGTCATGGAGGCCGACGTCGTGGAGGGCTGCCGGGCGATCGGGTTCACCGTCGGCGTGCCCGCGGTCTCCATGGTCGGGCTGGTCGAGGACGTCCTCGCCGACCGGGCCTTCGTGGAGCAGCGGCACACCTCGGCCGTCGAGCTGGGGACCCTGGCCGACCTGCGCGGCGATGCCCCGGACGTGGCCCCGCACTACGTCGCCAACGCCCTGGCGGCGGCGGCCCTCGCCCGGGCCTACGGCGTGGGTCCGATCGCGGTGCGCGACGGCCTCAAGGCCTACCGCCCCGAGGCCCACCGCATCGCCCATGTCGGGGAGGTCGACGGCGTGCGCTACGTCGACGACTCCAAGGCCACCAACCCGCACGCCGCCTCGGCGTCGCTCGCGGCCTTCGAGCACGTCGTCTGGATCGCAGGTGGTCTGCTGAAGGGCGCCGACGTCGACCAGCTGGTCGCGGACCGTGCCGACCGGCTGCGGGGCGTGGTCCTGATGGGCCGGGACCGGGAACGCATCGCCCAGGCCCTGGCCCGACACGCGCCCGACGTCCCTGTGGTCGACGTGGACAGCACGGACACTGGGGCGATGGCGCGCGTCGTGCGGGAGGCGACGTCCCTGGCCCGCCCGGGGGACGTGGTCCTCCTCGCCCCGGCGGCCGCGTCCATGGATATGTTCGCCAACTACGGCGCCCGCGGCGAGGCTTTCGTCGAGGCGGTGCGCCAGCTCGGAGGGTTCACCGCATGACCACCCGCACCGGAGCCACCAGGTCGGGCGCCGACCGCTCCGGTCGGACCAGCCAGCGGTCGCCCGAGTCCGTGCCGGCCCGCCTCGAGGCCTTCCTCGAGCGGATCGACACGCCGCTGACGACCTTCCACCTGCTGGTCAGCACCACCACGGCGCTGACGATCTTCGGCCTGGTGATGTACCTCTCCGCGTCGAGCATCCGCAGCTACGACTACTTCCTCAAGCAGCTGATGTATGCCGCGATCGGGGCCGTCCTGTGCGTCGTCGCCTCCCGGATCCCGGTGCGCGCCTGGAAGCGGCTGGCCTGGCCCGGCATCGGGCTCGCCGTGGTGCTCCAGGCCCTGATCTTCGTCCCCGGGCTGGGCGACGACTTCCAGGGCAACCGCAACTGGCTGCTCATCGGCGGGCAGCGGCTGCAGCCGTCGGAGTTCGCCAAGCTGGCGATCGTGGTGTTCGGCGCGGGCATCCTGGACCGCAAGCGCCACAAGCTCGCCAACATCTGGCACGTGATCATCCCGCTGGTGCCGGTCACCGTGCTGCTGCTCGCGCTGCAGCTGGCCGGACAGGACCTCGGGACCGGCCTCGTGCTGCTGTCGATGGTGGCCGGCATCCTCTTCGCCGCCGGTGTCCCCAGCCGGCTCTTCGCCGCCGCGGGTGCCGTCGGCGCCCTCGCCGTCCTGCTGATGACGCTGACGAGCCGCAACCGGATGGGCCGCATCAGCACCTGGCTGGGCGGCTGCACCGACATGGTCGACGTCTGCCGGCAGGTCATCAACGGGCAGTACGCCCTGGCGGACGGCGGCTGGTGGGGGCGCGGGCCCGGCATGAGCGCCGAGAAGTGGGGCTGGCTGTCGGAGTCCCGCAACGACTTCATCTTCGCCATCATCGGCGAGGAGCTGGGCATCGCGGGCACCTTCATGGTGCTGGCCCTGCTCGCCGTGCTGGCCTATGCCTGCTACCGCCTGGTCTTCCGCACCCAGGACCTCTTCGTCCGGCTCGCGACCGCCGGTGTCATGACCTGGCTGATGGTCCAGTCCTTCATCAACATGGGGGCCGTGACGGGTCTGCTGCCCGTCATCGGCGTCCCGCTGCCGCTGGTCTCCGGCGGCGGTACTGCCATGATCTCCACCCTGCTCGCGCTGGGCATGCTCATGTCCTTCGCCCGCGAGGAGCCCGGCGCGCCCGAGGCCCGGGCGCTGTCCAGGCTGCGCGCGACCACCACCGACCCGAGGAGTTCCCGATGACCACGCCCCCGTCTCCCGCCCCCGCCACCGGACCTCGTGGTCCGCGCTCGGTGGTCCTCGCCGGAGGCGGCACGGCGGGCCACGTCTCGCCGCTGCTCGCCCTCGCCGACGAGCTGCGCCGCCGCGACCCCCAGGTCCGGATCACCGTCCTCGGCACCGCGGCGGGTCTGGAGGCCCGGCTCGTCCCCCAGCGCGGCTACGACCTGCGGACGATCCCCAAGGTCGTCTTCCCCCGCAAGCCGTCCACCGCGCTGCTGCGCCTGCCCGCCTCCCTCAAGGGCGCCGTCGACGCGGCCGGGGCGGTGCTCGACGAGGTCGGCGCCGACCTGGTGGTCGGGTTCGGCGGCTATGTCTCGAGCCCGGCCTACCTCGCCGCGCGGCGTCGCGGCCTGCCGATCGTCGTCCACGAGCAGAACGTCCGCCCGGGGCTGGCCAACCGCCTGGGCGCCGCGCTGACGCCCTACGTCGCCACGACCTTCGCCGCCACCACCCTGCGCGGGGCACGCCACCTGGGGATGCCGCTGCGCCGCGAGATCACCGGGCTGGACCGGGCCGCCCTGCGCGCCGAGGCGCTGTGCCACTTCGGGCTGCGGGAGGACCGGCCGGTCGTCCTGGTGACGGGCGGGTCGAGCGGGGCCAAGCGGCTCAACGACGCCTTCGCCGCGCGGGTGCGCGAGCTGTCCGCGGCCGGGGTGCAGGTCCTGCACGTCACCGGGCGGGGCAAGAGCTTCGACCCGGAGCCGCACGACGGGGCGGCCTATGTCGTCCAGGAGTACTGCGACCGGATGGACCTGGCCTTCGCTGCCGCCGACCTGGTGGTGTCGCGCGCCGGGGCCGGCATGGTGTGCGAGCTGACAGCCGTGGGCCTTCCGGCGGTCTACGTGCCCCTGCCCATCGGCAACGGCGAGCAGCGGTTCAACGTCGCCGAGGTCGTCGCCGCCGGCGGCGGGCTCGTCGTCCCCGACGAGCAGCTGCTCCCGGAGTGGGTCGACCAGACGCTGGTGCCGCTGGTGCGCGACGGGGACCGGCTGAGCCGTATAGCGGCTGCCGCCCAGGCCGTCGGCACCCGCGACGGTGACGGCCGGCTGGCCGACCTGGTCCTGGAGGCCGCCGGCGCCAGGACCGCCGGCGCCAGGACCGCCGGCGCCGGGACCGCCGCCGCCACCGAGGTCGACGTCACGGAGACCACCCGATGAGCGCCACCGACCGCTTCGACTTCCGCGCCCCCGTCGTCCCGCTGGGGGAGCTCGGCCGGGTCCACGTCACCAACGTCGCCGGCGCCGGGATGTCCGCGGTCGCCCGGGTGCTGCTCGACCGCGGGGTCGCCGTCAGCGGTTCCGACCCCAAGGACCTGCCGATCCTGCAGGCGCTGCGCGACCAGGGCGCCGCCGTCCACGCCGGCGCCCGGCCCGACTCCGTCGCGGACGTCGACACCGTGGTGGTGTCCTCGGCCACCCGGGAGACCGACCCCGAGCTGGCCCGCGCCCGCGAGCTCGGGCTGCGGGTGCTCCACCGCTCGCAGGCGCTGGCTTCCGCGGCCACCGGCCGCCGGGTCGCCGCGGTCGCGGGCGCCAACGGCAAGACGACGGCCACCTCGATGCTGACGGCCCTGCTGGTCGACGCGGGGGAGGATCCCTCCTTCGCGATCGGCGGCGAGCTGGCCGGGCTCGGCACCAACGCCCGGGCGGCCGGTGGTGCGGCGTTCGTCATCGAGGCCGACGAGTCGGACGGCTCCTTCCTCGTCTATCACCCCGAGGTGGCGGTGGTCACCAACGTGCAGCCCGACCACCTGGACCACTACGGCACCTACGAGGCGGTCCAGGCGGCCTACCTCGACTTCGCCCGCAGCATCCGGCCCGGCGGGTTGCTCGTGGCCTGCGCCGACGACGAGGGCTCGGCCCGGCTGGCCGGCCAGGCCGCGGCCGAGGGGACGCGGGTCCTGACCTACGGCACCGACGAGGACGCCGATGTCCGGGTGCTCGGCCACACGGCGGAGGGCTTCGGCACCGTCGCCCGGGTCCGGGACGTCGACGGGACCGAGCGCGAGCTGCGCATCGCCATACCCGGGCCGCACAACGTCCTCAACGCCACCGCCGCCTTCGCCGCCGCCCACCACGGGCTGGGCGTCGACGCGGACCGGGCCGCCGCGGGCGTGGGGGCCTACACGGGCACCCGTCGCCGGTTCGAGCTCAAGGGGATCGCCGGCGGCGTGACCGTCGTGGACGACTACGCCCACAACCCCGGCAAGGTGCATGCGGTGGTGGGCACGGCGGCCGCCCTGGTCGAGGCGCCCGCCCGCGTGGTCGTGGTCTTCCAGCCGCACCTGTACTCCCGGACCGCGGACTTCGCCACCGAGCTCGGCCGGGGCCTGCGCCCCGCCGACGTGGTGGTCGTCATGGACGTCTACGCCGCGCGGGAGGACCCGGTGCCCGGGGTCTCCGGCGCCCTGGTGGCCGACGCGGTGCGGGAGCTGGTCGCCCGGGACGGGGGACCGACGTGCGAGGTGCACTACGTGCCCGAGTGGGACCAGGCCGCTCCGACGGTCGCCGGCCTAGCGCGTCCGGGTGACCTGGTGCTCACCGTCGGGGCCGGGGACGTGACCCACCTCGGTCCGCAGGTGCTCGCGCTGCTCGAGTCGTCCGGGGACCGCGACCGGTGACCCCGGCAGGTCGGGGGCGGGGAGCACCGCCGTGCGGCCGGGCAAGGGCACGGCCCGCGAGACCAACCGCTTCGAGGAGCGAGCCCGCCGGGCCCGGCTCAACCGGCTACGCACCGTCCTGCTCGTCCTGCTCGCGCTCGCGCTGGTGGGGGGGCTCGGCTACCTCGTGTGGTTCAGCCCGGTCCTGACCGTCAAGAAGGTCGAGGTGCAGGGGGTCTCGGGCGCCCAGGCCGACGAGGTGCGGCGGGCGGCGGACATCCCCATGGGTGTCCCCCTGGCCCGGCTGGACCTCGAGGGCCCCGGCCGGCGGATCACCAGCTCGCCGTTGTATGCCGAGGCCGAGGTCGCCCGCAAGTGGCCCACGACCGTGGTGCTGGAGGTCGCCCCGCGCCGGCCGGTCCTCGCCCTGCGGACGGGTGAGTCCTACCAGCTGGTCGACGAGGACGGCGTGGCCTACCGGTCCGTCGACCGGGCCCCCTCGGGGGTCGCGGTGGCGGCCGGCCGGGGGCAGGTCCCCGCGCGGGGCCTGCGCGCCGCCGTCGCCATGATGCGTGCGCTGCCCGACGACCTGCGGGCGCAGGTGGGGTCCGTCGAGGTCGAGGGCCCGAGCATGGTGTCCTTCAAGGTGGGCCGGTCCCAGGTGCGGTGGGGCGATGAGTCTGAGCCTCGACTCAAGGTCAAGGTCATCAAGGCGCTGCTGCCGCGGGCGCCCGGCACCCTGGACGTGAGCGCCCCGCACGTGCCGGTCACGAGGTAGGGGGTGTCGCCGCTCTGCGGGCCCATCACCTGGGTACAGTCGCCTGGATGGACCTGAACGTGAAGGCGGAGGTCACCTTTCCGAACGCCTCGCAACACGCCGCGGCAAGGGTTGCTCCGTCCGTGGAGCACGACGTACGTTTTACCCAACGCTCGGTAACAGAACTATAACCCTGCAGTCCAACTTGAGGGTCTGACCTCCTCCAGGAGGGGGCCCGGACAGCCCTGCTGCATCCCTGAGGAGAGGCCCCCACCGTGGCAGCACCACAGAACTACCTCGCCGTCATCAAGGTCGTCGGCATCGGCGGCGGCGGTGTCAACGCGATCAACCGGATGATCGAGGTCGGCCTCAAGGGGGTCGAGTTCATCGCGATCAACACCGACGCCCAGGCCCTGCTCATGAGCGACGCGGACGTCAAGCTCGACGTGGGTCGCGAGCTCACCCGCGGCCTGGGCGCCGGCGCCGACCCCGAGGTCGGCAAGCGTGCCGCGGAGGACCACGCCGAGGAGATCGAGGAGGTCCTCCGCGGGGCCGACATGGTCTTCGTGACGGCGGGCGAGGGTGGCGGCACGGGCACCGGTGGTGCCCCCGTGGTCGCCAAGATCGCGCGGGGCCTCGGCGCCCTGACCATCGGTGTGGTCACGCGTCCGTTCACCTTCGAGGGGCGCCGACGGGCCAACCAGGCCGAGTCGGGCATCGGCAACCTGCGCGAGGAGGTCGACACCCTCATCGTCATCCCCAACGACCGGCTGCTCTCGATCAGCGACCGCAACGTCTCGATGCTGGACGCCTTCCGCAGCGCCGACCAGGTCCTGCTCTCCGGTGTCCAGGGCATCACCGACCTGATCACCACGCCCGGTCTGATCAACCTCGACTTCGCCGACGTCAAGTCGGTCATGCAGGGTGCGGGCTCCGCGCTCATGGGCATCGGCTCGGCGCGCGGCGAGGACCGGGCGGTCCAGGCCGCCGAGCTCGCGATCTCCAGCCCGCTGCTCGAGGCGAGCATCGACGGGGCCTACGGCGTGCTGCTGTCCATCCAGGGTGGTTCGGACCTCGGCCTCTTCGAGATCAACGAGGCTGCCCGACTGGTCCAGGAGGCCGCGCACCCGGAGGCCAACATCATCTTCGGGTCCGTGATCGACGACGCCCTCGGGGACGAGGTGCGCGTCACCGTCATCGCGGCCGGCTTCGACGGGGGTGACCCGCAGCCGCGTCGCGAGGAGCCGACCCCGGTCCAGCAGCGCGCCCCCCAGGCGCCCACCCAGCCCGCCCGTCCGGTCCAGGCAGCTCCTCAGCCGGCCCAGCCCCAGCCGCTCCGTCCGGTGCAGAGCCCGCCCCAGGGGCAGCCGCTGCGCCCGGTGCCGGCGGCCGAGCCGCAGCCGGCCCAGCCGGTGGTCCGTCCGGTCCAGCCCGGTCAGCTGCCGCAGCCGGCCGGGAGCCAGCCGGGTCAGCACGCCCCCGGTCAGGTGCCGACGCAGCCGCAGGGCCAGCCCCAGCAGGCCCCCGCCGCTCCGGGCCAGGTGCGCCCGACCGAGCAGCCCCAGCGTCCGCCGCGGCAGGTGACCTTCGACGACAACGCCGACCTGGACGTCCCGGACTTCCTGAAGTGACCGGTGCCGGCGCGAGCCGGCGACCGAGCGAGACGACGCCCCGACCTCCTGGTCGGGGCGTCGTCGTCGCCACGGGCGGCAGAGCGCCGGCGGTGTCGACGGTCCGGGGACCGTGAGCGCGCTAGCCTCTGAGACGTGTTCGTCCACCAGCATCACGAGGGCCCCGTCCGACTCGCCTTCACCGACGCCCTCGGCGGCGTGAGCGAGGGTCCGTATGCCGCGCCGGCGGGCGGGTCGGGTCTCAACCTGGGCTCCCACGTCGGCGACGACCCGGCCCACGTGGCCGCCAACCGTGCCCGGGTGGCCGAGGCGCTGGGGCTCGCCGCGGACCGGCTGGTCCTGCTCGACCAGGTGCACGGTGCCGACGTGGTCCGCGTCGACGGCCCCTGCTCGGGCCCGGCCGGCAGCGCCGACGGCCTGGTCACCACCACCCCTGGCCTGGGCCTGGTCGTCCTGGTCGCCGACTGCACGCCGGTCCTGCTGGCGGACCCGGCGGCCGGGGTCGTCGGGGCCGCCCACGCCGGCCGGCCCGGGATGCTCGCCGGGGTGGTGCCGGCCACCGTGGGGGCGATGCGCGACCTCGGGGCGCGCGAGATCACCGCGCACGTCGGCCCGTCCGTGTGCGGTCGGTGCTACGAGGTGCCGCTCCCGATGCAGCAGGACGCCCTGGCCCGGGTGCCGGAGAGCGGTGCGCGCACCTGGACCGGCACCCCCGCGATCGACGTGGCGGCGGGCGTGGTCGCTCAGCTCGCCGCCCTGGACGTCGCGGTGACCTGGGTCCCCGGGTGCACGCGCGAGGACGACCGCTTCTACTCCTACCGTCGCTCCGGCACGACGGGGCGCTTCGGCGGGGTCGTGGTCCTGCAGGAGCGTCCATGACTCCCGGCAGGTATGACGAGTCGCCGCCGCTCACCCCCCAGGGCGCGGTGGAGGACCGTCGCGCCGAGCTGGCGGCCCGCCTCGCCGCCGTCGAGGACCGGATCGGGCAGGCCTGCCGCACCGCGGGTCGCCCGCGCGCGGACGTCACCCTGATCACGGTGACGAAGTTCTTCCCCGCCCGCGACGTCGAGCTGCTCGCGGGCCTCGGGGTGGTCGACGTGGGGGAGAACAAGGCCCAGGAGGCCGCCGCGAAGGTCGCCGCGCTGGACCCGGCGCTGCGGGCCGGGCTGCGGGTCCACTTCGTCGGGCAGCTGCAGACCAACAAGGCCCGGCAGGTCGTGGGCCTCGCCGACCTGGTCCACGCCGTCGACCGGGACCGGCTCGTCACAGCGCTGGACCGCGCGGCCGCCGAGGCCGGGCGCCGCGTCGAGGTGCTGCTCCAGGTCGACCTGGACCCGGGCAGCGGCGCCGACGGGGGGAGCAGGCGTGGGGGTGCTCGTCCGGACGCCATACCCGCCCTGGCCGACCTGGTGGAGGACGCCGCGCACCTGGAGCTGCGGGGCCTGATGGCGGTCGCGCCGCTGGGCGCCGACCCCGACGAGGCCTTCGAGCGACTGGCTCGCACGGCCGAGCGGGTGCAGGCCGGGCACCCCCGCGCGACGTTGCTCTCGGCGGGCATGAGCGGCGACCTGGAGGCTGCGGTGCGTCACGGAGCGACACACCTGCGTGTCGGATCGGCAATCCTGGGAGCCCGTCCGGTGCCCCGGTAGCGTCGGTCCTGACCGCGATCCACCACAGATCAGGAGCACGCGATGGCTGGGGCGCTACGCCAGGCGATGGTCTACCTCGGGCTGGCCGAGGACGACGAGTACGACGACAGTTATCACGACGACCGGGACCCCGGGCGCGATCACCGCTCCGAGGTCGCACCGCGGGAGTCCCCGCGGCCGGAGTCGCACCTGGTCGACGCCTCTCGCGGCCCGGTCGGCCCCTCCCGCACCGAGGACGAGCCTCGAGGTGCCACCTCCGTGCGCGAGGAGCGTCATGCCTCCGTCGCACACCTGCCGCAGCGCACGCCCGTCGCGCGCGTCGTCCGTGACCCGGAGGTCGGTCAGATGAACCGCATCACCACGATCCACCCGCGCACCTACAACGAGGCGAAGACGATCGGTGAGGCCTTCCGTGAGGGCATCCCGGTCATCATGAACCTCAGCGACATGGCCGACGACGACGCCAAGCGTCTCGTCGACTTCGCCGCCGGTCTGGTCTTCGGGCTCAACGGCTCGATCGAGCGGGTCACGAGCAAGGTCTTCCTGCTCACCCCGCAGGACGTCGAGGTCTCGACCGAGGAGTCCGAGACGCCGACCGAGACCCGCGGCTTCTTCAACCAGAGCTGACGCGCAGCCCCAGCGTCGTCGCGCAGGCCCGTCGGGAACACCCGGCGGGCCTGCCCCGTTGTCCAGACCGAAATCGTTTCACCCGAAGGGACCCGGATGCCCGCCGTCAAGACCCTGATCCTCGACATCCTGTGGGTGTTCTGGGTCCTCCTCCTGGCCCGGATGGTGCTCGGGTACGTCGTGATGCTCGCCCGGGACTGGCGTCCCACCGGGGTGATCCTCCTGGTCGCAGAGGGCATCTGCACGGTCACCGATCCTCCGCTGCGAGCCTTACGCAAGGTAATTAAGCCACTACGCATAGGTGGGATCGCGCTCGACCTCGCGTTCCTGGTGCTGCTGTTAGTGGTAGTGGCTCTGATGCAGGCTGTCGCCAGGGTGTAGGTTGCTGGGCGACCGTCGCGCCCGCGCCCTCAAGCGGAAGCGACCTGGACGATCGCAAAGGAAGACTCATGGCGCTCACGCCTGATGACGTGCTGAAGAAGAGCTTCGGAGCCACCCAGTTCCGTCGGGGTTACGACGAGCGCGAGGTCGACGACTTCCTCGACGAGGTCGTGAGCGAGCTGCGCGACCTGATCGCCGAGCGGGACGACTACAAGCGCAAGTACGAGGAGTGCGCGCGCAGCAAGGGCCAGGCCCCGGTCGCCACCAAGGGTCGCCGCGAGAGTAGCGCCGAGGTCGCCAAGCTCCGCACCGAGCTCCAGGCCGCGCTCAAGCGCGCCGACGACGCCGACCGCCGGGCCGAGGCCGCCGAGCGCGGCGCCGCCGGGCACAGCGACCAGGCTCTCGTCGCCGCCCGTGACGACGCCTCTGCCGCCCGTGCCGAGGCCGGACAGCTGCGGGACCGCCTCATGCGGGTGGAGAACGAGCTGGCCGCAACCCGTTCCGAGCTGTCCAAGGCCCAGAGCGCTCCGCGCCAGGCGCTCGCCGCCCCGGCGTCCGTCCACGACGCCTCGGGCGCCGCCGGTCTCATCGAGCTGGCCCAGCGTCTGCACGACGAGCACGTCGCCAAGGGTCAGGCCGAGCAGGACCGCCTCGTCGCCGAAGGTCGCAACCAGCGCGAGGCGATGATCAACGAGGGCTCGCGCAAGCGGGACGAGCTGGTCGGCTCCGCCCAGCTGCGCCACGACGAGCTCATCGCCGAGGGCCAGCAGCGCCACAAGAAGCTCATCGCCGACGGCACGGCCCAGCACGAGACGCTGATCGCCGAGGCGACCAAGCAGCGCGAGGGCATCCTGCAGGGCCTCGCCGGCGAGAAGGCCCAGCTCGAGCAGGCCGTGGCTGCGCTGCGCGCCTTCGAGGCGACCTACCGCGACAACATCTCCACCTTCCTCAAGTCGCAGCTGCACGAGGTCGAGCGCACGCGCCTGGCCCCGAGCCACGCCTGACGACCGGCAGCGCCGGCTCCCTCCGGCGCCCCGGGAGCGGGAGGTCCACCTCACGGCGACCTCCCGCTCCGGCGTGCCAGAGGTCCTCGGCGTGTCACTCGCGGAGCGCCAGCTTTCCCGCGGGTGACGAAGGGGCTACCCTGTGCACACCTCGGCGCGGCTGTGCGCCGTCAGTCGTCCGGTGCGGGGGCACCCGACGGCCCGTTCGAACTCAGTGAGGGCAGCATGGCTGGCAAGTCCGCAGGGTGGTCCACGACGTCCGGCTCCATCGACGTCTCCGGCGACGACAGCGCCTGGTCGCCGGCGGAGGTGGCCGAGCTCAAGGAGACCCTGCGCTCCGAGATCGCCCGGTTGCGAGGCGACCTCGCCGCGGCCCAGGAGGACCTGGTCGACCTGGTCCAGGACACCCAGGACATCGTGGGCGACGACCAGGCCGACGTGGGCTCCAAGGCCATCGAGCGCGAGCACGAGGCCGCCATGGCCGCCAACACCCGCGACGTCCTCGCGCAGTACGAGCACGCCCTGGAGCGGGTCGAGTCCGACCTGCACGGCGTGTGCGAGGGCTGCGGGGGCACCATCCCCAAGCTGCGGGTCCAGGCCTTCCCGCGGGCGACCCTGTGCGTGACGTGCAAGGCCGCGCAGAAGCGTTGACCCCGACGACCCGGGCGCGCCGCACCTGGCCCCTCATCGCCCTGCTCACCACGCTCACCCTCGCCGCCGACCAGGGCAGCAAGGTGTGGGCGATCCGCACCCTGACGCCCGGCGACCCGCACCCGCTCGTCGGTGACTGGCTGCGGCTGCTGCTGATCCGCAACTCCGGCGCGGCCTTCTCCCTCGGGTCCGGCCAGACCTGGGTGCTGACACTCATCGCCGTCGTCATCGGGATCCTGGTCGTGTGGCACGCCCGACGCATCGTCTCGGTCAGCTGGGCCGTGGCCGGCGGCCTCGTCCTCGGGGGCCTCCTGGGCAACCTGTGGGACCGGCTGTTCCGCCCGCCGTCCTTCGGCCAGGGCCACGTCGTCGACTTCATCGACTACGGCGGCTGGTTCATCGGCAACGTGGCCGACATCGCCATCGTGGCGGCCGCCGCCCTGATCGCCCTGCTGTCCGTCCTCGGCATCACCCATGACGGATCGGTCCCCGAGGACCGTGACGCCGACCCGGCCGCCGCGCGACCGGACGGCGGACCGACGACCCCGACGAGCCCTGGAGCCACCCGTGCCTGACGTCCGTATGCTGCCCGTCCCCGACGGGCTCGAGGGGGAGCGGGTCGACGCCGCCGTGGCCCGGTTGTTCGGCGTGTCCCGGTCCAAGGCCGCCGACCTGGCGGGCGAGGGGCTGATCCAGGTCGACGGCGCCGCCGTGGCCAAGTCCGAGCGGGTCACCGCGGGCGCCTGGCTCGAGGTGTCCCTGCCCGACCCGGTGCGGGAGGACGCCCCCGCCGTCGAGCCGCGCGAGGCCCCCGGTCTGCGGATCGTGCACGACGACACCGAGATCGTGGTCGTCGACAAGCCGGCGGGTTGCGCCGCCCACCCCAGCGTGGGCTGGGACGGTCCCGACGTCGTGTCCGGACTCATGGCCGAGGGCTACCGCATCACCACGTCCGGCGCCGCCGAGCGCCAGGGCATCGTCCAGCGGCTCGACGTCGGGACGACCGGGCTGATGGTCGTGGCCAAGTCCGAGCGGGCCTACACCGTCCTCAAGCAGGCCTTCCGCGACCGGACGCCGGAGAAGGTCTACCACGCCGTGGTCCAGGGGCTGCCCGACCCGATGGAGGGCACAGTCGAGGCGCCGATCGGTCGGCACCCCCACCACGACTGGAAGTTCGCGGTGCGGCAGGAGGGGCGCCACTCGGTGACGCACTACGCCGTGCTGGAGGCGATGCGGCACGCGTCCCTGCTGGAGATCCACCTGGAGACCGGCCGCACCCACCAGATCCGGGTGCACTTCAGCGCCCTGCGTCATCCCTGCGTCGGCGACCCGCTCTACGGCGCCGACCCGGTGCTGGCGCGCAAGGTCGGCCTGGACCGGCAGTGGCTGCACGCGCACCGGCTGGGGTTCACCCACCCCGGCAGCGGCGAGTGGGTGAGCTTCGAGTCGCCATACCCGCCGGACCTGCAGCGCTCCCTGGACCTCCTGCGGGCGGGCTGAGCCCGGTCGCTCAGGGGCGCCCGGGCAGCCGTTCGACGGTTGTCGCCGGACGTGGCCCGGCTCGTCGCCCGGGGGCTGGCACCGGGCCGCCGTAGACTGCCGCCGATGTCCTCGCCAGCAGCCTCCAGCAGCTCCTTCGTCCACCTGCACAACCACACCGAGTACTCCATGCTCGACGGTGCGGCGCGGATCGACGACCTCTTCCAGCGGGCCTCCGAGATGGGGATGCCCGCCATCGCGACGACCGACCACGGCTTCATCTTCGGGGCCTACGAGTTCTGGAAGAAGTCGACGAGGTACGGCGTGAAGCCGGTGATCGGCATCGAGGCCTACCTCACGCCCGGCACCCACCGCACCGACAAGACCCGGGTAAAGTACGGCGACGGTGGCCGCGACGACGTGTCCGGCTCCGGCGCCTACACCCACATGACGATGTGGGCGCGCAACAACGAGGGCATGCACAACCTCTTCCGCATGTGCTCGCTGGCGTCGATCGAGGGCTACTACTTCAAGCCGCGCATGGACCGCGAGCTGCTGGAGACCTACGGCAAGGGGATCATCGCCACGACGGGTTGCCCGTCGGGCGAGATCCAGACCCGGCTGCGCCTGGGGCAGTATGCCGAGGCCAGGCAGGCGGCGAGCGACTTCCGGGACATCTTCGGGCGGGACAGCTTCTACTGCGAGCTGATGGACCACGGGCTCGACATCGAGCGGCGGGTGCAGAAGGACCTCTTCCGGCTGGCCAAGGAGCTGGACCTGCCGTTCGTCGCCACCAACGACCTGCACTACACCGACGCCGCCGACGCCAAGGCGCACGCGGCGCTGCTGTGCGTGCAGTCGGGGTCGACGCTGATGGACCCCAACCGGTTCAAGTTCGACGCCGACGACTTCTACCTCAAGTCCCCCGAGGAGATGCGCCACCTGTGGCGCGAGGTGCCCGAGGCCTGCGACAACACGCTGCGCATCGCCGAGATGTGCGACATCTCCTTCCACGAGGGGGAGGGGCAGTTCATGCCGCGCTTCCCCTGCCCGCCGGGGGAGGACGAGACCAGCTGGTTCGTCAAGGAGGTCGAGACGGGCCTGCACGCCCGTTTCCCGGAGGGGGTGCCGGACTACGCCCGCAAGCAGGCGGAGTACGAGTGCGAGGTCATCATCGGCAAGGGCTACCCCGGCTACTTCCTCGTCGTCGCCGACTTCATCAACTGGGCCAAGGAGAACGGCATCCGGGTGGGTCCGGGCCGTGGTTCCGGAGCCGGCTCGATGTGCGCCTACGCCATGCGGATCACCGACCTGGACCCGGTGCCGCACGGTCTCATCTTCGAGCGCTTCCTCAACCCTGAGCGCAAGTCGATGCCCGACTTCGACGTCGACTTCGACGAGCGTCGTCGCGGCGAGGTGATCAAGTACGTCACGGAGAAGTACGGTGCGGAGCGCGTCGCGCAGATCGTCACCTACGGCACCATCAAGGCCAAGCAGGCGGTCAAGGACGCCGGGCGGGTGCTCGGTCACCCCTTCGCCGTGGGCGAGAAGCTGACCAAGGCCATGCCCCCGGACGTCATGGGCAAGGGCATCCCGCTGTCCGGGATCTTCGACCCCGAGCACAAGAGGTATGCCGAGGCCGCGGACTTCCGGGCGCTGCACGACTCCGACCCGGTCGCCCAGGAGGTGGTGGGGACCGCCCGCGGGCTGGAGGGTCTGAAGCGGCAGTGGGGTGTGCACGCCGCCGGTGTGATCATGTCCAGCGAGCCGCTGATCGACGTCATCCCGATCATGCGGCGCGAGGCCGACGGGCAGATCATCACCCAGTTCGACTACCCGAGCTGCGAGTCGCTCGGCCTGGTCAAGATGGACTTCCTGGGGCTGCGCAACCTGACGATCCTCGACGACGCCATCACGAACGTCGAGATGAACCGCGGCGAGACCGTCGATCTGGACGCCCTGTCCAAGGACATGACCGACAAGGCGACCTACGACCTGCTCGCCCGCGGCGACACCCTCGGGGTCTTCCAGCTCGACGGCGGCGGCATGCGCTCGCTGCTGCGGCTCATGCAGCCGGACAACTTCGAGGACATCTCCGCCGCCCTCGCGCTCTACCGCCCGGGACCCATGGGCGCCAACGCCCACACCAACTTCGCGCTGCGCAAGAACGGCAAGCAGGAGGTGGACTACATCCACCCCGAGCTGACCGAGGCGCTCGAGCCGATCCTGAAGATGACCTACGGCCTGATCATCTATCAGGAGCAGGTCATGGAGATCGCCCAGAAGCTCGCGGGCTACACCCTTGGCAACGCCGACCTGCTGCGGCGTGCCATGGGCAAGAAGAAGAAGGAGGTCCTGGACGCCGAGTACGCCAACTTCGAGAAGGGCATGCTCGACAACGGCTTCTCCAAGGAGGCGGTCGAGAAGCTCTGGAGCATCCTGCTGCCCTTCTCGGACTACGCCTTCAACAAGGCGCACACCGCGGCGTACGGCGTCGTGTCGTACTGGACCGGTTATCTCAAGGCCAACTACCGCGCGGAGTACATGGCGGCGCTGCTGACGAGCGTCCGTGACGACAAGGACAAGTCCGCGCTCTACCTCAACGAGTGCCGGCACATGGGCATCCAGGTGCTGCCGCCCGACGTCAACGACTCGATCGGCTTCTTCGCCGCCGTCGGGGAGGACATCCGCTTCGGCCTGGAGGCGATCCGCAACGTCGGCGCCAACGTGGTGGTCGAGATCGTCAAGGCCCGTGAGGAGAAGGGCGCCTTCACGTCCTTCAAGGACTTCCTCAACAAGGTGCCCGCCGTCGTCTGCAACAAGCGCACCATCGAGTCGCTCATCAAGGCCGGGGCCTTCGACTCCTTGGGGGAGTCGCGCCGGGGCCTGGTCGAGGTGCACGAGGGGTACGTCGAGGCGCTCGTGGACGTCAAGCGTCGCGAGGCCGCCGGCCAGGACTCGCTGTTCGCGGCCTTCGGGATGCCCGGGGACGACGAGGACGCCGGCGGTGCGGACGCCTTCGCCGGCCTGCCGCCCGTGCCGACCCACGGCTGGGACAAGCAGGTGACCTTGCAGTACGAGCGGGAGATGCTGGGACTGTATGTCTCCGACCACCCGCTCTTCGGGATCGAGCACATCCTGCACCAGCACGCCGACACCTCGATCGCGGCCCTCAACACCGAGGACGGCAAGCCCGACGGGGCCACGGTCACCATCGCCGGGCTGATCACCGGCCTGCAGCTCAAGCGCACCAAGAAGGGTGATCTGTGGGCGATCGCCACCGTGGAGGACCTGGACGGTGCGATCGAGTGCCTGTTCTTCCCCTCGACCTACATGACGGTGTCGACGGTGCTGGCACCGGACGCGGTCGTCGTGGTCCGCGGCCGGGTCAACAGGCGTGACGAGTCCACGTCGATCTATGCCCAGGACCTGCACCTGCCGGACCTGGTCGAGGGCCCGCGCGGGCCGGTGCTGCTGACGCTGCCGATGGTGCGTGCCACCAACGGGATCGCCGAGCGGCTCAAGGACGTGCTGCTCAACCACCCCGGCACGACGGAAGTGCAGGTCAAGCTCACCCAGCCCGGCCGGGAGGTGGTGATGCGGCTGGAGCCGCACGTCGATCCCACCTCGGCGCTCTTCGGCGACCTCAAGGCCCTGCTCGGCCCGGCCTGCCTCAACGCCGGCTGAGTCGTGGGCGGGCCCGGGATGCTGGTCCAGGTGGTGCAGGGCACCGACGCCGACCGCGTCGCCACCCGGCTGCGCGAGCGCGCCGCGGCCGCGGCGCCGGGCGAGGGGATCACCGTCGAGGGACTGCTGCGCTGGGTGCAGGCTGCCGCGACGTCGGTGCCGCCGTCCCGGTGGTCCATCGACTAGCGTTCGTCCGTGACCTCCGCATCCTTGCCCGAGCCCCCGCGCGCCCGCCGGGTGGAGACGACCCGCATCCACCACGGGGAGAGCGTGTCCGACCCCTACGAGTGGCTGCGGGACAAGTCCGCGCCGGAGGTCATCGCCCATCTGGAGGCGGAGAACGCCTACACCGCCGCGATGACCGCCGACCAGGAGCCGCTGCGACAGGCGATCTTCGAGGAGCTGAAGGCGCGGGTCCAGGAGACCGACCTGTCGGTGCCGGTGGCCTACCGCGGCTGGTGGTACTACTCGCGCACCACCGAGGGCGAGCAGTACGCCCGCGAGTGCCGGGTCCTCGTGGCCGACACCCCCGGCGGGGTCCCGGGACCGCCCCCGCAGCTCGTCGACGGCACCCCGCCCGAGGGGGAGCAGGTGCTCCTGGACGGACCCGCTCTCGCGCAGGGCCACGAGTTCTTCGCCGTCGGGTCCACCGACGTCAGCCACGACGGCACCCGGTTCGCGTATGCCGTGGACACGACGGGCGACGAGCGCTACGACCTGGTCATCACCGAGGTGCCCACCGACCCCACGGTCACCGGGGTGGTCGGGCGGGTCATCGACAACCAGGTCACCGGGATCGGCTACGGCCTGGTCTTCTCCCTCGACGGTCGGCAGGTCTACTACACCCGCAACGACGACGCCTGGCGGCAGTTCCAGGTCTGGCGGCACGAGATCGGCACCCCCGTCGAGCAGGACGTGCTGGTCCACGACGAGACCGACGAGCGCTTCTGGGTGGGGGTCGGGTCCAGCCGCGACGACCGCTGGATCGTCATCGTCACCGGGTCCAAGACCACCTCGGAGACCTGGCTCGTCGACTCGGCCGACCCCGACGCGACCCCTCGGGTGGTCGCCCCCCGCGAGGAGGGCGTGGAGTACGACGTCGAGCCCGCCGGCGAGGTGCTGCTGATCACCCACAACGCCGCCCACCAGGACTTCGAGCTGGCCGTGGCACCCGCCGACGCCACGAGCCGGGACCGGTGGCGGACCGTCCTCACCCCGGGCGAGGGGGAGCGGGTGGTGGGGGTGGAGGCCTTCTCGGCATACGCCGTCGTCGTGATGCGCAAGGACGGGCTCACCGCCCTGTCCGTGCTGGACCGCCCCCGGCCCGACGAGCTGGCCGCGCCGCGGCCGTTGGAGTTCGACGAGCCGATCTACACCGTGCACCCCGGTGACAACCTCGACTACGACGCGACCTGGCTGCGGATCTCCTACCAGTCGCTGGTCACCCCGCCGTGCGTCTACGACGTGGACCTGGCCACCCTCGGGCGGACCCTGCGCAAGCGCACCGAGGTGCTCGGCGGGGTGGACCTGGACGACTACGAGCAGCGCCGCGAGTGGGCGACCGCGCCGGACGGCACCCGGGTGCCGATCTCGCTGGTCTACCGCAAGGGCACCCGGCCCGACGGCACGCACCCCGGGATGCTCTACGCCTACGGCTCCTACGAGGCCTGCACGGACCCGTGGTTCTCCTTCCTGCGGTTCAGCCTCCTCGACCGCGGCTTCGTCTGGGCCCTGGCGCACGTGCGCGGCGGCGGCGAGATGGGGCGGGCGTGGTACGACCAGGGCAAGACGCTCGCCAAGCGCAACACCTTCACCGACTTCGTCGCGTGCGGCGAGCACCTGGTGCAGACCGGGTGGGTGGCGCCGGACCGGCTCGTCGCCGAGGGCGGCTCGGCCGGCGGGCTGCTGATCGGGGCCGTCGCCAACATCGCCCCGGACCTGTTCCGCGCGCTGCACGCCCAGGTGCCCTTCGTGGACGCCCTGACCACCATCCTCGACCCCTCGTTGCCGCTGACGGTGGGCGAGTGGGAGGAGTGGGGCGACCCGCTGCACGACCCCGAGGTCTACCGCTACATGCGCGGCTACTCGCCCTACGAGAACATCGCCCCGCGCCGCTATCCCGCGATCCTGGCGACCACCTCGCTCAACGACACCCGGGTGTTCTACGTCGAGCCCGCCAAGTGGGTCGCCCGGCTGCGCGAGACCGTCACCAACGACCCGGCCGAGCGCCCCGTCCTGCTGCAGACCGAGATGGTGGCCGGGCACGGCGGCGTCTCCGGGCGCTACGACGCCTGGCGGCAGGCGGCCTTCGAGTGGGCCTGGCTGATGACCCAGGCGGGGGTGACCCGATGACCCCCACGCCCGACCCGCGGGTGACCGTGCGCGTCTCCCGCGACACCCAGCTGTGCGTCTCGCTGTCCGGGCGACCGTCCGACATCGGCACCCGGTTCCACAACTACCTGTATGCCGAGCTCGGGCTGGACTACGTCTACAAGGCCTTCACGGCGACCGACATCCGCGACGCCGTCGCCGGGGTGCGGGGCCTGGGGATCCGCGGCTGCGCGGTCTCGATGCCGTGGAAGGAGGACGTGATCGCGCTCGTCGACGAGATGACGCCGTCCGCCGCGGCCATCGAGTCGGTCAACACGATCGTCAACGACGACGGACGACTGGTGGCCTACAACACCGACTACCTCGCGATCCGCTCGCTGCTCGACTCCCACGAGGTGCCCCGGTCGCTGCCGTTCGCCGTGCTGGGCTCGGGCGGTATGGCGAAGGCCGCTGTCGCCGCGCTCACGGACGCGGGCTTCGCCTCCGGGCACGTCGTGGCCCGCAACCCCGAGACCGGCCCGGCGCTCGCGTCCCGCTACGGCCACGCCTGGGCGTCGTCGCTGGACGGGATCGCCCCCGGCCTGGTGCTCAACGCGACCCCGGTGGGCATGGCCGGCGGGGCCGGGGAGGGCGAGCTGTCCGCACCCCGGGAGGTCGTCGAGGGGGCCGAGGTGGTCTTCGACGTGGTGGCCTTCCCGTCCGAGACGCCGCTGGTGGCGCTCGCCCGCGAGCTCGGCCGCGAGGTGATCACCGGGGCGGAGGTGATCGCCCTGCAGGCGGCCGAGCAGTTCGTGCTCTACACCGGGGTCCGCCCCACCGACGAGCAGGTGCGCCGGGCCTCGGAGTTCTCCCGCGAGGCCTGACCTGCGCGCCCGGACGGGGCGTCCGAGGTGACCGGCGACCGGCCTGCTGCCTAGGGTGGCGCCATGCCTGAGCAGCCTGCCCTCGTCGCCCTCCTCGAAGGCGTCTCCGACGTCGCCGCCGTCCGCGCCGCCCTCACCACCGCCGGCGTCGACCTCACCAAGGTCGAGCTGGTCGACCTGCAGGGGGTCACCAACGTCGGCCGGGTCCTCGCCGAGATCCGCCAGCTGCGCCCGGAGGCGGAGGTCGTCGGGATGTGCGACGCGGGGGAGGTCCGGCACGTGATGACCGCGCTCGCGGCGGACGGCTGCCCGGCCACCGACGCGTCCGACCTGCCGGCCTACGGCTTCTTCGTCTGCGAGCCCGACCTGGAGGACGAGCTGCTGCGCGCCCTGGGGACCCCGCGGGCGGTCGAGGCGATCCGGCGGTCGCCGCTCGGCGGCAAGCTCCAGGCGCTGCAGGTCCAGCCGGCCTGGCGGGACCTGGAGCTGGACGAGCAGCTGCGGCGGTTCACGCGCACCCCGGCCGCGCGCAAGGAGCGGGTGGCGGGGGTGCTGGCCGAGGCGCTGACCCGCGAGGAGCTGCCCGAGCCGATCGCCATGCTGGTCGACCGGATCTCCTGGAGCGTCTGAGGTCTCGCCGCGCCGGGAGACCTTCCGGCCTGCCGGAGGGAACCGGCGGGCTCCCGCCCCCGTCAGAAAAGTGATATCAGTTAGATGTCACATTCTGACGCACCCCAGGGGGAGAGCATGAGCACGCAGCACACGCCCGGCGGATCGGCCGACCGCAGCGACGACACCGTGGACCCGATCCAGGCCCCGCCGTCCACGAGGCCCGTGGGTCACGAGGGAGCACGGGTCGGGGTCAACGAGCGACCGGCCTTCGCCATGGACGGCTTCCTGGCCCTCGCGCTGGCGCTCCTGCTGCTCGTCGGCGGCGTGGCGTGCGTCGCGCTGGGGGTCGACCAGGCCGCCAAGGCCGGCTCCGTGACGGCGACGCCCTTCGTCGTCGGGGTGCTGCTCATGCTCGTCGGGGCGATCGTCGCCAGCTCGGTGGTGGTCATCCAGCCCGGCCAGACAGCGGTGATCCAGTTCTTCGGGCGGTATGTCGGCACCGCCCGGCGCACCGGCCTGACGATGGTGCTGCCGTTCACCAGCAAGCGACGGGTGTCGGTGCGGGTCAACAACTTCGAGACCAACACGCTCAAGGTCAACGACGCCGACGGCAACCCCGTCGAGATCGCCGCCATCGTCGTCTGGCAGGTCGCGGACACCGCTCGGGCGTGCTTCTCGGTGGAGTCCTACGACAACTTCGTCCGGGTGCAGTCCGAGTCGGCGCTGCGCCACGTGGCGATCTCCCATCCCTACGACGCGCCCGACGAGGTCGAGAGCGCGGTCGAGTCGCTGCGCGGGTCCACCGACGTCGTGTCCGGGGAGCTGGCCCGCGAGGTGGCCGAGCGGGTCGCGGTCGCCGGCGTGGAGATCGTCGAGGTCCGCATCTCCCACCTTGCCTATGCCCCCGAGATCGCCCAGGCGATGCTGCAGCGCCAGCAGGCCTCGGCCATCGTCGCGGCCCGCGCGCGCATCGTCGAGGGCGCGGTCGGCATGGTCGACATGGCCCTCGCCCGCCTCGAGCAGCAGGACATCGTCGAGCTCGACGACGAGCGCAAGGCCGCCATGGTCTCCAACCTGCTCGTCGTGCTCTGCGGCGAGTCGCGGGCGACGCCCGTCGTCAACACGGGGTCGCTCTACCAGTGACGCCGCCACGCGAGCGTCGCGGCGGGGCCGAGCGCAGGCAGGTGCTCCTGCGCCTCGACCCCGCCGTCCACGACGCCCTCGCCCGGTGGGCGGCCGACGACCTGCGCAGCGTCAACGCGCAGGTCGAGATGGTGCTGCGGGAGGCCCTGCGCAGGGCGGGGCGGATGCCCCAGGACGCCGGGCCGCTCCCGCGGCGCGGGCGCCCTCCGGCCGAGGGCTGAGCGGCCGGAGGGGCAGGTCGGGGGACCGTCGAGATCGGCTGGTGACTCACGCCGCCCGTCGGCCGTGGTCGCCGACCCGCCCCCGGGCCACGAGCTCGACCGTCACGACGACGGCGAGCGCCTGGACGAGGAGCAGGGCCGCGAGGACGACGAGCTGCACCGCGGCCGCCTCGAGCGGGGACGCGCCGCCGAGGAGGGTGCCGACGAAGGCGCCCGGCAGCGTCACCAGCCCGACGGTGCGGGTCTGGTCCAACCCCGGGACCAGGGCGAGCGCGGCGTCGTCGCGGCCGACCAGCAGCGCGGCGTCCCGGTCGAGCAGCCCCAGCGACAGGGCCGCCTCGAACTCGCCGTGCCGTTGCCGCAGCGCGTCCAGGGTGCGCTTGCCGGCCAGGGTGGTCGCGGTCATCGCGTTGCCGATGAGGATGCCGAGGATCGGCACGACCGCGATGGGGCGCAGGGGGACCAGGCCGGACGCCGCGAGCGCCATACCGACCGGGACGGCTCCCGCGCAGACCGGCAGCACGGTCCACCAGGTGCCCCCGTCCGGTACGACGCGCCTGCCGGCGGTCAGCGAGGCCACACCGAGCATGAGGACGATGAAGGCCAGGGTCAGCCACCACGAGCGCAGCACCGCGGCGATCAGCATCCCGACGACCGCCAGCTGGAGGGTGGCCCGGGCGGCCGCGGTGACGGTGGCGCCCGTGTGGCCGAGGCGTCCCCAGTGGTGGACCGCGGCCGCGGCGAGGGAGAGGATCAGGACGACCGCCACCAGCCGGACGACGTCGGCGGTCGTGGCGACGGAGACGAGGGAGGAGCCGGTGGTCACGGGCTCCATCAGACCACGGTGGTGCGTTCGGGTGGCACGGGGCGCCAGACCTGTCCTTCCATCACTCTCCGATCAATGATGGTCGCAATGCGGTGACTACCTGTCACCGATCGTCCCTGGAGGGGTGCATGTCCTTCGTCGCCCGCACCATCGCTGCCGCCGTGGCCGTGGCCGTGGCCCTCCCCGCCACGGCCACGGCGTCCGGCAGCCCTGCCCGGCGAGCCGTCGCCCCGGAGGCGGCCGCCCGGCAGGCGGGGGCCACGCCCGCCCTCGCGGCGGTCGCCGGCCCGGTCCGCGAGACCCGCGTCATCGGCCGCACCCGCCGGGGCCGCCCCATCCATGCCTACCGGCTGGGGGAGCCCGGCAAGCCCGTGGTCGCCGTGATCGCCACGATGCACGGCAACGAGCGGCTGAACCACTGGGTCGTGAACGGCCTGCGCACCGGTCGCCCGGTCAGGGGCGTGGACCTGTGGGTCGTGGAGTACGTCAACCCTGACGGCTGGGCCCGGAGTTCGCGCTACAACGCCGCCGGCGTCGACCTCAACCGCAACTTCCCGACGGCCTGGAGCTCCCGGGTGCCGCGGGCGGGTCGCGGGCCGGCGTCCGAGCCGGAGACCCGCGCGCTGATGGCCTTCCTGGACCGCACCGACCCGCGCCACGTCGTCAGCCTGCACCAGCCCTTCGACGGCGTGGACACCTATGCCCTCAAGGACCGGGCCCTGGCCGCCCGCCTGTCCCGTCAGCTGGGGCTGGCCACGAAGTCCTTCGCCTGCTCGGGTGGTTGCCACGGCACGATGACGCAGTGGTTCAACGCCCGGCACCGCGGCGCGGCGATCACCGTGGAGTGGGGTCGCTCGCCGACGCGCGCACAGCTCGCGCGCGCCTGCGACGGGGTGCTCCGAGCGATCGGGGGCACCCGCTAGACCCGGGTGGGGCTCAGTCCCACCCGGTTCCCGTCGTCCGGCCCGGCCCTGCAGGGGGAGCGGGCGGGCCGGACGGCGGCGGAGGAGTCGTCCCCTGCGGGGGCACGTCGCCCCGCGAGGGCACGACCCCGGGCGAGGTGGGTGCAGGCGCCGTCGTCACGGGCGTCGTGGCCGGCAGCCAGACGACGGGCGGCGGGGGGATCTGCGGCTCGGTGCGACTCACGATGCCCGCCCGTCGCGCCTGCCAGGCGACGAGGGCGTAGGCGATCGGCATCATCACCAGCGAGGGGACCAGCGCGGCCGGAGAGCTCGTCGTGCCCTGGTCGATGAAGCCCTCGTCGAAGCCGCCGAGCACCAGCGAGATCCCCATGACCAGCATGTTGTTGGCGCAGTGCAGCGCAATGGCCGCCTCCAGGCCCCCGGTCCGCCAGGTCATCAGGCAGGCGGTGACGGCGAAGATCGACAGGTCGGCCATGACCCAGGGGTCCTTGCTGCCGTGGGCGAGACCGAAGAGCAGGCACGAGGCGACGGTCGGCAGGACCAGAGCGACCCAACGGTGCCGGGCCCAGGAGCCGAGGCTCTGCAGGATCCACCCGCGGAAGGCGAACTCCTCGCCCGCGCACTGCAACGGCGTGGTCAGCACCATGACGAGCAGGAGCACCACCCACTGCTGTGGGCGTCCGCTCGGCGGCGGGTCCAGGGCGGACCCCAGACCGACGTACAGCGCCCAGAGCGGCACGAGCACCAGCAGGCAGCGGGCGAACCACCGCCAGCGGAAGCGCCCGGTCACCGAGGACAGGTAGCGCCCGGGGACCCCGTGCCCCAGCCAGACGGCGAACGCCGCGCACGGCACCAGCGCCGCCAGCGTGAGGTTGGTGACCAGGAAGCCCCCCGGCTCGGAGGTGATCGATCCCGCGTCCTGGAGCCAGCGCTCCGGGTCGCCACCGGTCGCGGCCACCACCCCGAGGGCCGCGGCCCAGCCCACGATGTTGACGAGGACGAACGACAGCACCATCACCACGAGCGACGCGAGCGGCCGCCACTCCCGGTGGCGCGGGCCCCGCAGCACCTGCTGGTAGTCCACCGCCCGCGGGGGCAGGTCCGGGATCCGGGGTGGTCCGACCGGGGGTGGTGGGGGGCCGGGTGCCCAGCCGGGCGGCGGCGGAGGAGCGACGGAGGACATGGGGTCCATTGTGACCGAGAGGTCCGACAGACCGTCGGACGCCGCTGAGACGACCCAGGGGCCTGTCGGTGGTCGGACCTAGACTTCGCCCATGCTGTCGATCGAGGACCTGCGGGGGCGTGAGCTGAGCGCCCGTGCCCTGCGCGAGACCCTGCCCCGGGCCGAGCTGGACGTGGAGGCCGCGCTGGACGTGGTGCGCCCCATCTGCGAGGACGTGCGGCATCGCGGTGCCGCGGCCCTCCTGGAGCTGGGGGAGCGCCTCGACGGGGTGCGTCCCCCGAGCCTGCGGGTGCCGGTCGAGGTGCTGGCCCTCGCGGCCGAGCAGCTCGACCCCGACGTCCGGCGTGCCCTGGAGGTGGCCATCGAGCGCGCCCGCCTGGTCCACCGGGCCCAGCGGCGGCAGGACGTGACGGTCCAGGTCGTCCCGGGCGGCACCGTGACCGAGCGGTGGGTGCCCGTCGAGCGGGTGGGGCTCTACGTCCCCGGCGGACTGGCCGTCTATCCCTCGTCCGTGGTGATGAACGTCGTGCCCGCCCAGGAGGCCGGCGTCGGCTCCCTCGCCGTCGCGAGCCCGCCGCAGCGCGAGGGGATCGGCCGCTTCGCGGGGCTGCCGCACCCCACCATCCTCGCGGCCTGCCACCTGCTCGGCGTCCAGGAGGTGTATGCCGTCGGCGGCGCCCAGGCCGTCGCGATGTTCGCCTACGGCGCGGCCGCCGACGAGGCGCTGGACACCGAGGCCGTCGAGCCCGCCGCCCTGGTGACCGGCCCCGGCAACGTCTACGTCGCGTCCGCGAAGCGGCTGCTCCAGGGGGTCATCGGCATCGACGCGGAGGCCGGCCCGACCGAGATCGCCGTGCTCGCCGACGACTCCGCCGACCCCGAGCACGTCGCCGCCGACCTGATCAGCCAGGCCGAGCACGACCCGCTCGCGGGATCCGTGCTGGTCACCGACTCCGCGGAGCTCGCGCGGCAGGTGGTCGCGGCCGTCGAGCGGCGCGTCCCCGACACCAAGCACGCCGAGCGGGTCCGCACCGCCCTCACCGGCAGCCAGTCCGGGATCGTCCTCGTCGACGACCTGGACACCGGGCTGCGCGTCGTGGACGCCTACGCCGCCGAGCACCTGGAGATCCAGACCCGCGACGCCGCCGCCGTCGCCGCCCGCGTCCGCAACGCCGGGGCCGTCTTCGTCGGCTCCTACGCCCCGGTCTCGCTCGGCGACTACGCCGCCGGGTCCAACCACGTGCTGCCCACCGGCGGCTCGGCGGCCTACGCGAGCGGGCTGTCGGTGCAGTCCTTCCTGCGAGGCATCCACGTCGTCGACTACTCCCAGGACGCGCTGCGCGAGGTCGCGCACCACGTCGTCGCCCTCGCACAGTCCGAGGACCTGCCCGGACACAGCCAGGCGATCACCGCCCGCTTCGGCGACGAGGTGCCCGAGCCCGGACCGGCGGGGGAGCCGGCATGACCTCGCGAGCGGTTACCCAGGTCGAGGCGCTGCTGCGGCCGGACCTGCGCGGCCGGACGGCCTACGGCGCTCCCCAGCTGGACGTCCCCGTCCAGCTCAACACCAACGAGTCGTCATACCCGCTGCCGCCGGTCGTGGTGACCGCGACGACCGAGGCCGTGGCCGCGGTCGCTCCCCACCTCAACCGCTATCCCGACCGCGAGTTCTCGCAGCTGCGCGACCGGCTCGCGGGCTACCTCACCCGCACCGGCGGGGTCGACATCGCCCCCGAGCAGGTCTGGGCCGGCAACGGCTCGAACGAGGTGCTGCTGCACCTGGTCCAGGCCTTCGGCGGGGTGACGCGGCGGGCGCTGGGCTTCACGCCCGCCTACTCCATGCACCCGATCATCACCGAGACCACGGGCACGACCTTCGTGCACGGCTACCGCGGCGAGGGCTTCCACGACGAGGCGCACCGCTTCGACCTGTCGATCGAGTCCGCGGTCGCCCAGGTGCAGGAGCAGGACCCGCACCTGGTGTTCCTCTGCTCGCCCAACAACCCCACGGGCACGGCGCTGTCGCTGGACCTGGTCGAGGCGGTGCACGACGCCGCGCCGCACGCGGTGGTGATCGTGGACGAGGCCTACGCCGAGTTCGCCCGCCCCGGCACGCCGTCCGCGCTCACGCTGCTGGCCGGGCGCCCCAGGCTCGTCGTCACCCGCACCCTGAGCAAGGCCTTCGCCCTCGCCGGCGGTCGCCTCGGCTACCTCGCGGCCGACCCCGCCCTGGTGGACGCGTTGCGGCTGGTGCGCATGCCCTATCACCTGTCCTCGGTCACCCAGGCCGTCGCGGTGGCCGCGCTCGACCACGCCGACCTCATGCTCGCCACCGTCGAGGCGATCAAGGACCAGCGCGACCGCATCGTCGCCGAGCTGTCGACCCTGGGTCTGAGCCCGGTGGCCAGCGACGCCAACTTCGTCTTCTTCGGGGGTGTCGCCGACTCGCACGTGTTGTGGCAGGCCCTGCTCGACCAGGGTGTCCTGGTCCGTGACGTGGGCATTCCCCACTATCTTCGGGTGACGGCGGGGACGCCCGCCGAGACCGACCGCTTCCTGACCGCCCTGCGCGAGCTCGCCCCGACCCACCGACTGGAGCCTCGATGACCGACCGGCCCACACACCGCACCGCCACGGTCTCCCGCGCCACCTCCGAGTCCCGGATCGAGCTCACCCTCGACCTGGACGGCACGGGCCGAGCCCAGGTGTCCACGGGCGTCCGGTTCTACGACCACATGCTCGAGTCCTTCGCCAAGCACTCGCTGATGGACCTCACGGTCCAGGCCGACGGGGACATCGACGTGGACGCCCACCACACCGTGGAGGACGTCGCCATCTGCCTCGGGCAGGCGCTCCGGCAGGCCCTGGGCGACAAGCGCGGCATCTCCCGCTTCGGCGATGCCATGGTTCCGCTCGACGAGGCTCTGGCCCAGGCCGTGGTCGACGTGGCGGGCCGGGCCTACGTCGTCCACGAGGGCGAGCCCGAGGGGCAGGCGTATGTCCTCATCGGCGGGCAGTACGTCGGGTCGCTGACCCGACATGTCTTCGAGTCGATCGCCCACAACGCCCACATCGCCTTGCACGTGCGGGTCCTGTCCGGTCGCGACCCGCACCACCTGGTCGAGGCCCAGATCAAGGCCTTCGCCCGGGCCCTGCGCGCCGCCTGCGCGCTCGACCCCCGGGTCCAGGGCATCCCCAGCGCCAAGGGAGCGCTCTGACCGCCATGGATCGTGGGCTGCTGCTCGTCCGTGGTCGCCGCGACCGGGTGCTGCGCTGGGTGCGTCGCGGGACGCTTCCGGTCTACGTCGTGCCCGGCCGGCCGTGGACGACGCTGGTCCCTGCGGGGGACAGCCGGACCATGGCCCCCTACACCGGCGGCGTCACGATGCTGGCCGCTCACCCCTTGCGGGTCACCCTCCGGCCGGCGATCGGGCTGTGGCTGCACGACGGTCGGGCCGTCATCACCTGCTGGCGTCGACGGCTGCGCGGCGGCCAGCTGTGGGTGCAGTGGACGCCTGGTGTGGGAGCCGCGAGGGTCCCTGGCATGCCGCTGGCTCGCCCGTCCGACCTGGCCGCCGTGACCGGGTTCCGGCGCAACGGTGCAGCCCCCGGCGCGATCCGCGACCTGCTGGCCGACCCCGGGGGAACGGCCGAGGAGATGCTCACCGACCTGTGCCTGCTCCTCGGTCTCCCGCACGCCGAGATCATCGGCGGCACGTCCGGGGCGTCGCTGCCACGCGCGGAGCTGGTGGCCCCCGCGGACGCCTCCGTGGCGGGATTCGACAAGCTGGTGGCGGACGAGCATCGGCTCGCCACCGAGGTGGAGGAGGGGCTGTGAACGCGCCGGACGTGGTGGTGCTGGACTACGGCAGCGGCAACGTCCGCTCGGCGGTGCGAGCACTCGAGCACGTCGGTGCTCGAGTGACGCTGACGGCCGACGAGCACCGGGTGCTCGAGGCGGACGGGTTGTTCGTGCCGGGGGTCGGCAACTTCCACGCCTGCCTGCGTGGTCTGCGGGCGGTGGACGGCCACCGGCTGATCGACATCCGCCTGGCCGGGGCCCGCCCGGTGCTGGGCATCTGCGTCGGCATGCAGGCGATGTTCGAGGCCTCGGTGGAGCCGTCGACCCAGGGCGCGGTCCCGGGGCTCGACCAGTGGCCCGGCACGGTCGAGCGTCTGCCGGCGGCGGTCGTCCCGCACATGGGCTGGTCGAGGGTGCAGGCACCCGCTGACACCGCGCTGTTGGCGGGGGTGGCGGACGAGCGCTTCTACTTCGTCCACTCGTATGCCGTCCGTGAGTGGACCCTGCAGCCCCACGGTCCCTTCGAGGTGGTCACGCCGAAGGTCACCTGGGCCGAGCACGGGGTGCCGTTCGTCGCCGCGGTGGAGAACGGGCCGCTGTCCGCCACCCAGTTTCACCCCGAGAAGTCGGGTGAGGCCGGGCTCCACCTGGTCGAGAACTGGGTGCGCTCGCTGCGCTGAGGATCGGCCACGGGGGCGGTCTCCTTGGACCCGGTGACGAGATCAGGGTGGCTCCGGGGCGAGCGGGTCTACCACGAGCCCGGGTGGCGCCGGGAGGCATGCGCGGGCGGCAGGTCGCCGTCCCGTGACGTCGCCCGCCGCTGTGGTGTTTGGCTACGGACAGGGGATCACAGAACGTGCCCGAATCGCGGCGATTTGTCGCTACTGTCGCAACCAGCCATCACATTTCGTGTCTTTGGCTTTCTGAACGGGCGAACCTTGGCCCTGGTCACGAATTCGTCTCGTGCAGGGCTGTTGCGCTGTTCGGGCGATGATTAGGGTCGGCCACGACGACGACTTCTCCTGGAGGTGGACATGACCGCTCCGACCCGCTGGTGCATCCCCCTGACCCTGGCCCTGCTCCTGGCCGGCTGCTCCGGCGGCGACACGAGCACGACCACCGGCAGCGCCGCGAGCACCTCGCAGGTGGCGGCCCCATCCGCGACGGATGCCGCCGCCACCGGCCAGGCGGCGGCGCCGACGTCAGCCGCCGCTCCGGAGGCCATGAACACCTTCGTGCCCAAGGCCACCGCGGTCGACGACGCCGTCGCCGAGGTGCGCAAGGGTCCGGGCGGCGCCTCGCTCAAGCCTGACGTCGTCACCAAGAGCCTGAAGTCCGCCTGCGCGGCCCACCTGGCGGGGCTTCCCGCCTCCGACCTGCTCTCCGCCGTCCGCGGCGAGCTCGAGGCGGACAAGACCCCCGGCGCCGCGGCCGTCGCAGCGCGCATCGTGGCTGCCTCCCAGCGCCACATGTGCCCCTGACCGAACGCCCTCCACCCGACTCTTGCCCCACCCTCCAGGCAAGACGCCGCGCTCGTCGCGGTGCCCGATCGATCCCCGAAGGAAACCCACATGAAGCTGTCTCGCACGACGGCCCGCGCGCTCACCGCGGGCGCTCTGGTGGCCGCAGTCGGCAGCACCGGCCTGTCCGGTGTCGCCTCTGCCGCTACCTCCGCCCCCATCCGCACCACTTCGGTCTTCGCGACCGTCTCGGCCGAGTCCTCCGTCGTGGAGGTGAACATGAGCAACCTCGAGGCCGTGAAGAAGATGGCCGACACCCGGCCCGTGGTGTTCCTGGTCACCGCTCCCTCCTGGTGCGGTGCCTGCAAGCAGCTCGACCCCGTCATCCGGGCCATGAACGCCAAGGACGGCGGCTCCTGGGTCCTCGCCATCATGGACAGGGACAAGGACGGCGGTGCCGGCAAGAAGATGTTCACCGGCATCACCGGCCTTCCCACGGCCATCGCCTACGGTCGGGGCGCCGAGATGACCAACCCGAAGCGCATGATCGGGTGGGGCGGCGAGAGCACCACCCGCACCTGGATCGACAGCGTGGTCAAGGCCTACGGCCCGGTCACCCCCGCCCCCACCGGGACCCCGGCCCCGACCTCGACCCCGGCCCCCACCCAGACGACACCGGGTCCGCTGCCGACGAAGCCTGGCCCGACGGGTACGACCCCGGCCCCTGAGCCGACGAAGCCTGGCCCGACGGGTACCACCCCGGCTCCCGAGCCGACGAAGCCTGGCCCGACGGGTACCACCCCGGCCCCTGAGCCGACGAAGCCTGGCCCGACGGGTACCACCCCGGCTCCCGAGCCCACGACCACCACCCCGGCTCCGGACGGCGCGGTCGTCACCGTGGCCAGCGAGGAGGAGTGGAAGGCCGTCATCGAGCTGTCCAAGCAGCGTCCGGTGGTCGTTCGGGTCCACCTCGACGGCCAACTGCCCATGCTGTCCGGCCAGAACGGCAAGATGGCCGCCGCGGCGGTGGCCAAGGACGCGGGCCGGTGGACCCTGGCCAACGTCGACCTGGAGAAGCTGGGCATGGCCGGTCTCGCGAAGCTGGGGATCCCCATGAAGGGCATGCCCAGCATGACCGTGCTGAAGGACGGGAAGTTCGTCGGGGAGTCCCTCGCCGGGCACTCCACCGAGACCGAGATGCGCACCTGGATCGACGCGAACGTCGGTCGCTGACCGGTTCCTCTCTTCGACCGCCGCGGCGGGAGCCGTCCCTCACCGGGACGGTCTCCGCCGCGGCGGTCCGCGTCCCGGCGACCGGGTGCGACGCCATACCGGGGTCGTGGTCGCGATAGCGTCGTGGCGTGACTGACGCACCGCGCCTCGAGCTCCTGCCCGCCGTCGACGTCGTGGACGGCCGTGCCGTCCAGCTGGTGCAGGGGGTGGCGGGCTCCGGGGGCGAGTTCGGCGACCCCTGGGAGGCTGCCCGCACCTGGCAGGAGCAAGGGGCCGAGTGGCTGCACCTGGTCGACCTGGACGCGGCCTTCGGGCGGGGCTCCAACCACGAGCTGCTGCGCGACATCGTCGGTCGGCTGGACCTGCGGGTGGAGCTGAGCGGCGGCATCCGTGACCAGGACTCCCTGGTGCGGGCCCTGGCGACGGGATGTCGTCGCGTCAACATCGGCACCGCCGCCTTGGAGGACCCCGAGTGGACCCGTCGGGCCATCGCCGAGTTCGGTGACCGGGTGGCCGTGGGTCTCGACGTCCGGGGTACCACGCTGGCCGCTCGCGGGTGGACCCAGGAGGGCGGTGACCTGTGGGAGACGCTGGCGCGCCTGGACGCCGAGGGCTGCGCCCGGTATGTCGTGACTGACGTCAACAAGGACGGCATGATGTCCGGCGCCAACGTCGATCTCCTGCGCGAGGTGTGCGCCCGCACCGACCGGCCCGTGGTCGCCTCCGGGGGCGTCTCGACCCTCGACGACGTCCGGGCGATCCGCGGGCTCGTGCCCGAGGGGGTCGAGGGAGCCATCGTCGGGTCGGCGCTCTACCGCGGCGCCTTCACCCTGCCCGAGGCCCTCGAGGTCGCGGGCCGACCGGCCTGACCGCCATGCCGAGCCGACCGATCGATCCGCAGCTCCAGCGCCGTATGGCGGGTCACGACGCCGCCCACGGCCGCGACACCGGCGGCGTCCCCTGGCGCGGGCGCGACCTCGCCCCCAGCCCCTTCTCCCAGGACACCGGCGCCGTCGACCCGGCTCTCGCGGCGGCGCTGGCGACGGACGAGGTCGACGAGCGGGCCCTGCTGCGCGCCGTCGCGGGGGCCCGGACCTTCGTGCCGGTGGTCGCTGCGCCCGGGGAGGCGGCCGAGGCCGGCACCGACTCGGTGGCGGACATGGCGACGGTGGTGCTGACCGGACCGGACGGGCAGCGCGCGTTGCCGGCCTTCTCGAGCCTGCAGACCCTCGCGGCGTGGGACCCCTCGGCCCGCCCGGTCCCCGTCACCTCGGTGACGCTGGCGCAGGCAGCGGTCCAGGAGGGGTGCGACGCCATCCTGCTGGACCTTGGTGACGACCGCGGGAGGGTGCTGCGCGCCTCGATGGTCTATGCGCTCGCGCAGTCGCGGGAGTGGGTGCCCGCTCACGAGGACGCGGTCGTCCTCGGTGCCCTGCGACGGGCGCGGGTCGAGGTCGGCTCCGCCCGGTTGCACGACGTCCGGGCAGCGGGCCTGACACCGTCCGGCGCGCTGCGGGTCGACGTCGTCCTGGATCCCGGGCTGCCCGCGCCCGAGCTGGACGAGCTGCTCGGTCGCCTCGGTGCGCTGCTGGCCGAGGACGTGGAGCTGCGTGCCCGCCTGGACGGGCTGACCTTCACCCTCGTCCCCTTCGTCCCGCCCACGACCTGACGCCCGGCGCGCAGGCGGGGGAGGCCTCCGGCGTCCGCACGCGCGGTGGGCCCGCCCCCGCTAGAGTTGCCCGCACCGACAGGGGAGGGACGGCGTGGACAAGGTCATCGAGCTGGGTGCGGACATGGCGGCGGCGATCGCCGCGTCGACGGCGTCACCGGTCCCCTGGGAGGACGGGCGCGCGGGTATGCCGGGGCAGACCTCGGCCACCTGGCTGGACGTCGACGGTCGGGCCGTCCTCACCCGGATCCATCACCCGTCCGACGGCCGGGCCCGCGGCGCCGTGCTGGTCCTGCTCCCCGGTGGCATGGAGGAGCTGGTCACCCACCGGTTCGCCATGGCCCAGGCCGCCCGGCTCGTCCGGGAGGGCTTCGTCGTGGCCCGCATCGCGTGGTCGGGGGCGTCCGCCTCCGGGACCCCGGCCGTGGACGCGCCCCCGGCCCCGACGCGCTGGCGCCAGGAGATCCTGGCGGTCCTCGACCTGCTGGCCCAGGTCGTGCCCGGTTGCCCCCCTTCCGTCGTCGCCCTCGGGGTCACCGGGGCGCTGGCGGCGCAGGCCGTGGGCGAGGCCGGCCGGAGCCTGTCCTCCCTGGTCCTCGTGGCGCCCGTCGGGCGCGGACGCACCTACCTGCGGTCGCGGGCCGCGCTGCTGCGGGTATCCGCGCAGTCCGAGGGCGTGCCGGAGGTCGACCCGCTGGGCGCCCCGGGCTCGGTCGCCCTCCCCGGGGTGACCTTCGACGCGGCGGAGGTGGCGGACTGGGCCGCCGTGGACCTTGCCCGCTGCTGGTCCGACGGGCTGGCCGAGGACGTGGTCGTCGTCGCCGGTCCTGACGCACCCGCCGACAAGCCCACGCGCACCTTCCTCGAGGCGGCCGGCGGGCACACCTGGACCGCTGACCACCTGACCGTGCAGCTCGATCGCCCGAGCCTGTTCACGGTGGCGCGGCTGGACGTGGCCGACGCCGTCGCCGAGCACCTGGCCGGGCGTGCCGGTGAGCCGCGTGACGTGGTGCTGCCTGCGTTGCGGGGGCGTGCTGTCGTCATGACGGCGGACGGCGTCGAGGTCGAGGACGAGCTCGTGACCGTCGCGGGCCTGCCCGCCGTCGTCACCCACGCCGTGGGAGATCCCCGGCGCGTCCTGGTCTGGGCCACGAGCTCGACCGAGCCGCACTCGGGTGCGGGCGGGGTCTGGGCGCGGCTGGCCCGGGAGCTGGCCCTCCGGGGCGTGACGACCGTGCGCGTCGACATCCAGGGGTATGGCGAGCTGGTGCTCGTCGACGAGCCTCGGGACCCGGCCCCGCACGACATGCGCGCGGTGGAGCAGTACACCGCCGTGACGCGGTGGGCCGCCCAGGAGTTCGGCCTGGTCCCGGACGTCGGGGGCATGTGCAGCGGCTCCTGGATCGCCATGGGTGTGGCCTCCCGCGTCCCCTGCCGGTCGGTCGTGTCGGTGAGCCACGGCTCGTGGACCGACGACGCGGGCCTGATCGCGCCGGACACGCTCCCCGGTGCCGGCCCGATGGTCAACGAGGAGGCGACCGGGGCGGACGAGTCCGGTCGGCCGATGGTGTCCCGGGTCGTGGGCTCGGTGCGGTCGCGGGCGAAGTCCTCGCAGGCCCTGCGCCGCGTCCTGGCCGCCCGGGGGTTGGTGCAGAGCGTGGAGAAGTCGGTGTCGCAGGCTGCGGTCGGCGGCGCGGAGCTGCACTACCTGATGGGGGACGTGGACGCGGCGATCTACGACGAGCGGGGCGGCGACGCGGCCTGGCGCCGGCTGCAGGCGCGGGGGGTCACGATGTCCGTCGAGCGCGACCATCTGGTCGACCACGCCGTTCTCACGCCCTATGCCCGGTCCCGCAGCATCGCCTTCGTCGTGGGGCACCTCGGGGGCTGACCGGCACGGCAAGGTCGGGTCGCGGTCACGGCGGGTCGTGACAGGTTCGCGCAGAGTCTGCGGCTTCGACGCTGGGTGGCTGTCCGAGCACCCTCCGGGGCCAAGGGGTTTCACGCCACGCCGGAATGCGCGGTCGCCCTTGACCAGGGCAGATCCCCCGGCCTACGTTTCGACCATCCCCCTGCCTGGGGGACATCGCCCGGTCGCCACGGCCATCCCCCGCTCGAGGACCTCATGCCTGCCATCCCCTCTCGTCGTGCCCTCGTGGCCACGGCGACCGTCGCCGTCGCCGGTGCCGCCTTCGGGCTGCCCACCGGTGCCGCGACACCGACCGCCACGGCGGCCCCCTTCCAGCCCCGGACCACCCAGGACGCCCACCCGGTCCTGCACCTGCGCGGCGGCGACGTCGTCGTCGGCCGGTCGCGCTCCGTGGCTCCCGGTCTCGCCCCGCGTCCCCTCGCCGCGGGGGAGAAGGGCGCCTACGTGGTCCAGCTGTCCGGTCCGGTGACTCCCGCGGCCCGCAGCGCGCTCGAGTCCGCCGGGGCCCGCGTCCTCGGCTACCTGCCCGACTTCGCCTTCAAGGTCCGTCTGGCCGCCGACCGGGTCGAGGCCGTGCGCGGCCTGCCCGGTGTGGTGGGTGTCGAGCGCATGTCGCCGCAGTGGCGCCTGGCCAAGGACGCCCGGGCGGCGATCGACGCGGGCCGGCCCACGCTCTACACCGTGACGATCGACCCCGACATCACCCCGGCCGCCGGTCGCGCGGTCGTGGCCAAGACCGGGGCCGTGGCCACCGGCCGGGGCCGGGTGCTCACCGTCGCCGCCACCCCCGCGCAGCTGCGCGCCATCGCCCAGCGCGACGAGGTCGCCGACCTGACCGTGTGGGAGCTGCCGACGTCCCAGGTGCTGGCCCAGCAGCCGGCGGGCGCGCCCGGTGTGGCTTCTCGGCATACCTCCGCCGCCCTCGTCGCCAACGACAAGGGCGGCGGGGACGACATGTCGGCCAAGGTCGCGAACGGCCGTGGCTACGACGGTTCCTCCCAGACCGTCGCGGTCGCCGACACCGGTCTGGGGACCGGGGAGGCAGCCACCGCCTTCAAGGACCTGGCTCCCTCGCGGATCACCGCGATCCTGGACTACCCCAGCCCGGCACGCCCCGGCTGCATGACCCCGGAGAACGACGGTCCGCGCGACGTCGCCTCCGGTCACGGCACCCACACGGCGATCTCGGTCTCCGGCGGTGGCGATGCGTCCGGCGTGGGCAAGGCGCCGGCGCCGGCCGTGCACCTGGTGTTCCAGGCGGTCGAGAACTGGACCAACACCGAGGGCAACTGTGCGCTGGTGACCAAGTCCGGATACCTGCTGACCGGCATCCCGGAGGACATCGGCGAGCTCTTCCAGGCGGCCTACGACAAGGGGGCCCGGATCCACTCCAACTCCTGGGGCTCGGCCAAGCTGGGGGAGTACAACGACCAGTCGGTCGAGGTCGACACCTGGACCAGCAAGCACCGCGACATGCTGGTGACCTTCTCCGCGGGGAACAGCGGCAAGGACGCCGACAAGGACGGGGTCATCGACCCGGACTCCGTGGGCGCGCCCGCCACCGCCAAGAACGTCCTGTCGGTGGGTGCCTCCGAGAGCTCGCGCACCAGCTTCCCCTGCGACAAGGCGCTCACCTACGACGCGCAGACGCCCAAGGAGAAGTCCACGATCGGCGCCAACTGCGCGGCCATCAACGGCGCGCAGAAGCCACCCACCTGGGGGGCCTGGTGGCCGGACTCCTACCCGGCGGCGCCCGTCAAGGACCAGAACCAGACCGGGAACGCCGAGCAGATGGGCGCCTTCTCGGGCCGCGGCCCGACGGACGACGGCCGGATCAAGCCCGACGTCGTCGCCCCGGGCTCGTGGATCCTGTCGGGCTACTCGCCGTTGTTCCAGCAGGGCTACTCCTCGGGCCCCAACCCCAAGGGCGGCGAGTACCAGCACGACGGCTACGGCTTCCCGTACAACAGCTCGTACAAGTACCTCTCGGGCACCTCGATGTCCAACCCGCTCGCGGCCAGCGGCGCAGCCGTGGTCCGCGACTTCTACCACAAGAAGTGGGGCATCGACGCGTCGGCGGCGCTGGTCAAGGCCACGCTGATCAACTCCGCGCACGACATGCTCGACGAGGACGAGAACGGCAGCAACGACAACAAGCTGCCGATCCCCAACATCCACGAGGGCTGGGGCCGGGTCGACCTCGCCGCCGCCACCACCGGCACGGCGCGGTATGTCGACGAGGGGGCGGGCCTGACCACCGGGACCTCGGCCGAGCAGAGCGTGTCGGTGACCGCCGGCGCACCCTTCAAGGTGTCGATGGTGTGGACCGACGCGCCCGCGGCGGCCGCGGCGGCCACCACCCTGGTCAACGACCTCGACCTCGAGGTGACCTCGCCCAGCGGCAAGACCTACCGGGGTAACGTCTTCTCCGGCGGGTGGAGCCAGACGGACGGCTCGGCCGACCGCAAGAACAACGTGGAGAACGTCTACGTCCAGGCGCCCGAGGCGGGCACCTGGAAGGTCAAGGCCGTCGGTCACAACGTGCCGCAGGGTTCCCAGCCCTTCGCGCTGGTCATGAGCGGTGGCGTCGGCGACGGAGGCACCACCAACCACAATCCGGTGCTGACGGCGATCGGTCGGCAGTCCGTCGCCCCGGGAGCCCCGGCGTCGATCCAGGCCAAGGCCACGGACGCGGACGGCGACGCGATCACCTACTCCGCGACCGGTCTGCCCGCGGGCCTGACGATCGACCCGCGCACCGGTCTGATCACCGGATCGACGACGGCCGCGGGGTCCTCCCAGGTCACCGTCGTCGCGGCCGACGGCAAGGGCGGTGAGGCGCGCCAGACCTTCACCCTCGACGTCGGCTGGACGACCGCGGACAACCTGCTGACCAACCCCGGCTTCGAGCAGGGGGCGACCGGCTGGACCGGCACCACGTCCACGATCGGCGCTGTCGCCAAGACCCACGAGGGCACCAAGGCCGCCACCTTGAACGCCGGAGGTCAGACCCTGACCTCCGCCGCGGTCACCGTGCCGGCCTCGGGCACCGCACCCAAGGCCTGGGCCTGGATCGACGTGACCTCGACCGATGGCGCGGCGCGGGCCTACGACACCCTCAAGGCGGAGGTGGTCGACTCCTCCGGCGCGGTCGTGGCGACGATGGGCACCCTGTCCAACGTCGACCAGAAGAAGGGCTGGATCCAGGTCTCCGCCGACCTGTCCTCCCAGAAGGGCAGGTCGGTGGCGCTGCGGTTCACGTCCACGCAGGACAAGCCGCTACCCACGACCTTCGTGATCGATGACACCGCGGTGACGGCGGCTCCCGGCGCACCCGGCCCCGGGCCCGCGCCCACCGCGACGCCGACCGCGACGATGACGGCCACGCCTACTGCCACCGCGACGCCGACCGCGACGATGACGGCCACGCCTACTGCCACCGCGACGCCGACCGCGACGATGACGGCCACGCCTACTGCCACCGCGACGCCGACCGCGACCCCGACGGCGACCGCAACGGCCACCGCGACGATGACGGCCACGCCTACTGCCACCGCGACGCCGACCGCGACCCCGACGGCGACCGCAACGGCCACCGCGACCCCGCAGCCTGATGGGGTGCTGGTCAACGGCGGCTTCGAGGCCGGCCAGAAGGGTTGGACCGGTTCGCGCGGCCCGATCACCGACAACTCGGGTCGTCCGGCGCGCACCGGGAGCTGGAAGCTCTGGCTGGGAGGCAACGGCTACCCCACGAGCGAGCACGTCCAGCAGGCCGTCACCCTTCCCGCCGGGAAGAAGGCCACGCTGACCTACTGGATCGCGGTGGACACCGCCGAGCGGACCACGACGATCGGGTACGACACCCTGCGAGTCCAGGTGACCAGCAGGGGGGCAGGCAAGATCGTCGATACGGTGACCAACCGTGACAAGACCTCGGGCTACGTCAAGCGCACGGTGGACCTGTCGGCATACGCCGGCAAGGCCATCACCCTGCGCCTGCTCGCCACCGAGGACGTCAAGGCGCAGACCAGCTTCGTCGTGGACGACATGGACATCGCCCTGAGCTGAACGGCAGGGCAGCACGTCGGCTGGGCGGGTCGTCCCTCGGGACGACCCGCCCAGCCGTGTCTCGGGACGGGCGCGAGGACCGAGAGGGCCGAGAGGGGTATGTCGGACCCGGCTGGCATCCTGGTCAGGTGCTCACCGCTGCCGTCCACCGCTATCGCGAGGTTCTCGCGGTCCCTGCCACCCGTGACGTGACGGTGATCGGCACCCTGGTCCGGCTGCCGATCTTCGCGGCTGGTCTGGCCCTGACCTTTCACGCCGTCCTGACGCTGCACGTCTCGTGGTTCCAGGCGGGCCTGCTCACCACGGCGACCACGCTGGCGGGGGCGGTGAGCTCACCGATGCGAGGCCGCCTGCTCGACACGAGGGGTCTGCGCCGCACCCTCCTGCCGTGCGTGGTCGTGGGGGCCGTGTGCTGGTCCGTGGCTCCGTTCGTGGGCTACTGGACCTTGCTGGCGCTCGCCGTGCTGGCCGGGTTGTTCCAGGTGCCCGTCTTCTCCATCGTGCGCCAGGGCATCGTCGCGACGACGCCGCGCGACCTGCGCCAGACCGCCCTGGCGCTCGACGCCGTGCTGGTGGAGCTGGCCTTCATGGTGGGCCCGGTGGTCGGCACCTGGCTCGCCACGACACAGTCCACCCGGTGGACCGTCCTGGGCCTGCAGTGGTCCTGCCTGCTCGCCGTGGTGGCCCTGATGGTCTGGGACCCACCGCTGGTCGACGAGGAGACCACCGGACAGGGCCACGTGCCTCGGCGGCAGTGGTTCACCCCGGGCTTCGTGGTGATCCTCCTCGCGTCCTCGGCGACCACCATGACCCTGTCGGGCACCGACGTCGCCATCATCGCCATGCTGCGCGCCTGGGGGCAGACCCCGGCCACGGGTTGGGTGATGGCGTCGTGGGGGCTGGGGTCCCTGGTCGGCGGGCTGGTCTACGGCGGCCTCCGGCGCACGGTTCCGGTGCTGGGGATGCTGGGCGCCCTGGCGCTGGTCACCATCCCGGCCGCCTGGGCGACGGGCGTCCCGTCCCTGGCGGTCCTGGTCACGGCGGCCGGGCTGCTGTGCGCGCCCACCATCACGGCGTCCTCGCACAGCCTGGCCGAGGGAGTCCCCGGGCAGGCCCTGGGTGAGGCGATGGGCTGGCACGGCTCGGCGATGACGCTGGGCTCCGCGCTCGGTGCCCCGCTCGCGGGCCTGGTCATGGACCGGGCCGGTCCGGGGGCGGGCTTCCTGACGGTGGGGCTGCTGAGCCTCCTGGTGGCGGTGCTGGGCTCGCTGGCCGTCCGCGGACGCCGGGCGCGCTCCGCGGCGCAGGCGGCAGCATGAGCACCAGGCAGGGGTGTCGGATCGTCGGGGAGGACTGGTATGCCCGGGATCTCGCGCAGGAGACGTTCACCGACTGCGAGCTCGTGGACTGCGACCTGACCGAGGTGACGACCACCGACTGTGCCTTCGACCGCGTCGTCTTCCGCAACGTCCGCCTCAACGCCACCCGCCACGAGCGCACCCGCTTCGTCGGCTGCTCCTTCGAGGGGACCTCGCTGTTCGACGCCGCGCTGCTGGGGTGCAAGCTCACCGGGTCCAGGTTCGGCGGCTGCACCCTGCGGCCCCTCACCGTGGACGGCGGGGACTGGAGCTATGTCGAGCTGCGCGACGCCGACCTGCGCGGCCTGGAGCTCACGGGGGTGAGCCTGGAGGAGGCCGATCTGTCGGGCGCCGTGCTGGAGGGCGCGAGCCTGCTCTCCTGCCGTCTCGCCCGCGCCACCCTGGACCGGGCTCACCTGCGGGGCGCCACGCTCGTCGGCTCGGACCTGTCCGGGGTGGACCTGCGGGCGGTGGACCTGCGCGGGGTGACCATCGATGTCGCCCAGGCCGGGACCCTCGCCCAGTCCCTCGGCGCGATCGTCGTCCAGGTGCCCGGTCAGTAGCCGCCGAGCGAGTCGTGTCATGGACATCGCGCCCGCCACCCCAGCTCCTCCGCTGACCGTCGCGGCCGCGAGCCCACGCCTGGGACTCGCCGATCTGGCTCCCGGTCTCGCCGCCCGGATGATGGTGGTCGCGGTCCGTCTCGCGGGTGCCCGGCGAACTGCGTCGTCGCCCCAGGGGATCCCCCTGTGGCCGGCTGACGGGCAGGTGGCCGGGCCCCGAGGATTCCCGGCACGGCGGATCCGGCCTCTCGCGGGGACCCGGCCCGCTGGAATCCCGCGCAGCTGCTGGTCGCGGCTCCGGGGCAGGATCCCATGCTCGGATACCTCCACCTCGCTGCGACGGCGGGCGTGATCGTCAGCGGTGCCAGGACCCCGCTCATGGGTCTTGACGCAGGACCACACCGGCCGTGGTCGGTCCGAGTCGGTGACCCTGCATCCCCGCGTCGCCATCCGCGCGGGGAGCGACCCCGAGGCTGCGAGGCGACTCCACGCGAAGGCCTCCGAGGTCTGCTTCATCGCACGCTCGGTGACCTTCCCGGTCCGTCCCGAGCCGGCCACCCCGATCGCCGCGGACGAGACGCACGGCGACGCCGCCACCTGACGGGGACGCCGCCCCGCGCCAGCCCCGCGTCCGTGGCGGAGAGGTCACGTGGAGTCCACCCGCACGTCCACCCGCGGCGTCTGTGCCCGAAATCTCCCGTTTCCTGCCGGTTTTGGCAGGAGGCGTCCCTACTGTGGGCGCCAGCTCCCGCCGCGTGGCGGGACCGGAACTGAAGGAGATGCCCATGGGTTTCCTGGACAACATCAAGGACGCGCTGACCACCGACGACAAGGAGCGCGCGGACAAGAAGGCCGCCGAGGCCAAGCACAACGCGGAGGAGGCCCAGAAGCAGGCCGCTGAGGCGCAGGCCAAGCTCGACGCCGCCCGCAAGGACGAGGCCACCGCCGCCGAGGCCGCGATGAGCGACGAGGAGAAGGCCGCCCGCGCCAAGGCCGAGGCCGACAAGGCTGCCGCCGAGAAGGCTGCCGCGGACAAGGCTGCCGCGGACAAGACCGCTGCCGCCAAGGCCGCCGCCCCGGCGCCGCACGCCGCCGTGACCTACACCGTCAAGCCCGGCGACACCCTCTCCGGCATCGCGGCGAAGTACGGCGTCAGCTACATGGACATCGCGCGCGCCAACAACATCCCCAACCCTGACCTGATCTACCCCGGCCAGGTCTTCACGATCCCGGGCAAGTGACCCGCTGACGTGATCCGGGGCGGTCCGCGCGCCGCGGGCCGCCCCGCGCAGGTCCAGAGCGGCCCCTGGGACCGTCCCCAGGGCGGCCCGACGACCTCGGGTCAGCCCAGGGCGAGCGCGGCCACGCCGGCGCCGACGGCGAGGGGCGTCAGCATCAGGCCCTGCCGGGCGAACTCCCACGCGTCGACGCGGTGCCCCGCGGCCCGCACCCGGTCTCGCCACAGCAGCGTGGCGACCGAGCCCCACAGCAGGACCTGGGGTCCCGCCCCGACCCCGACCAGGACCGCGAGCAGGTGCGTCCGGTCCTGGGTGGAGCCCTCGATCAGCAGGTATGCCGGGAGGTTGTTGAGCAGGTTGCCCGCCAGGGCCGCCATACCGCCCGCAGCCAGCAGCGGGGTCAGCCCCTGGCCGTGGCCTCCGACGGCGGGGGCCACCAGCGGCCGCAGCAGGGGTCCGGCGGCCTCCACGGCGACGAAGAGCGCGGCCGTCTGCAGGATCGTCGCCCACGGCACCATGCGCACCAGCCGGCCCGGCCGCACGGCGTGAGGACGCCGCCACCCGAAGGCCACCACCAGCAGGCCGGTCGCGGCGGCCGCCGCCTGCCACGCCGCCAGTCCCGCCACGGTGCCCGCCGCGACGACGCCTGCGGCGACGGCTCCGACGCCGGTGAGCACCCGGTCGTGGGCCGGGGGCTCCACCGGCACCTGGTAACGACCGGCGAGGGACGCCCGGTGGCGCAGCACCAGGACGGCGAGGGTCACCACGAGCACCGCGAGCTGGGGCGCCCACATGCGGGCGGCGAACGCGGCGGACGACAGCCCGAGCCGGTCCTGGGCCAGCAGCCCGGTGAGGTTGGCGATCGGTAGCAGGAGGCTGGCCCCGTTGGCCAGCCACACGCAGGCGTAGGCGAAGGGAGCGAGGGGGAGGTCCAGGCCGGCCACCAGCGCGAGCGCCACCGGGGTCACCAGCACCACCGTGGTGTCCAGGGAGAGGCCGACGGTCGTGACCACGGCCAGGCCGCAGACCAGGCCGAGCAGCCCGAGCACCGAGCCGCGTGCGGCGCGGGCCGCGTGGTGCCCGGCCAGCTCGAAGATCCCGGCCTCCTGGCACAGCTCGGCGACCAGGGTCACCAGAGCGAGGAAGGCGAGGATCGCCCAGGTCCTGGCCAGAGCCGTGGTCGTGGCGTGCAGCAGGGCTGCGCAGAACGCGCTGAGGTGGGTCACGCGCCCAGGATGGCAGTCGGGTCCGCCTCCCGGGATTAGGGTCCAGCACCTCCTGCTGGTAGAGTTGACCCCTGACCGGTGACCCCACATGGGGGTCACGTGCAAGAGAAGCTCCGCTTCCACCCGCTACCGCCGACCGAGCTCGCTCGACAGGCAGTCGGGTCCTGAGGTCCCGTCGCGACGTGCGACGGTCGTCGTCGCCGTCCTGGACGGATGGTAGACGTCGATGTCGGCGCCCGCCTCGTGCGGGTCGGCGGCGTCCTCTGGTGGTGCAGGCTCCTCGCGCAGGTTGCGAGGAGCCTCTTTGCTTTTCCGGCCGGTCCACCACCTGTTCGACGAAGGAGCATCACATCAGCGAGCCTCGTATCAATGAGCGCATCCGGGTCCCCGAGGTGCGCCTTGTTGGACCTAACGGTGAGCAGGTCGGCATCGTCCGTGTGGAGGATGCCCTGCGTCTGGCCGCGGAGGCCGATCTCGACCTGGTCGAGGTGGCTCCGATGGCCAAGCCTCCCGTCGCCAAGCTCATGGACTTCGGCAAGTTCAAGTACGAAGCGGCGCAGAAGGCACGTGAAGCCCGCAAGAACCAGGTCAACACGGTCATCAAGGAGATCAAGCTCCGCCCCAAGATCGACCCGCACGACTACGGCACCAAGAAGGGCCACGTCGTCCGCTTCCTCAACGGCGGGGACAAGGTCAAGGTGACGATCATGTTCCGCGGTCGCGAGCAGTCCAAGCCCGAGCTGGGCTTCCGCCTGCTGCAGCGTCTCGCGGAGGACGTCGCCGAGCTGGGCTTCGTGGAGTCTGCGCCCAAGCAGGACGGGCGCAACATGGTCATGGTCCTGGGGCCCGTCAAGAAGAAGGCCGACGCCAAGGCCGAGCAGCGCAAGCGCCGCGAGGACGCTGCGCGTCCGGGCCTGGAGGACGAGGGTCCGGACGACGGCGACCCGGCCCACGCCGCCCCGGCGTCGGAGACCCCCGACGGTGTGGTCGCCGATGCCGAGACCCCGGCCGCGCAGGTCGCGGTCGTCGAGTGAGGCTCTCGCCTCCACCCACAGCTTTCCAGAGCCCGTCAACGAGCAAGAGGAGATCGGCACCATGCCGAAGAACAAGACGCACTCCGGTGCCAAGAAGCGGTTCCGCCTGACCGGCTCGGGCAAGGTCATGCGCGAGCGTGCGCACCACGTGCACAAGTTCGAGGAGCGCGCCAAGCGTCAGACGCGTCGCCTGGTGCCTGACGTCGTCGTGGCCAAGGCCGACGAGAAGAAGATCAAGCGCCTCCTGGGCAAGTGAGCCCCTTTCCCTTTCTGCAGCTTTCCCTGAAGGAGTAATCACGTGGCACGCGTGAAGCGGGCAGTCAATGCCCACAAGAAGCGCCGGGTCGTCCTCGAGCGCGCCAGCGGCTACCGCGGTCAGCGGTCCCGCCTGTACCGCAAGGCCAAGGAGCAGGTCACCCACTCGCTCGTCTACGCCTACCGCGACCGTCGCGCCCGCAAGGGTGACTTCCGTCGCCTGTGGATCCAGCGCATCAACGCTGCGGCCCGCGCCAACGGCATGACCTACAACCGTTTCATCCAGGGCCTCAAGGCCGCGGGTGTCGAGGTCGACCGTCGCATGCTCGCCGAGCTCGCCGTCAACGACGCGCCGGCCTTCGCCGCGCTGGTCGAGATCGCCCGGGCCAACGTCCCGGCGTCGACCACCGCCGCCTGACCGTCCGACCGGACGCACCGCTCCGTATGCCGCACCACGGCTCCCGCGAGCACCAGCCCTCGGGGGGCGACCAGCCTGCTGGTCGCCCCCCGAGGCATGCCCGTGGCCCCGTGCTCACCAACCCGCGCGCCGATCGGGTGCGCGCCGTGCACGCCCTCACCCGCCGGTCGGTCCGGGAGCGGGAGCAGGCCTTCCTGGCCGAAGGGCCCCAGGCGGTGTGGGAGGCGGTCGCGTTCCGCCCGGACCTGGTGCGGGAGATCTACGTCACCGCCTCCTCCTTCGAGCGGCACGAGCCGGTCCTCACCGCCGCCCGGGACGCCGGCCTCACGGTCCGCGAGGTAGGCGACGAGGCGCTGGCGGCCATGGGGGACACCCAGGCCCCCCAGGGCATGCTCGCGGTCTGCCGGCACGTGGACGTGGACCTCGGGACGGTCCTCGCGGCCCGGCCCCGCCTCGTGTGCGTGCTCACCCACGTCCGGGACCCGGGCAACGCCGGGACCGTGCTGCGGGGGGCCGATGCCGTCGGGGCCGACGCGGTCGTGGTCAGCGAGGCGAGCGTGGACGTCTACAACCCCAAGGTGGTTCGCTCCACCGTCGGGTCGCTGTTCCACCTGCCCGTCGTCACGGGGCTGCCGGTGGACGAGATCCTGGACCGGCTCCGCGCAGCCGGCATACGCCTGATCGCCGCGGACGGGCACGGCGACCTGCTGCTCACCGACCCGGCTGTGGAGGACCGGCTCGTCGAGCCGCACGCCTGGGTGATGGGCAACGAGGCCTGGGGGATGCCCGAGGAGACCCGACGCCGGTGCGACGATGTCGTGCGGGTACCGATCCACGGCCACGCGGAGTCGCTCAACCTCGCGATGGCGGCCACGGTGTGCCTCTACGCCTCGGCCCGGCGGATCCACATCTCGTGAGCGTCGGAATGTCCTCGTTCGGACGCGATGTCCGCTCCGCCGTCTATGGTTCTGCCATGACGACGGAGACGACCGGAGAGCGCACCTTGCCCCCGGCCGCGATCATGGCGCAGGACCCCGCGCCCCGGCCGGACCTCGATCTCCTCCCGGACGGTGTGGTCGTGGTGGGGGCCGGGGGCCGGATCACCTGGGCCAACCGTCGTGCTGCGCAGATCCTCGGCGCGCCGGCGGGGTCGCTCCCGGGTCAGGACGCCCGCCAGGCCATGCGGCTCCAGGACCTCGAAGGACGCTCCTGGTGGACGTGCGCCGACCCCCTGGGCGGGCTCCCGACCCGCGCCCGGCTGACCGAGGCGCATCTGGTCCTCCCTGGCGGCCACGAGGTCTTCGTCACGGCCACGATCGGGCGCGAGCGGCCGCGCGGGCCGGTGCAAGAGCTGGTGATCTGCCTGCGCGACGGGACCTCCCGGCGCCGGGCCGAGCAGAAGACCTCGGCCCTGATCTCCACCGTGGCGCACGAGCTGCGGTCCCCGCTGACGGGCATCAAGGGCTTCACCTCCACGCTGCTGCGGCGCTGGGATCGCTTCACCGACGACCAGAAGCGGCTGATGCTGGAGACCATCGAGGCGGACACGGATCGCGTCACCCGGTTGGTCGCCGAGCTCCTGGACGTCTCCCGCATCGACAGCGGCCGGCTCGAGATCCATCGCCAGCCGGTGGATCTCCCGCGGCTGGTCGAGCGTCACTTCGAGGGTCTGGTCGCCTCCGGCCACACCCCGGACCGCTTCCGGCTGCAGGTGCGTGGCGAGCTCCCCGAGGTGTGGGCCGACCCGGACCGCATCGACCAGGTCCTCGCCAACCTCGTGGAGAACGCCCTGCGTCACGGCGCGGGGACCGTCTACGTCGATCTGGAGGGCGACCCGGCGGGCGAGCACCTGGTCGCCTCGGTCTCCGACGAGGGCGAGGGCATCGCCGAGGAGAACTACGCGATGGTCTTCACGCGGTTCTGGCACTCCACCCGGCGCGGGGGCACGGGCCTGGGGCTGTATGTCGTCCGTGGCCTCGTCGAGGCGCACGGCGGCCGGATCACCGTCGGCCGGGCCGACTGCGGCGGGGCCCAGTTCCGGTTCACCCTGCCCGCGGGTGTGCCCGAGCACGTCGTCTGAGCGACCCCCGGGTCGGAGCGCCGCCTGCGGACGACCGGCGGGACTCGGCATACGCCCGCACTAGGATGGCTCACGATGCCGGCGCGAGGTGTGCGCGGCGTGACGAGCCGACGTGAGTGGGAGCGATGTCCGGACCCAACACCCAGTACGACCCGGTCGAGGTGTCTACCCTCGACCCGGCAGTGATCGAGGCGAACGTCGCCGACGCCCTGGCCGCGATCGAGGGGGCGCAGTCCCTGGACGAGCTCAAGGCCGTCCGGCTGGCGCACGCGGGCGACCGCTCGCCCCTCGCCCTGGCCAACCGGGAGATCGGTGCGCTGCCCCCGCAGGCCAAGGCCGACGCGGGCAAGCGGGTCGGTCAGGCCCGCGGCCGCGTCGGATCCGCCCTCAAGGCCCGCCAGCAGCTCCTGGAGGAGCAGCACGAGGAGCGGATGCTGGTCGAGGAGCGGGTGGACGTCACCGTCGTGCCGGAGCGCCGGCGGGTCGGTGCCCGCCACCCGATCTCGCTGACGATCGAGCGGATCGCCGAGATCTTCACCGGCCTGGGATGGGAGGTGGCCGAGGGGCCCGAGATCGAGGCGGAGTGGTTCAACTTCGACGCCCTCAACTTCGGGCCGGACCACCCGGCCCGGGCGATGCAGGACACCTTCTTCGTGGAGCCGGCCGACGCGGGCCTGGTGCTGCGCACCCACACCTCTCCGGTGCAGATGCGCGCCATGCTGACCCGGGAGCTGCCGCTGTTCATCGTCTGCCCCGGCAAGGTCTTCCGGACCGACGACCTGGACGCGACCCACACCCCCGTCTTCCACCAGATCGAGGGTCTGGCCGTGGCCGAGGGCCTGACGATGGCCCACCTCAAGGGCACCCTGGACCGTTTCGCCGCGGAGCTGTTCGGGCCGCAGGTGACGACCCGGCTGCGCCCGGCCTTCTTCCCGTTCACCGAGCCGAGCGCCGAGATGGACTTCCAGTGCCCGATCTGCCTGGGTCGCGACGACGCCTGCCGGGTCTGCGGCGGCACCGGGTGGATCGAGTGGGGTGGTTGCGGGATGGTCAACCGCAACGTCCTGTCCGCGGCGGGGATCGACCCCGACCGCTTCACCGGCTTCGCGTTCGGCATGGGCATCGAGCGGGCGATCATGCTGCGCCACGGCGTGCCGGACATGTTCGACATCGTCGAGGGTGATGTCCGCTTCAGCGAGCAGTTCGGGATGGAGATCTGATGCGCGCACCGGTTTCGTGGCTGCGGGAGCTCGTGGGGGAGCAGGCCGTCCCCCCGTCGATGACGGGTGCCGAGATCGCGGCCGCCCTGGTCAAGGTCGGCCTGGAGGAGGAGGGCCTGCACGGTGGTGACATCACCGGGCCGCTCGTCGTCGGCCAGGTCCTCGACTTCACCGAGGAGCCGCAGCGCAACGGCAAGGTGATCCGCTGGTGCTCGGTGGACGTCGGCGAGCACGGGCAGCGGGTCACCGAGGGCAAGCCTCAGGAGATCGTCTGCGGGGCCCACAACTTCGCCGTCGGCGACCTGGTCGTCGTGGTGCTGCCGGGCGCGACGCTGCCGGGCGGCTTCACCATCTCCGCGCGCAAGACCTACGGCCACGTGTCGCACGGGATGATGTGCGCGGTGGACGAGCTCGGGCTCGGGGAGGACCACAGCGGGATCATCCTGCTGCGCGACCACCTCGCGGACGACCCGGAGCGCCTGGCCCGGTGCGTCCCCGGGGCCGACGCGATCGAGCTGCTCGGTCTCGGCGACGAGGTCGTCGAGGTCAACGTCACCCCCGACCGCGGCTATGCCTTCAGCATGCGGGGGGTGGCGCGGGACCTCGCCCTGAGTCTTGGTGCGCCGTACGTCGATCCGGCGGCTGCGCCGGCAGCGGCGGCTCCCGCGGCCGACGACTCGGGCTACCCCGTGCGGCTCGCGGACGAGGCGCCACCGGCCGGCCGGCCGGGCTGCGACCGCTACGTGGCGCGGATGGTGCGGGGCATCGACGTCTCCGCGAGCACCCCCCGGTGGATGGCGACCCGGCTCACCCAGCTCGGCATGCGCCCGATCTCGCTGACCGTCGACGTCACCAACTACGTGATGCTGCTCCTCGGCCAGCCGCTGCACGCCTTCGACCTCGGCAAGCTGTCCGGGTCGATCGAGGTGCGTCGGGCCCGCCCGGGGGAGCGGCTGACCACGCTCGACGGGGTGGACCGTGCCCTCGACGCCGAGGACCTGCTGATCACCGACGGCGGCACGCGCCCCTTGGTCATCGCCGGGGTCATGGGCGGCGAGGACTGCGAGGTCGACGAGCGGACCACCGACGTGCTCGTGGAGGCTGCGCACTTCGACCCGGTCACGGTGGCCCGGTCGGCGCGGCGCCACAAGATCCCCAGCGAGGCGGCCAAGCGCTTCGAGCGCGGGGTCGACCCGGCACTGACCGCGGCGGCCGCCGAGCTGGCGGTGCAGCTGCTCGTCGAGCTCGGCGGCGGCACGGTGGACACCGGCGTCACCGACGTCGGCCAGGTGGCGGCGCTCGAGCCCTTCACCGTCGACGCCACCCTGCCGTCCCGGCTGGTGGGCCTGGACTTCCCGACCGACGAGGTCGTCCGCGTGCTCGGCGAGATCGGGTGCGAGGTCGAGCAGCTCGAGGGCGACACCCTCCGGGTGACGCCGCCCAGCTGGCGACCGGACCTGCGCTACGGTCCCGACCTGGTCGAGGAGGTCGCCCGGGTGCGCGGCTTCGACGCCATACCGTCGGTGCTCCCGCATGCCCCCGGCGGCCGTGGGCTCGGCCCCGAGCAGCGCGTCCGCCGCCTCGCCGCCCAGACCCTGGCCCAGCAGGGCCTGGTCGAGGTGCTGAGCACTCCCTTCGTGTCGCAGGCCCGGTTCGACGCGCTGCGCTACGACGCGACGGACGAGCGTCGGCGGACCGTCCGGCTGGCCAACCCGATCAACGACGAGCAGCCGCTGATGCGGACCGGCGTCCTGGACACCCTGCTGGACGTCCTGCGCCGCAACGTCTCCCGCGGCCGTCGCGACGTCGGGATCTACGAGCTGGGCCTGGTGACCCGCGCCGCCGCGGAGCCCACGCGCGCTCCCGTGCCCGGCCTCGGTGCGCGACCGACCCAGGAGGTGCTGGACGCCATCCACGACGCGGTGCCCGAGCAGCCCTGGCACGTCGGTCTGGCCCTGTGCGGGGACGCCGAGCCGGCCGGGCCCGGGGAGCAGGCCCGCCCGGTGGCCGCCGGCGACGCCATCGCGGTCGCCCGCGAGCTGGGGCGTGCCCTGGGGGTGCCGCTGCGGGTGGAGCAGGCGGAGGTCGCCCCCTGGCACCCCGGTCGCTGCGCCCGGCTGACGCTGGCGGACGGCTCGGTGGTCGGGCACGCCGGCGAGCTGCACCCCAAGGTCGTCGCGGCGCTCGAGCTGCCCGAGCGCACCTGCGCGGCCGAGCTCGACCTGTCCGTCCTCACCCGCGCGGCGGCCGGCACGGTCGCCGAGGCGCGCAAGCTGTCGACCTACCCGCTCGCGCACTCCGACGTCGCGCTGGTCGTGGCCGAGGCGGTGCCCGCCGCCGAGGTCGAGCAGGCCCTGCGCACCGGTGCGGGAGCGGATCTGGAGTCCGTGGCCCTGTTCGACGTCTTCCGCAGCGAGCAGGTGGGCGAGGGGCACAAGTCCCTGGCCTTCCGGCTCAGCGTCCGCGCGGCCGACCGCACCCTGACCACCGCCGAGGTGAGCGAGCTGCGCGACCGGGCCATCGAGGCGGCGCGCACGGCGACCGGCGCGGTGCAGCGATGACCGTCCCGACCCGCCCCGCAGGCGCGCCGGGCGCGAGGCCGGTCGCCCTGGTGACCGGGGCCTCTCGCGGGATCGGCGCCCACCTGGCACGGGGCTTCGCCCAGGCGGGGTATGCCGTCGAGCTGACCTCTCGCGACGGAATCGGTGCGCGCCGGGTGGCGGACGAGCTGTCGGCTGCCGGCCTGGACGCCACCGGCTCCCCGCTGGACGTCGTCCACCGGGACCAGGTCGAGGTGCTGCTCGCCGAGGTCCTGGAGCGGCACGGGCGCGTCGACGTCCTCGTCAACAACGCCGGCGTCATCGAGCCACCCCGACTGCTCTGGGAGGCCGACGTGGACGAGTGGTGGGCGGTGCAGCAGACCAACGTCCTCGGGCCCTTCCTGCTGTCCCGCGCCGTGGTCCCCGTGATGATCGCGGGCGGGGGTGGCCGGGTCATCGACGTTAACAGCGGCTCCGGCACCCGGGCCGACGGTCTGCAGAGCGCCTATCACGTCTCCAAGACCGCCCTGGCGCGGATCACCGGCGCGATCCACCTGGCAGGGGCCGAGCACGGCGTCCGGGCCTTCGACCTCGCCCCCGGGGTGGTGCGCACGGACATGACCGCGGCGATGCCCCAGCACGAGGGGCGCGAGGAGTGGACCGACCTGCAGGACGTCGTGGAGCTGGCCCTCGCGCTGGCGTCGGGCGAGCTGGACGCCTGGTCCGGCCGGATGGTCCGCGCGGGTGCCGACACCCCGCAGAGCCTGGCGGTCCGGGCCGCGCGTGGCCTGGACGACCGGGCCCGGACCATCGGCCTGATCGGTTACGGCGAGGGGGACCCGGTCACCGGCTGAGTCGCTGCGCGTCCCGGCTCGCATATTGAATCAATGAGTCGTATTATTATGCAATGACGTCGGTGGTCGTGGCAGGAGCCAGCGGGTATGCCGGAGGGGAGCTCCTCCGGCTCCTGCTCGGCCACCCCCGGATCGAGATCGGCGCCCTGTGCGCCGGCGCGCAGGTCGGGGCACGCCTCGGGGACGTCCACCCCCACCTGAGCCCCCTGGCCGACCGCATCCTCGAGCCGACCCGCCCCGAGGTCCTCGCCGGTCACGACGTGGTCCTCCTGGCACTGCCGCACGGGGCCTCCGCGGAGCTGACCGCCGCGCTGCCCGCGGACGCGGTCGTGGTGGACTGCGGGGCCGACTTCCGTCTCACCGACGCGCGCGCCTGGGCGGAGTTCTACGACTCGCCGCACGCCGGGACCTGGCCCTACGGCCTGCCCGAGCTGCCCCTCGCCACGGGCGGTCGGGGACGCGATGCGCTCCGGGGAGCCCGCCGGGTCGCCGTGCCCGGTTGCTATCCCACCGCCGTCGGTCTTGCTCTGGCGCCGGGCTTCTCGGCCGGGCTGCTGGAGCCGACCGACGTCGTGGTCGTGGCGGCGAGCGGCACGAGCGGAGCCGGCAAGGGGCTCCAGGCGCACCTGCTGGGGGCCGAGGTGATGGGCTCGCTGTCGCCCTACGCCGTCGGTGGGGTGCACCGGCACACCCCCGAGATCGAGCAGAACCTCACCGTGGCCGCGGGCGAGCCGGTCGCCGTCTCGTTCACCCCCACCCTCGCGCCGATGGCCCGAGGGATCCTCGCCACCGCCACCGCCCGCCTGCGCCCCGGCGTGGCGGCGAGCACGGTGCGGGACGCGTGGGAGCGCACCTACGCCGACGAGCCCTTCGTGCACCTGCTCCGCGAGGGTCGGTGGCCGCGCACCGCCGACGTGCTGGGCAGCAACCTCGTCCACGTCCAGGTGGCCGTGGACGAGCGGCTGGGCCGGGTCGTGGCGGTCGCCGCCATCGACAACCTCACCAAGGGCACCGCCGGCGCGGCCGTGCAGTGCCTCAACCTGGCCTTGGGTCTGGACGAGACCCTGGGCCTGCCGCGGACGGGGGTGGCGCCATGAGCGTGACGGCGGCACGGGGATTTCGGGCCTGCGGGGTCGCCGCCGGCCTCAAGGCGAGCGGGCGTCCCGACGTCGCCCTGGTCGTCGACGACGGCCCGGACCACCACGGTGCCGCCGTCTTCACCACCAACCGGGTCGAGGCGGCGCCGGTCACCTGGAGCCGACAGGTGGTCCGGGACGGGCGCGTCGACGCCGTGATCCTCAACTCCGGCGGAGCCAATGCGTGCACCGGGCCCGAGGGCTTCCTCGACACCCACCGCACCGCCGAGCAGGTCGCGGGGCTCCTGGGCATCAGCGCGAGCGATGTCGTCGTCGCCTCCACCGGCCTGATCGGCGAGCGCCTGCCCATGGATCGGCTGGGCGCCGGCGTGGCCGAGGCCTCGCGGCGGCTCGACCGGGCGGGTGGCGAGGACGCTGCCGTCGCGATCATGACGACCGACACCCGACCGAAGCAGGCGGTCCGCACGGGGGCGGGCTGGGTGGTCGGTGGGATGGCCAAGGGGGCCGGGATGCTGGCGCCCTCCCTCGCGACGATGCTCGTGGTGCTCACCACCGACGCGGTCGTCGACCCCGAGGTCCTCGACCGGGCGCTGCGACGGGCGACGGCACGGTCCTTCGACCGGGTCGACTCCGACGGCTGCCGGTCCACCAACGACATGGTGCTGCTGATGTCGAGCGGAGCGAGCGGCATACGGCCGTCGGAGGAGGAGCTGACCGCGCTGATGACCGACCTGTGCCTGGACCTGGCCCGCCAGCTCGTGGCCGATGCCGAGGGCGCGCACCACGACATCGCCGTGGAGGTCGTCGGGGCGGCCGGGGAGGACGACGCGCTCGAGGTCGCCCGCGCCGTCGCCCGCAACGCGTTGCTGAAGTGCGCGATCTTAGGTCAGGACCCCAACTGGGGGCGGGTGGTGGCCGCGGTCGGCACCACGGGCGCGACCTTCGACCCCCAGCGGATCGACGTGTCCGTCAACGGGATCCAGGTATGCCGTGCCACCGCGCCGGGCGACCCGCGCAAGCTGGTGGACCTGTCCGGACGGGAGGTGCACGTCCTGGTCGACCTGCACGCCGGCACCGACGCGGTCGTCGTCTGGACCAACGACCTCACCCACGACTACGTCCACGAGAACTCGGCCTACAGCACATGACCACGCACCCCGGCCCGCGCCGCCCGGCCCCGCCCCGGCTCCTGCACTCCCACCCCGAGCTCCTGGCCAAGGCCCGGGTGCTCACCGAGGCCCTGCCGTGGATGGAGCAGCTCCGCGGCGCCCTCGTCGTCGTCAAGTACGGCGGCAACGCGATGGTCGACCACGAGCTCAAGTCGGCCTTCGCCCAGGACGTCGCCTTCCTGCGCTACGCCGGGCTCCGACCGGTCGTGGTGCACGGGGGTGGCCCCGGCGAGGCCCCCGGCACCGTGCTCGTCGGCCGACCGGTCGTGGTGCACGGGGTGGCCCCCAGATCGGGGCGATGCTCGGCCGGCTGGGGATGTCCAGCGACTTCCGCGGGGGTCTGCGAGTCACGACGCCCGAGGTCATGGACGTGGTGCGGATGGTCCTCACCGGACAGGTCGGTCGCGAGCTCGTGGGCCTGCTCAACCAGCACGGTCCCTTGGCGGTCGGCCTGTCGGGGGAGGACGCCCACCTCCTGGGCGCACGCCGCCGCGGGACCGTCGTGGACGGCACCGAGGTCGACCTCGGCCTGGTGGGGGAGGTGGTGGAGGTGAGCCCGGCGGCGGTGGAGGACATCCTGGACGCCGGGCGGATCCCCGTCGTCTCCACGGTGGCGCCGGACCTGGACGGCGACGGTCGGGTGCTCAACGTCAACGCCGACACCGCGGCCGCGGCGCTGGCGGTCGCCCTCGGCGCCACCAAGCTCGTGGTGCTCACCGACGTCGAGGGGGTCTACCTCGACCACCCGGACCCGGACTCGCTCGTCGCCCACCTGGACGTCGACCAGGCCGCCGAGCTGGCCCGTCGGGTCGAGGCCGGGATGATCCCCAAGCTGGAGGCGTGCGTGGCGGCGGTCCGTGGTGGGGTGCCGCAGGCGCACCTGATCGACGGGCGGGTGGCGCACTCGTTGCTCCTCGAGGTCTTCACCAGCGAAGGCGTCGGCACGATGATCACCGCGGCTCGGCCGGAGGGGACCGCATGACCACCTCGCAGGGCACTCTCGACCGGTCCCAGGAGGTGCTGCTGGGCGTCTTCGGACGGCCCCGGCTCACGCTCGTGCGGGGCGCGGGCTGCCACGTCTGGGACGCGGACGGGCGACGCTACCTCGACCTGCTCGCCGGGATCGCGGTGAGCAGCCTGGGCCACGGCCACCCGGCGCTGGTGGCGGCGATCGAGCGTGCGGCGCGTGAGCTGGTGCACGTCTCGAACTTCTTCGTCACCCCGGACCAGGTGCGGCTGGGGGAGCGGCTGCTGACCCTGGCGCAGGCGCCTGCGGGTTCGCGGGTCTTCTTGTGCAACAGCGGGACCGAGGCCGTGGAGGCGGCCCTCAAGGTGGCCCTGCGGACCGGTCGGCGCCGCGTCGTCGCGATGGAGGGCGCCTTCCACGGCCGGACCCTCGGGGCGCTCGCGCTCACCCACCGGGTGGCCTACCGTGAGCCCTTCGTGCCGTTCGGCGTCGACGTCACGTTCGTGCCCTTCGGGGACGAGGCGGCCCTGCGCGCGACGGTCGACGACACGGTGGCCGCCGTCGTCGTCGAGCCGATCCAGGGCGAGGCCGGGGTCCTCCCGGCGCCGCCCGGCTTTCTGCGTGCCGTCCGGGAGACCTGTTCTGCCACGGACGCCTTGATGATCGTGGACGAGATCCAGACCGGTGTCGGGCGCACCGGCAGGTGGTTCGCCCACCAGGCGCACGGGGTGCAGCCGGACGTGATGACCCTGGCCAAGGGCCTCGCGGGCGGCGTGCCGATCGGGGCGGTCCTGACGTATGGCGACGCGGTCTCGGGCCTGCTCGGGGCGGGCCAGCACGGCACGACCTTCGGCGGCAACCCGCTGGCCTGCGCCGCTGCTCTGGCCGTGCTCGACACCGTGGCGGGCGAGGACCTCCTGGCACGGGCCACCGCGACCGGCGACCACCTCGGGCGCGCCCTGCTCGGCCTCGGCCACCCGGCCGTCACCGAGGTGCGCGGGGTCGGGCTGCTCCGGGCCGTCGGGCTGGCGGACGAGCGCTCGACCGAGGTCACGGCGGGGCTCCAGGGAGCAGGCGTTATCGTCAACCCCGTGCGGCCGGACGCCTTGCGTCTAGCGCCCCCGCTCATCCTGACCACCGACCAGGCCGACGAGCTCGTCCTCGCGCTGCCCCCGGTCCTCGACCAGACCACCGCCTTTCAGGGAGGACCCCGATGATCGCCCAGACCCGCGGCGCCCGGCACCAGCTGATCGCCGACATCCTCGCCCGGACCACCGTCCGGTCGCAGAACGAGCTGCTCGAGCTGCTCTCCGCAGAGGGGGTCGAGATCACCCAGGCGACGCTGTCCCGCGACCTGGTGGACCTCGGCGCCGTCAAGGTCCGCCAGGGCCGCACCCTCGTCTACGCCCTGCCGGGGCTGGGCGGCGACCAGACGCCGCGCATCGCGCCCGACGACGCCGAGGTGTCGGGTCGTCTGCGCAAGGTCTGCGAGGAGCTCCTGGTCTCGGCCCGCCCCTCCGCCAACCTCGTCATCGTGCGGACCCCGCCGGGTGCGGCCAACTTCCTCGCCAGCGCCATCGACATGGCCCGCGAGGGCGACATCGTGGGCACCATCGCCGGTGACGACACCATCCTGGTGATCGCCGCCGAGCCGGACGGCGGGCAGGCCGTGGCGGCCAGGCTCCTGCGGCTCGCAGGCGTCCACGAGGACTGACCCGGGCGGCCACGAGGGCCTGACCGGCCCTGGTCCCCAGGCCCGCCGCGGCCCGGCCCGAGGACCGACCCGGCACCCCACGAGGACCGCGCCGTCCTGACCGGACGGCGACGGGTCGCTCCGACCCCCTTCCCCCGACGCACGGCGGGCCCGGACCGGGCCCCTACCCCGAGGATCCACATGAGCTCCGAGCGCACCAGCCTGTGGGGCGGCCGCTTCGCCGGCGGCCCCGCCGACGCCCTGGCCGCCCTGTCGGTGTCCACCCACGTCGACTGGCGGCTGGCTCCTTACGACCTGGCCGGATCACGGGCCCATGCCCGGGTGCTGCACCGCGCCGGCCTGCTCGACGACGCCGCCCTGGAGACGATGCTGGGGGCGCTGCGGCAGCTCGGCGCCGACGTGGCGTCGGGTGCCTTCGTGCCCGCGCCGGAGGACGAGGACGTGCACACGGCGCTCGAGCGCGGGCTCATCGAGCGGGCCGGGGCCGACGTGGGTGGGCGGTTGCGGGCCGGTCGCTCCCGCAACGACCAGGTCGCCACCCTCGTCCGCATGTACCTGCGCGACCACGCCCGCACCATCGCCGGACTGGTCCTCGACGTCGTGGACGTCCTGGTCGCGCAGGCGGACTCGCACCCCGCGACGGCGATGCCTGGCCGCACCCACCTGCAGCACGCCCAGCCGGTCCTGCTGGCGCACCACCTGCTTGCCCACGCGTGGGCGCTGCTGCGCGACGTGGAGCGGCTCGTCGACTGGGACGCCCGCGCCGCCGTGTCTCCCTACGGGTCGGGGGCGCTGGCCGGGTCGTCGCTGGGTCTGGATCCCGAGGCCGTGGCCGCCGACCTGGGATTTGCCGCCGCCGTGGACAACTCGATCGACGGCACCGCCTCGCGGGACGTCGTCGCCGAGCTCGCCTTCGTCTGCGCGATGACCGCGGTCGACGTGTCCCGGCTCGCCGAGGAGGTCGTGCTGTGGGCGACGAAGGAGTTCGGCTTCGTCACCCTGGACGACGCCTACTCGACCGGGTCGAGCATCATGCCGCAGAAGAAGAACCCCGACGTCGCCGAGCTCGCCCGCGGCAAGGCCGGTCGCCTGGTGGGTGACCTGGCCGGCCTGCTGACCACCCTCAAGGGTCTCCCGCTCGCCTACAACCGCGACCTGCAGGAGGACAAGGAGCCGGTCTTCGACGCGGTGGACACCCTGGAGCTGCTCCTGCCGGCGTTCAGCGGCATGGTGGCGACCCTGGTCTTCCACGAGGACCGGCTGGAATCCCTTGCCCCGCAAGGTTTCTCGCTCGCGACGGATGTCGCCGAGTGGCTCGTGCGCGAGGGCGTGCCGTTCCGGGTGGCGCACGAGGTGGCGGGGGCCTGCGTGCGGGTCTGCGAGGAGCGTGGCTGCGAGCTGTGGGACCTCACCGACGCGGACCTGGCGGGCATCAGCGAGCACCTGACGCCCGGGGTGCGGTCGGTGCTGTCCGTGGCCGGCTCGCTCGCCTCTCGTGACGCCAAGGGCGGCACGGCCCCCGCGCGGGTGACCGAGCAGCGTGACCTCGTCCGCGAACGTGCCCTCCGGCTGCGGGAGTTCGCCGGCTCCACCCTGCCCCTGCGGGACTGACCCGATGGTCCTCGACCGCGCGTTCTACGCCCGTCCGGTGCTGGAGGTCGCCCCAGACCTCCTCGGCTGCGTGCTGCGGCACGGTCCGGTCGCGCTGCGTCTCACCGAGGTCGAGGCGTATGCCGGACCCCAGGACCCGGGGTCGCACGCCTTTCGGGGACCCACGCCGCGCACCGAGGTGATGTTCGGGGAGGCCGGTCACCTCTACGTCTACCTCTCCTACGGCATGCACCACGCGGTCAACGTCGTCACCGGACCGACGGGCGAGGCCTCGGCGGTGCTGCTGCGTGCGGGTGAGGTGGTGGGTGGGCACGAGGTCGTGGGCGAGCGGCGAGGGCCCGGCATACGGCCTCGGGACTGGGCTCGCGGGCCGGGGCGGCTGACCCGGGCGCTCGGGCTGGACCTCGGTCACGGCGGCCTCGACCTGGTCGCCGGGGGAGAGGTCACCCTCGAGCGAGGGGCCTCTCCGGCGGGGGAGATTCGCACCGGGCCACGGGTCGGGGTGTCCGGGCCCGGTGGCGACGGCGAGAGCTATCCGTGGCGCTTCTGGCTCGCGGACGAGCCCTGCGTGTCGACCTATCGGCCCGCGACGTCACGGCGGCGCCGCTCACGGACCGGGTGACGGCGCCACACGTGGGACGTGGATGACCGCGCGGCGACGGCGGATCGGCACCTACTCTTGAGTCGGCAGGGAGACGACGACGGGGTCATGGACGCCGAGTGGGAGCGCAGCAGGTGAGCAACGACAGGCCGGTGTCGGCCGTGAGCGAGGCCGTGGAGACGTCCCGGCTGCGGCTGCGGCCGTTCCAGGAGGACGACTTCAAGGCGGTGCGCAGCTATCTCGCGGACCCGCAGGTGATGCGCTTCGTCGACGACACCTACTCCGAGAAGCAGGTGCGCCGGTTCCTGTCCCGCTGGGTGGGGGACGACCCGCCGGTGCTCGCCCTCGTGCGCAAGTCCAAGGATCGGGTGGTGGGGCACGTGGTCTTCCACCGCTACGAGCACCCGGACGTCTACGAGTTCAGCTGTGTGCTGCACGCGAAGTACCACCGGCGCGGCTACGCCTCCGAGATCGGCCGGGCGCTGCTCGACCACGCCTTCCGCGACCTGCGCGCCCACCGGGTGTTCGCGATCACCCTGGAGGGCAACACCGCCGCCAGCCGCCTGGTGAGGTCCCTGGGCATGACCCAGGAGGCCGCTCTGCGCAAGGCCACCCAGCTCGACGGCACCTGGGTGGACGAGTACCACTTCGCGATGCTGGAGGGGGATCCGGCGGCGCCCCGGCGCTGACGTCCGGACGCGCCCCGGCCCAGCCACCTGGCACGATGGGCATGCCCCGGCGTGTGCCGGGGCGACGACGAGCAAGGAGACGAGACCTGTGAGCGCGATCCTCGACGAGCTGCAGTGGCGAGGCCTGGTGGCGCAGTCCACCGACGAGGCGGCCCTGCGTCAGGCCCTTGAGGACGGACCGATCACGGTCTATTGCGGTTTCGACCCCACGGCGCCCTCGCTCCACTTCGGCAACCTGGTCCAGCTGATCATGCTGCGGCACCTGCAGCGGGCGGGACACCGCGTCATCGCCCTGGTGGGCGGGTCGACCGGTCTGATCGGTGACCCCCGGCCCACCTCCGAGCGCGTGCTCAAGACCAAGGAGCAGACGGCCGAGTGGACCGCCGCCATCCAGCGCCAGGTCCGCCCCTTCCTGACCTTCGAGGGGGACAACCCCGCCCTGATGGTCAACAACCTGGACTGGACCGAGCAGATCACGGCGCTGGACTTCCTGCGGGACGTGGGCAAGCACTTCCGGGTCAACCAGATGATCAAGAAGGACGCGGTGGCCGCCCGCCTCGCCAGCGACGAGGGCATCAGCTTCACCGAGCTGAGCTACCAGATGCTCCAGGGCCTGGACTACCTCGAGCTCTACCGCCGCCACGGGTGCACCCTGCAGACGGGCGGGCAGGACCAGTGGGGCAACCTCACGGCCGGCTCCGACCTGATCCACCGGGTGGAGGGGGCGTCCGTGCACCTGCTGACGACACCCCTCGTCACCGACTCGGCCGGCAACAAGCTCGGCAAGTCCGAGGGGAACGCCGTCTGGCTGGACCCGGCGATGACCTCGCCCTACGCCTTCTACCAGTACTGGCTCAACGTCGAGGACGCCTCGGTGGTCACCCTGCTCAAGGTCTTCACCGACCGCACGAGGGAGGAGATCGCCGAGCTGGAGCGACAGGTGGCGGAGGAGCCCTTCCGGCGTACCGCCCAGAAGACCCTCGCGGCGGACGTCACCACCCTGGTGCACGGGGCCGCGGCCACGGCCTCGGTCCAGGCGGCCTCCGAGGCGCTGTTCGGCAAGGGGGACCTCGGCACTCTGGACGAGCAGACCCTCCTGGACGCCACGGCCGAGCTGCCCGGGGGAGAGGTGCGCCCCGGGGACACCGTGGTGGACGCCCTCGTGTCCTGCGGGCTGGTCGCGTCCCGCAACGAAGCGCGTCGCGCGCTCAAGGACGGTGGGGCGTCGGTCAACGGCGTCAAGGTCTGCGACCCGGAGGCCATCATCGGTGCGCCGGACTTCCTGCACGGCCGGGTGGTCCTGCTCCGCCGCGGGCGCAAGTCGATGGCAGCAGGTCGTATGCCGGCCTGAGCCCGTCCGGGTCGCCGAGGTGGCCCCGGTAGCCGCTCCCCTCGGGGGCCGCTACTGGGGCCACACCCGTTCTGACCAGGGGACTTGTACTCACCGGTCACCTTCCCGTAATGTTCTCGATGTCGCCCGGACAGGGAGCAACGGACACCACTGCTAGCAGGGAAACCTCGCAGCGAAGTAGGCCGGTCTCGCGGACGACAACACCTCGACTGGTTCAGGTCGATTCGTGATGCCAGATCGCAGCGGAAACGCTCGATTAGGAAGAACGAAGAAGGCCTGATAAAGTAGAGGAAGAGCAAGCCAAGCGCGCACCGCAGAGTGGAAACACTCTGGTCCGAGAAGCCCAAGATCTTGTTCGCAATCGAAGCCCTCATCAGCAAGGACTCGTCAGAGTCCCGACGGTGTTGCGCGTCCGATGTTTGAGAACTCAACAGCGTGCCTAAGTTTGATGCCAATTTTTTACCTCGTTTGAGGTTCCTTTGGTAGACGGACAGCAACGTCAGGTTGTTGTTCTGTTTGCTGGGATTGTACAAATTTTCTACGGAGAGTTTGATCCTGGCTCAGGACGAACGCTGGCGGCGTGCTTAACACATGCAAGTCGAACGATGAAGCCCAGCTTGCTGGGTGGATTAGTGGCGAACGGGTGAGTAACACGTGAGTAACCTGCCCTTCACTCTGGGATAACTCCGGGAAACCGGGGCTAATACTGGATACGACCCACGCAGGCATCTGCAGTGGGTGGAAAGCATTGTGGTGGAGGATGGACTCGCGGCCTATCAGCTTGTTGGTGAGGTAGTGGCTCACCAAGGCGACGACGGGTAGCCGGCCTGAGAGGGCGACCGGCCACACTGGGACTGAGACACGGCCCAGACTCCTACGGGAGGCAGCAGTGGGGAATATTGCACAATGGGCGAAAGCCTGATGCAGCGACGCCGCGTGAGGGATGAAGGCCTTCGGGTTGTAAACCTCTTTCAGCTCTGAAGAAGCGAAAGTGACGGTAGGAGCAGAAGAAGCACCGGCTAACTACGTGCCAGCAGCCGCGGTAATACGTAGGGTGCGAGCGTTGTCCGGAATTATTGGGCGTAAAGAGCTTGTAGGTGGTTTGTCGCGTCTGCGGTGAAAATCCAACGCTTAACGTTGGACTTGCCGTGGGTACGGGCAGACTAGAGTGTGGTAGGGGAGACTGGAATTCCTGGTGTAGCGGTGAAATGCGCAGATATCAGGAGGAACACCGATGGCGAAGGCAGGTCTCTGGGCCATAACTGACACTGAGAAGCGAAAGCATGGGGAGCGAACAGGATTAGATACCCTGGTAGTCCATGCCGTAAACGTTGGGCGCTAGGTGTGGGGCTCATTCCACGAGTTCCGTGCCGCAGCTAACGCATTAAGCGCCCCGCCTGGGGAGTACGGCCGCAAGGCTAAAACTCAAAGGAATTGACGGGGGCCCGCACAAGCGGCGGAGCATGCGGATTAATTCGATGCAACGCGAAGAACCTTACCAAGGCTTGACATACACCGGAAACATCCAGAGATGGGTGCCCCGCAAGGTCGGTGTACAGGTGGTGCATGGTTGTCGTCAGCTCGTGTCGTGAGATGTTGGGTTAAGTCCCGCAACGAGCGCAACCCTCGTTCTATGTTGCCAGCACGTGATGGTGGGGACTCATAGGAGACTGCCGGGGTCAACTCGGAGGAAGGTGGGGACGACGTCAAATCATCATGCCCCTTATGTCTTGGGCTTCACGCATGCTACAATGGCCGGTACAAAGGGCTGCGATACCGCGAGGTGGAGCGAATCCCAAAAAACCGGTCTCAGTTCGGATTGGGGTCTGCAACTCGACCCCATGAAGTCGGAGTCGCTAGTAATCGCAGATCAGCAACGCTGCGGTGAATACGTTCCCGGGCCTTGTACACACCGCCCGTCAAGTCACGAAAGTCGGTAACACCCGAAGCCGGTGGCCTAACCCTTGTGGGGGGAGCCGTCGAAGGTGGGACTGGCGATTGGGACTAAGTCGTAACAAGGTAGCCGTACCGGAAGGTGCGGCTGGATCACCTCCTTTCTAAGGAGCATATGCCTCTTCACCACCGAACGTGTGGTGGGGGTGCTCAAGGGTGGAACATCGAACGGATGGCGCCGGCTGGTGCTGGTGGCGAGTACGGCTCGGGACTCCTTTCGGGGGGTGTCGGGTGGGGAAAGTTGCTGGTGGTGGTGGGTGTCGTGGCGCGCTGTTGGGTCCTGAGACATCGGGCTGCCCCTGGTATGGCTGGGTCTTCCTGTGTGGAGGAGCTGGTCGGGGGTGTGTCGGGTTGTTTCTCCTGGACTGTCGAAGCCATGCCTGTGGGTGTGGTGATGTGGTGGTCACGGGTTTGTGTTTTGAGAACTACACAGTGGACGCGAGCATCTTTGTGGCCAAGTTTTTAAGGGCGCACGGTGGATGCCTTGGCACCAGGAACCGACGAAGGACGTAGGAATCTGCGATAAGCCTCGGGGAGTCGATAACCAGACTGTGATCCGAGGATTTCCGAATGGGGAAACCCGGCTGGAGGTATGTCCAGTCACCTGCACCTGAATATATAGGGTGTGTGGAGGGAACGTGGGGAAGTGAAACATCTCAGTACCCACAGGAAGAGAAAACAACAGTGATTCCGTCAGTAGTGGCGAGCGAACGCGGAAGAGGCTAAACCGGTCGTGTGTGATACCTGTCAGGGGTTGCACGGCCGGGGTTGTGGGACTTTCCTACCAGCACTGACATGCTGGTGAGCAGTAAGAAATCCATGATGTAGGCGAACGGTCTTGAAAGGCCGGGCACAGAGGGTGTTACCCCCGTAGCCGAAACGTCGTGGACTGCTGGAGAGCATCCCAAGTAGCACGGGGCCCGAGAAATCCCGTGTGAATCTGGCAGGACCACCTGCTAAGCCTAAATATTCCCTGGTGACCGATAGCGGACAAGTACCGTGAGGGAAAGGTGAAAAGTACCCCGGGAGGGGAGTGAAATAGATCCTGAAACCGTGCGCTTACAATCCGTCGGAGCCTCTTTGTGGGGTGACGGCGTGCCTTTTGAAGAATGAGCCTGCGAGTTAGTGCTCAGTGGCGAGGTTAACCCGTGTGGGGAAGCCGTAGCGAAAGCGAGTCCGAACAGGGCGATAGAGTCGCTGGGTCTAGACCCGAAGCGAAGTGATCTACCCATGGCCAGGTTGAAGCGCGGGTAAGACCGCGTGGAGGACCGAACCCACCTAGGTTGAAAACTGGGGGGATGAGCTGTGGGTAGGGGTGAAAGGCCAATCAAACTTCGTGATAGCTGGTTCTCCCCGAAATGCATTTAGGTGCAGCGTCACGTGTTTCTTGCCGGAGGTAGAGCTACTGGATGGCTGATGGGCCCCACCGGGTTACTGACGTCAACCAAACTCCGAATGCCGGTAAGTGAGAGCGTGGCAGTGAGACTGCGGGGGATAAGCTCCGTAGTCGAGAGGGAAACAGCCCAGATCACCAGCTAAGGCCCCTAAGCGTGTGCTAAGTGGAAAAGGATGTGAAGTTGCTGTGACAACCAGGAGGTTGGCTTAGAAGCAGCCACCCTTTAAAGAGTGCGTAATAGCTCACTGGTCAAGTGATTTTGCGCCGACAATGTAGCGGGGCTCAAGCACACCGCCGAAGCTGTGGCATTGACACATTGCTAAGCCCTTGTGGTTCAGGCGTGTTGATGGGTAGGGGAGCGTCGTGTGGCGAGTGAAGCGGCGGAGTGATCCAGTCGTGGACGCCACACGAGTGAGAATGCAGGCATGAGTAGCGAATGACGGGTGAGAAACCCGTCCGCCGAATAACCAAGGGTTCCAGGGTCAAGCTAATCTGCCCTGGGTAAGTCGGGACCTAAGGCGAGGCCGACAGGCGTAGTCGATGGACATCCGGTTGATATTCCGGAACCGGCGCAGTACCGCCCCTAGCGAGGCTGGTGATACTAAACCTGGTGAAGCGGCTCTAACCACCTTCGGGTGGGTGAGTCGTGGATGAGGTGACCTGAGCCAGTAGTAGTTAAGCGATGGAGTGACGCAGGAAGGTAGCCTCCGCGTGGCGATGGTTGTCCACGTCTAAGGATGTAGGCCGGCATGTAGGAAAATCCGCATGCCATGTGGCTGAGATCTGATAGTGACCGCGTATGCGGGAAGAGGGTGATCCTATGCTGCCTAGAAAAGCTTCTAGCGAGGGACTGAGCCGCCCGTACCCCAAACCGACTCAGGTGGTTAGGTAGAGAATACCAAGGCGATCGAGTGAATCGTGGTTAAGGAATTCGGCAAAATGCCCCCGTAACTTCGGGAGAAGGGGGGCCATGAGCGTGACGCACCTTGCGTGTAGAGCGTGAGTGGCCGCAGAGACCAGGGGGAAGCGACTGTTTACTAAAAACACAGGTCCGTGCGAAGAAGTAATTCGATGTATACGGACTGACGCCTGCCCGGTGCTGGAACGTTAAGGGGACCGGTTAGCCTCACGGCGAAGCTGAGAACTTAAGCGCCAGTAAACGGCGGTGGTAACTATAACCATCCTAAGGTAGCGAAATTCCTTGTCGGGTAAGTTCCGACCTGCACGAATGGCGTAACGACTTCCCTACTGTCTCAACCGCGAACTCGGCGAAATTGCACTACGAGTAAAGATGCTCGTTACGCGCAGCAGGACGGAAAGACCCCGGGACCTTTACTATAGCTTGGTATTGGTGTTCGGTACGGCTTGTGTAGGATAGGTGGGAGACTGTGAAGCATGCACGCCAGTGTGTGTGGAGTCAACGTTGAAATACCACTCTGGTCGTTCTGGATATCTAACCTCGGTCCGTGATCCGGATCAGGGACAGTGCCTGGTGGGTAGTTTAACTGGGGCGGTTGCCTCCTAAAGGGTAACGGAGGCGCCCAAAGGTTCCCTCAGCCTGGTTGGCAATCAGGTTTCGAGTGTAAGTGCACAAGGGAGCTTGACTGTGAGACAGACATGTCGAGCAGGGACGAAAGTCGGGACTAGTGACCCGGCGGTGGCTTGTGGAAGCGCCGTCGCTCAACGGATAAAAGGTACCCCGGGGATAACAGGCTGATCTTGCCCAAGAGTTCATATCGACGGCATGGTTTGGCACCTCGATGTCGGCTCGTCGCATCCTGGGGCTGGAGTAGGTCCCAAGGGTTGGGCTGTTCGCCCATTAAAGCGGTACGCGAGCTGGGTTTAGAACGTCGTGAGACAGTTCGGTCCCTATCCGCTGTGCGCGTAGGAAACTTGAGAAGGGCTGTCCCTAGTACGAGAGGACCGGGATGGACGAACCTCTGGTGTGTCAGTTGTTCTGCCAAGAGCACCGCTGATTAGCTACGTTCGGGAGTGATAACCGCTGAAAGCATCTAAGCGGGAAGCACGCTTCAAGATGAGGTTTCCATGCCCCTAGAGGGTGAGAGGCTCCCAGCTAGACTACTGGGTTGATAGGCCGGATGTGGAAGCACGGTAACGTGTGGAGCTGACCGGTACTAATAAGCCGATAACTTGACCCGAAGATTGCTCGCGTCCACTGTGTAGCTCCCGACACACAAACCTTCCTGGTTTGTTGACAAGTCGATAGAGTTACGGCGGTCATAGCGTAAGGGAAACGCCCGGTCTCATTCCGAACCCGGAAGCTAAGCCTTACAGCGCCGATGGTACTGCACTGGTGACGGTGTGGGAGAGTAGGACGCCGCCGGACAATCATTCACGTGTAGCCCCCAACCACAGGTTGGGGGCTACACGCATTTCTGTTTCTGCCCCGGACGCCGGCCCCTGGGCTGGCGGCTGGGGCATACTTGTGTCCAGACCCATGTGCATAGAGACCTACCGGCTTGCCTGGCCGGCGACGTGAGGAGAATCCGATGAACGACGACGCGCCCGAGAGCGAGTCCGGACAGCCACGTCGTGAGCCCAGGCGCGAGGAGCGACGGCCGTACGGTCGCGACCAACGGTCACCCCGCGGAGACAGGAGTGGGGACCGTGGGGAGCGGCGCCCCTACCAGCCACGCGATGGTCGCCCGTCGGACCACCGCGACGACCGGGGTGACCGTCGACCGTACGAGTCTCGTGACGACCGCGGTGGCCGGCCTCAGCACACCCGCGACGACCGCTCGCGAGGAGGGGATCGTCCGAGATTCGGGGAGCGCCGGGGGCACGCGCCTCGTGGCGGGCAGGGCCCCAGGGGGATGCGCTTCGCCGACCGGGACGAGCGCCGCGCCGGACCCCAGGACGAGGAACGCCACTCCGGCTCACGGCTGGTGCGTCTGGAGGGGCGCAAGCTCGAGCCGCTGATCGACGAGGACGTGACCGGCTTCGAGCTCGAGCGTCCGGTCAAGAACCAGCTCCGCACCCTGAGCAAGGAGAACGCCGAAGGCGTGGGCCAGCACCTGGTCATGGCCGCGCGGCTGCTCGGCGTCGACGACGACAAGGCCCTGGAGCATGCCGAGACCGCGGTTCGCCGGGCTGGTCGCGTCCCGGCGGTGCGCGAGGCCATGGGCCTGGTGCTCTACCGCCGGGAGGAGTGGGCCAAGGCCCTCGCCGAGTTCCGCACGGCCCGCCGGCTGTCGGGATCGCACCACCTGCTCCCCTTCATGGTGGACTGCGAGCGTGGTCTCGGTCGCCTGGACAAGGCGCTGGAGTTGGCGACTTCGCCGGACGCCCAGAGCCTGCCTCAGGAGGATCGGATCGAGCTCCTGATCGTCATCTCCGGCGTCAGGCGGGACCTGGGGCAGCTCGAGGCCGCCAAGGTCGAGCTCGAGGTACCGGCCCTGCGCCAGGGCATGAACCGGCCCTGGTACGCCCGCCTGGCCTACGCCTACGCGGACGCGCTGCTGGCCCTGGGGGACGAGGACGGCGCCGTCGAGTGGTTCCACCGGGCTGCCCAGAGCGACAAGGATGCCGAGACCGACGCGGACGAGCGTCTGGCCGAGCTCGAGGGCTTCACCTTCACCGACCTCCTGGAGGGCGAGGAGGACGACGAGGAGGCGGATGGCGCGGGTGCCCGCGAGGCCGAGGCCCCCCGCGAGACGCCCGCCGCCCAGCCGGAGACCGAGGCGGAGGGCCCCCACGGCGACACCGCTGCGAGCACCGACACCGCCGAGGCCCGCCACGACGCGTCGCGCGGAGGCGCCGCGGACCTGGGGGCCGAGTCCCCTGAGGCGCCGAAGACGACGCCAGTCCCGACCCCGCAGGAATCGACACCGACCGACGAGGCGACCGGGCCGCGTGAGGGAGGCCGCCGATGAGCGGCAGCTCGCTGCTGGACACCTGCGCCGGCCTCGTCGTCGATCTCGACGGCGTCGTCTACCGCGGGGCGGGTCCCGTGCAGCACGCCGTCGACGCGCTCAACCTCGCAGCCGAGCGGGGCCTACCCGTCATGTACGCCACCAACAACGCCAGCCGCCCGGCCGCGGAGGTCGCGTCCCACCTGACCGAGCTGGGTGTCCGCACGGATGCCGAGCACGTGGTCACCAGCGCCCAGGCCGGGGCGGTCCTGCTTGCCGAGCAGCTGGCACCGGGCGGTGTGGTGCTGGCCGTGGGCGGGCCGGGTGTCGCGCTGGCGTTGCGCGAGGTGGGGCTGTCCCCGGTCACGCCCCAGCAGCGGATCGACGATCCCGCGGTCGCCGAGCAGGTCGAGGCCGTGCTGCAGGGCTACGGCACCGAGCTGACCTGGACGGACCTCAAGGAGACGGCGTATGCCGTCAACGCCGGGGCCGCCTGGATGGCGACGAACGTGGACCTGACGATCCCCACCGACCGGGGCATCGCCCCGGGCAACGGCTCCGCGGTCGCCGCTGTCCGCAACGCCGTCGGCGAGGAGCCGCAGGTCGCGGGCAAGCCCTACCCGCCGCTGTACACCCGCTGCGCGGACCGCGTCGGCGGGGACGTGACCACGATGCTGGCCGTCGGGGACCGACTGGACACGGACATCGAGGGGGCGAACCGGACGGGCATGCCCAGCCTGCACGTGCTGACGGGCGTGGACGGGCCGGTGGCCCTCGCGGAGGCCGACCGCCTGCTCCGACCGACATACCTGGGCCTGGACCTGCGCGCCCTGCAGGAGCCGTATGTCGCACCGTCGGTGGACGGCACCGAGAGCGCCACCTGCGGTGAGGCGACGGCCCGGCTGGACGGCGACACCCTGGAGGTGTCCGGTGGCTCGCCGATCGAGCAGGTCCGCGCCGCGGTGACGCTCGTGTGGGTGGCGACCGACGCGCAGCGGCTGGAGGTGCCGCTGCCGGACGGCGTGCGCGCCACCCTGCAGCGGATCGACCCGCGCTGAGCCCCGCCGGCCGGTGCCCGGGGTGGTTCGTGCGCCGACCGGTCCCGCTGACGGGTGCGCCTGTCCACCAGGGGTCTGTCGGTCCCCGCGACTAGGGTGGTCGCGACAGGGGCACCCGTGGCGGCGCAGCGAGAGGCAGCGACATGACCGGTGAGATCGACGTCCCGACACCGGCGACCCTCGGTCCTGGTGGGGGACCCGATCCGGCCGTGGAGTCCGCCCTGCGGGAGCTCGAGCTCGCCGGTGAGCGCGAGGACGGACAGGCACAGATCGAGGCGGCCGCGCGGGTGCACCAGGTGCTGCAGGGACGGCTCTCCGGGGTCGCGGGCGCCTGAGGCCATGACGGGGTCAGCACCACGACGAGCAGGCAGGAGCGCGCGATGACGGACCAGGAGCCGACCACCGACGCCCCCGTGCGCCTGGACGTCGCCCTCGTCCGTCGCGGTCTGGCCCGCTCGCGTGGTCAGGCCCGGGAACTGGTCGACGCCGGGCGGGTGAGGCTGCGGGGCGCGACGTGCACCCGGCCCGCCTCGCCCGTGGCACCGCAGGACGACGTCACGGTGGAGGGCGAGCGGGACCCGTGGGTGAGCCGGGCGGCCCACAAGCTGCTCGCGGCGCTCGAGGACTTCCCCCAGGTGCGGGTCGAGGGCCGCCGCTGCATCGACGTGGGGGCCAGCACCGGTGGCTTCACCCAGGTGCTGCTCGCCCGAGGCGCCGCCGGCGTCTGCGCGCTCGACGTGGGCCACGGTCAGCTCGCGCCGACGGTCGCCGCCGACCCACGGGTGACCGAGCGGAGCGGGCTGTCGGTCCGCGACGCCGAGCCGGAAGCGCTCGGAGGCCCCTTCGAGCTGCTGGTCACCGACCTGAGCTTCATCTCGCTGACCCTGGTGGCCGAGCGGCTCGCCGACCTCCTGGTCCCTGGCGGGGACCTGGTGGCGCTCATCAAGCCGCAGTTCGAGGTGGGCCGGGGGCGGCTGGGCAAGGGTGGCATCGTCCACGACGCCGGCCACCGGCAGGAGGCCATCGAGTCGGTGCTCACCTCGCTCGCCGCCGCGGGGTTGCAGGTGCGTGATCTCGCGGGCAGCCCCATCCTCGGCACCGACGGCAACAGCGAATACCTTGTGTGGTGCGTGCGTTCCCCCGACGCGCGCCACGACCCGGCCGCGTGGACCGCGCGCGCCCGCCGACTCGCACAGCGAGGAGCCACCCCGTGAGCCGCAGGATCCTGCTCGTCGTCCACCACCGGCGGGCCGAGGCCCGCCTGCTCGCGCGCACGCTCGCCGAGCACCTCGCGGCGGCGGGGATCACTCCGGCGGTCGACGTGTCGGACCGTGCGGCGCTGGACCACGACCTCGGTGGCTTGGCCACCTGGGTCACGCCCGACCAGATGGGTGACTGCGAGCTGGTCTGCGTCCTCGGCGGGGACGGGACCATCCTGCGGGGCGCCGAGCTGGCCCGACCGTGGGCGACCCCCGTGCTGGGCGTCAACCTGGGGCACGTGGGCTTCCTGGCGGAGGCGGAGCGCGAGCACTTCGCCGACGTCGTCGAGCGCATCCTCGTCCGCGACTACGACGTCGAGGAGCGGCTGACGCTGGAGGTGGTGGCCCACGTCGGTGACCAGGAGCTGATCCGCACCTGGGCGCTGAACGAGGCCGCCGTGGAGAAGGCCTCGCGTCAGCGCATGCTCGAGTTGGTGCTGGGCATCGACGGCCGGCCGCTGTCGACGTGGGGCTGCGACGGCGTGGTGATGGCGACGCCGACCGGGTCCACCGCCTATGCCTTCTCCGCGGGCGGCCCGGTTGTGTGGCCTTCGGTGGCGGCCGTGCTCGTGGTGCCCCTGTCGGCCCACGCGTTGTTCGCCAGGCCCCTGGTGCTGTCGCCCGACGCCGAGGTGTCGGTGGAGCTGCTGCCCGACCAGGAGGGATCCGGGATCCTGTGGTGCGACGGGCGACGCTCGCTGGACCTGCCGCAGGGGGCCCGCGTCGAGGTGCATCGCAGCGCCACGCCCGTGCGGCTGGCGCGGCTGTCGGCGGCTCCCTTCACCGACCGCCTCGTCCGCAAGTTCGACCTGTCCGTCGCCGGCTGGCGCGGGCGCGGTCCCCAGCAGGGAGGCTGACCATGCTGCGCGACATCACGATCCGTGACCTCGGGATCATCGACGAGGCCGTCCTCGAACTGTCCCCGGGCCTCAACGTCGTCACCGGTGAGACCGGAGCGGGCAAGACGATGGTGGTGACCGGCCTGGGCCTGCTGCTCGGCGGGCGCGCCGCCGCGGACCTGGTGCGTGCCGGGTCGGACCGGCTGAGCGTCGAGGGGATCGCCGAGCTCGCCGTCGACCACCCGGCCGTGGTCCGCGCGGTCGAGGCGGGCGCCGAGGTGGACGAGGGTCTCGTCCTCGCCCGGACGGTCGCGGCCCAGGGACGGTCCCGCGCGCACCTCGGGGGCCGGACCGTCCCTGTCGGGGTGCTGGCCGAGGTGGGGGAGCGGCTCGTCGCGGTGCACGGCCAGGCCGACCAGTGGCGCCTGCGCTCCGCCGAGGAGCACCGCGTGGTGCTGGACGGCTTCGAGCCCCGCGTCGGCCAGCTGCTCGCGGCATACCAGCAGACCTATGACGAGCACCACCGCCTCGCCGCCGAGCTCCAGCAGCTGCGCACCGCCGCCCGCGAGCGGGTCCGCGAGGCCGACGCCCTGCGGGTCGCCCTGGAGGAGATCGAGGCCGTCGACCCGCAGCCGGGCGAGGACGAGGAGCTGCGCCTGGAGGACGACCGGCTCTCGCACGCCGACGCCCTGCGCGACGGCGCCTCCCGCGCCCACGTCCTGCTGTCCGGCGACGAGCAGGCCTGGGAGGCCGGCTCCCAGGGCGCCTTGGCCGCGATCGGGGAGGCCGTGACCGCCCTGGAGCCGTGGACGGCGCACGACCCGGCGCTGGCGGAGCTGCACCGGAGGCTCGCCGACCTGAGCTACCTCGCCTCCGACCTGACCACCGACCTCGCGGGCTACCTGGCGGACGTCGACGTCGATCCGGCGCGCCTCGCCCAGGTCCAGGAGCGCCGGGCGGCGCTCGGGCGGCTGCAGCGCAAGTACGGCGAGACGGTCGAGGACGTGCTCACCTGGGCGCAGGAGTCCAGCCGCACGCTGCTCACCCTCGAGGGCGCCGACGCCCGGATCGAGGAGATCGAGGCGCGCCTGGCCGAGCTCACGCCGCGGCTGGGCGCTCAGGGGGCCGAGCTGCACGACGCCCGGGCCGACGCCGCGCAGCGCCTCGGGTCGGCGGTCACGACCGAGCTCGGCCGGCTGGCCATGCCCCGGGCCCGGCTCGTCGTCGGCGTCACCACGCAGGCCCACGAGCACGGGCTGGAGCTGCCGTCGGGCGGGCGGGTGAGGTACTCCCGCAACGGGATCGACGAGGTGGAGATCGCCCTCGCGGCCAACGCCGGCGCCCCGCCCCGCAGCGTCACCAAGGCGGCTTCCGGCGGTGAGCTCTCCCGCGTCATGCTCGCGCTGGAGGTCGCCACCCACGGCGGCTCCACGGTGCCGACCTTCGTCTTCGACGAGGTCGACGCCGGCATCGGCGGCAAGGCCGGGGTCGAGGTGGGCGCCCGGCTCGCCGAGCTGGCCCGCACCGCCCAGGTGATCGTGGTGACGCACCTGGCGCAGGTCGCGGCATACGCCGATCGGCACCTCGTGGTCCGCAAGGCCGACGACGGGCAGGTCGCCGCCAGCGGCATCGTGGAGGTGACCGGGGATGAGCGGGTTCGAGAGCTCGCCCGGATGATGAGCGGCGACGACGGCCCCGCCGCCACGGAGCACGCCCAGCAACTGCTCGACAGCGCGCAGGGAACCGGGGCGGCGCGCCCGGGAGGTCGCCGCCGCTCGCGTTGAGACGCGCTGACGGGGCAGGTGGGTCCCGCCGGGGGGCTGCCCGCCGGCGGGACCGCGGCGTGGTCGGCGGGCCCCGCCGTGCCGACATGGCACCATGGGTGCCGATGTCCACCTACCAGGCCCGAGGCCGCGCCGCGCGCGACGGCTCCCAGCCGGTCGGGCGCCCGGTGCGGGTGGACCGGCGCACCAAGGACCTCACCAAGCGGCTGCGCCCCGGCGACCTGGCGGTCATCGACCACGCCGACATCGACCGGGTGAGCGCCGAGGCCCTGGTCGCCTGCCAGCCCGCAGCCGTGCTCAACGCCGCCCGCTCGACCACCGGTCGCTATCCCAACCTCGGACCGCAGATCCTCCACGACGCCGGCATCCTGCACGTCGACGACCTCGGCCCGGAGGTGATGGCCCTCACCGAGGGAACCCTGGCCGAGGTCCAGGACGGTGCCCTCGTCGTCGACGGCCGCCAGGTCGCCTCCGGCACGGTGCAGACCGCCCAGACCATCGAGGCCGACCAGACCCTCGCCCGCATCGGGCTGTCCCACCAGCTGGAGGCCTTCGCGGCCAACACCATGGAGTACCTCAAGAGGGAGCGGGCGCTCCTTCTCGACGGGGTCGGCATCCCGGACATCGTCACCCCCATCAAGGGGCGGCACGTGCTGGTGGTGGTCCGCGGCTACCACTACAAGGAGGACCTGCGGACGCTCCAGCACTACATCCGCGAGTACAAGCCCGTCCTCATCGGGGTGGACGGCGGTGCCGACGCGCTGCGCGAGATCGGCCGGCGGCCCGACCTGATCGTGGGCGACATGGACTCGGTGAGCGACGAAGCCCTGCGCTGCGGCGCCGAGGTCGTGGTCCACGCCTACCGCGACGGCCGCGCCCCCGGCCTGGACCGGGTGCGCTCGCTCGGGGTCGAGCCGGTCGTCTTCCCGGCCACCGGCACCAGCGAGGACATCGCCATGCTCCTGGCCGACGACGCCGGCGCCGAGCTCATCGTCGCGGTCGGCACCCACGCCACGCTCGTGGAGTTCCTGGACAAGGGGCGAGCCGGTATGGCGAGCACCTTCCTCACCCGCCTGCGCGTCGGCAGCAAGCTCGTCGACGCCAAGGGCGTGTCCCGGCTCTACCGGTCCCGGATCTCCGCGGCGTCGCTCGTCTTCCTCGTCCTCGCCGGCCTTCTCGCCCTGACCGCGGCGCTCGCCGCGACGCCGGGCGGCCAGGCCATGCTCCAGGCCGTCTGGGCACGCTGGGACGACTTCGTCTCGTGGCTCGGGAGGCTGCTCACGTGATCGACTTCCGTTATCACCTGGTCTCGATCATCGCCATCTTCATGGCGCTGGCCGTCGGGATCGTCCTGGGCGCCGGTCCCCTCAAGGAGGACATCGGGGCCACCCTGACCGCCGAGCTGACCAAGCTGCGCCAGGACAAGGTCGTGCTCAACGACCAGCTGGCCCAGAGCCGCAAGAACGTCGCTGCCGGCCAGACCTATGCCACGGCCACCCGGTCGGAGGTCCTCAAGGACCGGCTGTCCGGCCGCCGCGTCGACGTCGTCGTCGCCGCCGGTGCGGACGAGCCCACCGTCGGCGCCGTCCAGTCCGCCCTCGTCGACGCCGGGGCCACCGTCCCCGCGGTCGTGCGGCTCGACGAGCAGTGGACCCACCCCGAGGTCTCGGGTGACCTGGCCGCGACGGTCTCGGACCTCGCGCCCACCCTCGGGCTCAAGGTCGACTCCGTCCCCGCGGAGCAGCTGCCCGGGATGGTGCTCGGCCGGGCGCTGCTCACGAGCCCGGCCAAGGACGGCTGGAGCCGGCAGGGTCCGGCCGCGCAGGCCGCCCCGAACGCGCTCTCGGTGCTGCGCTCCAAGGGCCTGCTCAGCCTCCGGGGTGCCGCCGTCGAGCCCGCGACCCTCGTGGTCGCCGTGGCCGCGCCGATGACCCGCGCGGGCACCCAGCCCACCGACCCGCAGACCCAGGCCTATGCCGGGCTGGTCCAGGCCCTCGACCTGGTGGGGGAGGGGGCCACCCTGGTGTCCCCCAGCCGGCCCGCGGAGGACCCGGACAGCACCAGCGCCGCGGCGGTCGTCAGCGCGGTCCGCAACAACCGGGCCGTGGCGGCCGCCGTCACCACCGTCGACGACGCCGACCTCGCCATGGGCCAGGTCGCCACCGTCGTCGGGCTCCAGGGCCAGCTCACCGGCGAGGCGGGGCGGTACGGGATCGGGCCGGACGCCGAGGCCGTCGTGCCCGAGCTCACCCGCTGACCGGCCGGCCTGCCGACCCCGTGACCCGCCGACCCGTCCGAGCAGCCGCCGCCGCTTCCGGCAGCACACCTCGAAGGAGACCCGTCCGATGACCACCCGCGCCGCCTCCTCACCGGCATCCGCCCTGATCGCCGCCGGGTGCGCCCGGGCCGCGCTGGAGGGGCTGCGCCGCACCCAGCCGGGCGGCCGCGCGCTCTGGGACCGCACCAACCACGCCGGCCGGACCGTGAGCCTGCTCGAGGGCCCGGCCTGGGCGCTCGGGGCGATCGGAGGGCTGCTCGCCGGGGGCCGTGCCGGGACGGCCGGGGCCCTGGCGGTCGCCGGGGCCGCCGCGGTGGGGGCGCTGGACGACCACGTCGGGACCACGACGATCAAGGGCCTGCGGGGCCACCTCGGCGCCCTGCGGCAGGGACAGGTGACCACCGGCGTCCTCAAGATCGTCGGGCTCGCCGCCACAGGACTCGGCGCCGTCGCGGTCCTCGACGCGGCCGAGGGCCGCGGCCCCGGAGCGGGCACGCTCCTCGGCGGCGCGGTGGTCGCGGCTGCCGCCAACCTGGCCAACCTGTTCGACCTGCGGCCGGGCCGGGCCCTCAAGGTCGTCCTGCTCACCACCCCCGTCGCCGCGTGCGGGGGCACGCAGTCCTGCCGCCTGGCCGCGGTCACCGCCGGCGCCGGCGTCGCGCTGCTCCCCGAGGACCTGGCCGGCCGGACGATGCTCGGGGACACCGGCGCCAACGCCGCGGGAGCGCTCGCCGGGCTGGCCGCGGTGGCAGGGCGGGGGCCGCTCGGTCGCGCGGCCACCCTCGCGGTGCTCGGCGGACTGATCCTCGCCAGCGAGCGGGTGAGCTTTACCGCGGTCATCGCCCGGACCCCCTGGCTGGACGCGGCGGACCGGTGGGGCCGCAGCCGGTGACCGGCCGGGCCGCCCGCGGCCTCGCGGCCGCCGGGGCCGTCGTCGCCGTCCTGACCCTCCTGAGCCGGGTCGTCGGCTTCGGCCGGTGGCTGGTCTTCTCCCACGAGGTGGGGGCCGGGTGCGTGGGCAGCGCGTATGCCACGGCCAACACCGTCCCCAACGTGCTCTACGAGGTCGCCGCCGGAGGTGCCCTCGCCGCCGTCGCCGTCCCCCTCGTCGCCGGACACCTGGCCCGGGGGGACGACGCGTCGGCCGACCAGGTCGTCTCGGCGCTGCTCACCTGGGCGCTCGTCGTGCTCGTCCCCGCGGGCGTCGTCCTCGCGCTCCTGGCCGACCCGGTGGCGGGAGCCCTCACCGGGAGCGTCGGGTGCGCCGGGCAGCGCGAGCTGGTGGCCCGGATGCTGTGGTGGTTCGCGCCGCAGATCCCGCTCTACGGCATCGGCGTGGTCGCGGCCGGGGCGCTGCAGGCCCGGCGACGCTTCACCGGACCGGCCCTGGCCCCGCTGCTGTCCAGCCTGGTCGTGATCGCGGCCTACCTGACGTATGGCGCGCTGACGCGACCGGCCGAGCCGTCGCCTGCCTCCGGTGCCCTCGTCGCCCTGGCCGGCGGAACCACCCTCGGGGTCGTCGCCCTGAGCCTGCCGCTGCTCGTCCCGTTGGTGCGCGACGGGGTGCGGCTGCGGCCCACCCTGCAGCTCCCGGCCGGGGAGGCGGCCCGGGCCCGGGCCCTCGCGGGGGCCGGGCTCGTCGCGCTGCTCGCGCAGCAGGCCGCGGTCCTCGGCACCGTGTGGCTGGCCCAGCTCCGCGGCGGCGTCGGCGCGCTGAACGCCTACCAGTACCTCCAGGCGGTCTATGTCCTGCCCCATGCCGTGCTCGCGGTGCCCGTGGCCACGGCGATCTTCCCGGCGCTGTCGGGGGCATCTCGCGCGCCGGGGAACGTGGACGAGCCGGACGCCGCCGTGGCCGCCCGGCTGGCCGGGGCGCTGCGGGTGATCGTCGTCGCCGGGTCGCTGGGCGCGGCGGTCCTGGTGGGAGCCGGGCCGGCCGTCGGCCGGTTCTTCGCCGCGGTGGACGCGAGCCGCCACCAGGCTCGCGCCGACCGCGCCATCGACCTGGCCGCCGTCGTCGGACCGGGCCTGACGGCCTTCGCGCCCGGGCTCGTGGGCTTCGGGCTGCTGGCGCTGCTCACGCGGGCGACGTACGTCCGGGGGCGGGCCTGGACGGCGGCGGGCTGGAGCGCGGCGGGGTGGGCGCTCGCCCTCGTCGTGCCCCTGCTCGCGACCAGGACCGGCGCGGGCGCGACCCAGGTCCTCGTCGCGCTCGGCGTCGGGAGCTCGGTGGGGATGACGGTGGCCGCGCTGGGGCTGCTCGCCGCCGTCCGTGCCGCCTGGGGAGAAGCCGGCGTGCGCGGCGTCGGCCGCGGACTGGTGGCCGCCGTCCCGGTCGTGGCCCTGGGTGGTCTGGCCGGTCGGGCCCTGGGCTCCGCGCTGCCCGCCCCGACCGGCGCCTGGACCGCGGTGGCGATCGGGATCGCCTGCGCCGCAGCGGCGTCGGCCGTCTGGGCCACCATGGTCTGGCTGCTCGACCGGGAGGCGGCCCGGTCCCTCGTCCGTCGGGTGAGTCGAGCACGCGGCTGACCCCCGGCCCGTGATGGGATGACGCCATGCGCATCCTTCTCGTCATGGGCACCAGCTCCGGCGGCATGGGCCGTCACGTCCACGGTCTCGTGCAGGGCCTCGTCGCCCGCGACCACGAGGTCCTGGTCGCCTGCCCGCAGAGCGCGGACGAGCACTTCGACTACTCCGGGACCGGTGCCCGCGTCGTGCACCTGCCCATCTCCGACCGCCCCCACCCGGCCAACGACATGCGCGCCCACGCGACGCTGCGGACGCTCATCGAGGGTGCCGAGGTCGTGCACGCGCACGGGCTGCGCGCCGGTGCCCTGTGCTCCCTGTCGCGGGTTGGTCACCAGGCGCCCCTGATCGTCACCCTGCACAACGCCACCCCCGACAGCTCCTGGCTGGCCGGGGTCTACAACACCCTGGACCGGCTGGTGGCGAGCAAGGCCGACCTGGTGCTGACCGTCAGCCGGGACCTGGAGGAGCGCCAGCGACAGCTGGGGGCCCGCCGGGTCGAGCACGCGGTCATCCCGGCCCCGCCGTTCCCGGATCAGGTGGCGGACCGCCGCTCCGTGCGGGCCCGCCTGGGGGTCGCCGACGAGACCCGGCTGGCCGTGTGCATCGCCCGGCTGACCCGGCAGAAGGACCTGCCCGTCCTCCTCGACGCCGCCGCCCGGCTCAAGGACGACCCCGACGTGCGGTGGATGATCGCCGGCGACGGACCGCTGCGCCACGACCTGGAGACGGACATCGACGAGCGGTCCCTGCCCGTCGAGCTCCTCGGCGACCGCCGGGACGTGCCCGACCTGCTGGCGGCCGCCGACGTCGTCGTCTCCAGCGCCCAGTGGGAGGGCCAGCCGCTCGCCCTGCAGGAGGCCCTGGAGGCCGGCGCGGCGATCGTGGCCACCGACGCGGGCGGCACGGCGGCCGTCGTCGGCTCCGGCGGCATCCTCGTGCCCGTCGGCGACAGCGCCGCCCTCGCCCGCGAGGTGCGCCGCGTCCTGGACGACCCGGCGCTCGCCGAGGACCTGCGGACCCGGGCCCGGGCGCGCGCCGCGGCCCTGCCCACGGTGGACGACGCGGTCGACGCCGCGCTGGGGCAGTACGCCCTGTGCCTGGAGGACGTGCGCAGCCGCGACCGCGCCCAGGCGTGACGGCCCGGCCTGCGGAGGTACGACGGGTCTCGGTCCGTCCACGTGCCCGGCCCCGTCGGCGCGGCAGGCCCCGTCGGCGCGCCCGGGCCAGCCGGCCGCGCGCGGGCGTGGCCCCCGCTGCAGGGGGTCCGGGAACCGCCCGCAGGGCGCGGCATACCCCCGGAGAAGACCGAGGTCATGACGCCATGACGTAGGATCGAACTCCGTGGTGGACACCAAGCACATCTTCGTGACCGGAGGCGTTGCCTCTTCGCTCGGCAAGGGCCTCACGGCCTCCAGCCTCGGACATCTGCTCCGCGCACGAGGACTGCGCGTGACGATGCAGAAGCTCGACCCCTACATCAACGTCGACCCCGGCACGATGAATCCCTTCCAGCACGGCGAGGTCTTCGTCACCGAGGACGGGGCCGAGACCGACCTGGACATCGGCCACTACGAGCGCTTCCTGGACGTCAACCTCGTCGGCCGCGCCAACGTGACGACCGGGCAGGTCTACAACAACGTCCTGGCCAAGGAGCGGCGCGGGGAGTACCTCGGCGACACCGTCCAGGTCATCCCGCACATCACCAACGAGCTCAAGGACCGGATGCGCGAGCCGGCGACGCTCGGCAAGGACGCGCCCGACATCATCATCACCGAGATCGGTGGCACCGTCGGCGACATCGAGTCGCTGCCCTTCCTGGAGGCGGCCCGTCAGATCCGCCACGAGATCGGCCGGGACAACAGCTTCTTCCTCCACGTCTCGCTGGTGCCCTACCTCGCGCCGAGCGGGGAGCTCAAGACCAAACCGACCCAGCACTCGGTGGCCGCGCTGCGCCAGGCCGGCATCCAGCCCGACGGGCTGGTGCTGCGCGCCGACCGCGAGCTGCCCGAGGGGATCAAGAACAAGATCTCGATGATGTGCGACGTGGACCGCGAGGGCGTGTGCGCCTGCGTGGACGCGCCGTCGATCTACGACATCCCCAAGGTCATCCACCGCGAGCAGCTCGACGCCTACGTCATCCGCCGGCTGGGTCTGAAGTTCAAGGACGTCAACTGGCGCGACTGGGACCAGCTGCTGCAGCGCGTCCACAGCCCGGCCCACGAGGTCGAGATCGCCCTGGTGGGCAAGTACATCGACCTGCCGGACGCCTACCTGTCCGTCACCGAGGCGATGCGCGCCGGCGGCTTCCACCACGACGCCAAGGTCCGGATCCGCTGGGTGGCGTCGGACACCTGCCAGAGCCCCGCCGGTGCCGAGGCGGCGCTGCGCGGCGTGGACGCGGTGCTGGTGCCCGGCGGCTTCGGCGTGCGCGGCATCGAGGGCAAGCTCGGCGCCCTGCGCTGGGCCCGGGAGAAGCAGGTCCCGACCCTGGGCATCTGCCTGGGCCTGCAGTGCATGGTGATCGAGTACGCCCGGCACGTCGCCGGGATCGAGGGCGCGTCGTCCTCGGAGTTCGACCCCGGCACCCCGGCGCCGGTGATCGCGACCATGGCCGAGCAGAAGGCCTTCGTCGAGGGGGCGGGCGACCTGGGCGGGACCATGCGGCTCGGCGCCTACCCCGCCAAGCTGGTCAAGGACTCCGTCGTCGCCCAGACCTACGGCTCGGTCAAGGTCAGCGAGCGCCACCGCCACCGCTACGAGGTCAACAACGCCTACCGCGAGCAGCTGGAGAAGGCCGGGCTCGTCTTCTCCGGGACCTCCCCGGACGGGACGCTCGTCGAGCACGTGGAGCTGCCCCGCGAGGTGCACCCCTACTACGTCGCGACGCAGGCGCACCCGGAGTTCAGGTCCCGCCCCCACCGGGCCCACCCGCTCTTCGCCGGGCTGGTCGAGGCGGCGCTGCAGCGGCGCGGGGTCACCTCCACCGCCGCCAAGCCCGCGCGCAAGGCCTGAGCCGGTATGCCGGACCAGGACTTCCGGGGCACGACGGTCGCCCGGGGCGAGGACCTGCGCGACCGCATCGAGCCGCGCCCGGTGCTCGCCACGCGGACGATCCACGAGGGCAAGGTCTTCGACCTGGTCGCCGAGGACGTCGACCTCGGCGAGGCCGGTCGGGTGATGCGGGAGTTCCTGCGCCACCCGGGCGCGGTCGCGATCCTGGCGCTCGACGCCGACGAGCGGGTGTGCCTGATCCAGCAGTACCGTCACCCGGTCGGCGCCCTCGACTGGGAGATCCCCGCGGGCCTGCTCGACGTGGTGGGCGAGGACCCCGCCGCGGCGGCGGAGCGCGAGCTTCACGAGGAGGCCGACCTGCGCGCCGCCCGCTGGGACGTGCTCCTGGACTACTGGACCACGCCGGGCGGCAACGACGAGGCGATCCGGATCTTCCTGGCGCGTGACCTGTCACCCGTCCCCGAGGGGGAGCGGCACGAGCGCGAGGACGAGGAGCGCGGGATGCCCGTGGCCTGGCTCGACCTCGACGAGGCCCGGCAGGCGGTGCTCACCGGTCGGCTGCACAACCCCTCGGCCTGCCTGGGGATCCTCGCGGCCCACGCGGCGCGGGCAGGCGGGTGGACGACCCTGCGGCCGGCGGAGAGCCCCTGGCCCGAGCACCCGGCCTACCGGTGAGCGGGACGGCCTTCGGGATCGCCCGGCCGCCGGCGCCGGGGGAGTGCCCCTGCGGCAGCGGCTCCGCATACACCGACTGCTGTCGTCCGCTGCACCTCGGGCGCCGGGCCGCCGCGTCGCCGGAGCAGCTCATGCGCTCGCGGTACGCGGCCTTCGTGGTCGGTGACGCGGACTACCTGTTGCAGACCTGGGACCCGCTCACCCGGCCCGGCGACCTGCGCCTGGACGCCCGGGAGTGGCTGGGGCTGCGGGTGATCCGCGCCTCCGGCGACGTCGTGGAGTATGTCGCGAGCTCGTCCGTGGGCGGGCGCCGGCAGGAGCTGCACGAGGTCAGCCGCTTCCGGCAGGTGCTCGGCCGGTGGGTCTACGTGGACGGCGACTTCCTCGGCTGACCGCGCGCCGCCGTCCTGGCCGCCCTACGGGTGAGCACCTGTGCACCGCAAGCGTGTTCGGATCTGGCAGGATCGGCTCCGGCGTGGCGCAGGGCCACGCGTGGAGCAGACCGCCGGCAGTCGGCGGGCGAGGAGCGGTGCGTCGTGATGGGTTACAACCACGCCACCCTGGCCACCGGGCTGGGGATCCTGGCGTTGCCGGCCGTGCAGCTGCCCAGCATCACCTCCCAGGTGGCGTGGGTGCTGTGCTGCACGGGGATGGGGCTGTTCCCCGACTGGGACAAGGACGGGTCGCACGTCTCGCGGATGTGGGGCTGGCCCAGCCGGATGATCGCCCGGGCCATCAACGCGCTCTCCGGTGGCCACCGTTGGGGCACCCACGACGTGGTCCTGTGCCCGCTCGTCTGCGCGGCCCTGCTGACCCTGGCCGCCCGGCACCCGCTGTCCCAGATCGCGGCGATCGCCGTCTGCATCGGTCTGGCGGTCCGGGCCTGCATCGCCAAGCGGCTCTGGCGCGTCGGCGAGGTGATGACCGCCGCCATCTCGTGGGGCGGCGCCTGGCTCCTGGTGCGCGACGGGCACGGCGCCGTCGTCGACTGGCTGCCGGCGGCGGCCGCGGTCGGCATCGTGGCGCACGCGCTCGGTGACGTCCTCACCGAGGAGGGTGTGCCGGTCCCGGTCGTGTGGCTGTGGCGCAAGCAGCGCGTCCACCTGGAGCTCTTCGTCACCAACAGCGCCGTCGAGCGTCGGGTGGTCGCCCCGGTGCTGTCCGTCCTGGTGGTGCTCGCCGCCTACCAGGTCAGCGGGATCCGCTCCTGGGACGGGCTGTGGGACGCGCTGGCGCACCTGGGTCGGTCCCTGCCCGTGGCCTGAGCGCCGCTCGCCCTGAGGCTCGGTCTCCTCTCGCCCCGGCGGGTGCGGCCGTGCCGTTCGGGTCGCCCGGGAGGCGGGGGATCAGTCGCCGACGGGCTCGCCCGCCAGCGCCTTGGCGGCCACCCGCTCGTCCTCGGCGACCTCCCAGACCTCGTGGGCCGCCGTGAGGTTCAGCGCGATGATCAGGACGCCCAGGGCCAGGTCCGGCCACCCCGAGCGGGTCCAGGCCGTGACCGCACCCATGACGACGATCGCGGCGTTGACGATCATGTCGTTGCGCGCGGCCAACCAGGCGGCGGCGGTCAGCGACCCGCCGTGCGCCCGGTGGCGGACCAGGATCCCGGTGCACACGGCGTTGACCAGCAGCGCGCCGCCGGCGGTCAGGACCAGCGAGGTCACGTCCGGCGCCGTCGGGTGGCGGAACGTGTCGACGGCCTCCCAGGCCGCGGCGAGCGCAGGGACGCAGATGATCGCCGCCATGACCTTGCCGGCGACCGAGCGGGCCGGCAGCGACCACCCGAGGGCCAGCGCGATCAGCAGGTTGACGCTGGTGTCCTCCAGGAAGTCCACCGAGTCCGCCAGCAGCGAGACCGAGCCGATCGCGGCGGCCACGGCGGCCTCCACGACGAAGTAGGCGAGGTTGAGGCCGGCGACGAGGAGCACCACCCGGCGCAGGGCCGCCGCCGAGGGCGCCGCAGGGGAGGACGGGCTGGGGAGGGCATGGTCGGCATACCCGGAATTGTCGTGCAGGGGGACGGCAGGGAGTCCGTAGGATGGTCCGGTGCGCCACGACCGGCGCCCGCGTCACCCAAGAGAACAGGATCCATCGTGCTTCGTACCCACGAGGCAGGCACGCTGCGTGCCTCCCACGCCGGACAGACCGTCACGCTCACGGGCTGGGTCGCCCGTCGGCGCGATCACGGCGGGGTGGCCTTCCTGGACCTGCGGGACGCGAGCGGCGTCGCCCAGGTCGTGGTCCGCGACGAGGTCCTCGCGGCCGGTGACGCGCACGAGCTGCGCAACGAGTACGTCGTCAAGATCGTCGGCGAGGTCCGCGAGCGCCCCGAGGGCAATGCCAACACCGACCTGCCCACCGGCGAGGTCGAGGTCGTGGCGAGCGAGATCGAGGTGCTCAACCCGAGCGCCCCGCTGCCCTTCCAGATCGACGAGCGCGTGACCGTCGGCGAGGAGGCCCGCCTCAAGCACCGCTACCTGGACCTGCGTCGCCCGGGCAAGAGCGCCGGCGCGGCCCTGCGGCTGCGCTCCAAGGTCAGCGCCGCCGCCCGCAAGGTCCTCGGCGAGCGCGACTTCGTCGAGATCGAGACCCCGACCCTGACCCGCTCCACGCCCGAGGGCGCCCGCGACTTCCTCGTGCCCGCGCGCCTCGCGCCCGGCTCGTGGTACGCCCTGCCCCAGTCGCCGCAGCTGTTCAAGCAGCTGCTCATGGTCTCCGGCATGGAGCGCTACTACCAGATCGCCCGCTGCTACCGCGACGAGGACTTCCGCGCCGACCGCCAGCCGGAGTTCACCCAGCTCGACATCGAGATGAGCTTCGTCGAGGAGGACGACGTCCTCGAGCTCGGCGAGGCGCTGGCCAAGGAGATCTGGGCGCTGATCGGCGTCGATCTGCCCACCCCCTTCCCGCGGCTCACGTATGCCGAGGCGATGCGGCGCTTCGGCTCCGACAAGCCCGACATGCGCTTCGGCCACGAGCTGGTCGAGTGCACGGAGTTCTTCGATGACACCACCTTCCGCGTCTTCCAGGCGGAGTACGTCGGGGCCGTCGTCATGCCCGGCGGCGCCTCGCAGCCGCGCAAGCAGCTCGACGCCTGGCAGGAGTGGGCCAAGCAGCGCGGCGCCAAGGGCCTGGCCTATGTGCTGGTGCAGGACGGTGGCGAGCTGGGCGGCCCGGTCGCCAAGAACCTCACCGACGCCGAGAAGGCCGGCCTCGCCGACCACGTCGGCGCCCGGCCCGGCGACTGCATCTTCTTCGCCGCCGGCGCCACCAAGGCCTCCCGCGCCCTGCTCGGGGCCGCGCGCCTGGAGATCGGCAAGCGCTGCGACCTGATCGACGAGTCCGCCTGGTCCTTCCTGTGGGTCAACGACGCTCCGCTGTTCGAGCCCACCGCCGACGCGGAGGCCGCGGGCGACGTGGCCGTCGGCGGCGGCGCCTGGACCGCCGTGCACCACGCCTTCACCTCGCCCAAGCGGGAGTTCCTGGACACCTTCGACACCGACCCGGGTCCGGCGCTCGCCTATGCCTACGACATGGTGTGCAACGGCAACGAGATCGGTGGCGGCTCGATCCGTATCCACCGCCGCGACGTGCAGGAGCGCGTGTTCAAGGTCATGGGCCTGACGCAGGAGGAGGCGCAGGAGAAGTTCGGCTTCCTGCTCGACGCCTTCGCCTTCGGCGCCCCGCCGCACGGTGGCATCGCCTTCGGCTGGGACCGGATCGTCATGCTCCTCGGCGGCTACGACTCGATCCGCGACGTCATCGCCTTCCCCAAGTCCGGTGGCGGCTACGACCCGCTGACCGAGGCGCCCGCCCCGATCACGCCCGAGCAGCGCAAGGAGGCGGGCATCGACGCCAAGCCCGCCGCGCCCCAGGGCGAGCAGGCAGCCACCCTCGACACCGGCGCCGTCGCCCCGACGCGGTCGTGACCTCCCGGCGGCCGGGTCCGACCGGGCCCGGCCGCCGGCGCGTCCCGAGCCGCCCTCCCGCCATACCTCTGTCTGCCCAGGAGATGCCATGACGAGTCCCCTCCAGGTCCTGCTGCTGGACGCCGACGGGGTGCTGCAGTACCTCCCGACGTCCTGGGCCGAGCAGGTGCTCGCCGACCCGGCCTGGCCCGGCCTCGAGGCGCTCCTGAAGGTGGAGGCGCCGTTCCTGCGGGGCGAACGGCGCGACGGCTTCCCGGAGGCCGTCGCGCAGCTGCTGCACGAGCACGGCTGCGCGGTGACGCCGGAGGAGTTCTTCGCGCCCTGGTCGGACATCACCGCCGAGCCCCGCGCCCTCGACCTGGTGCGTCAGGTGCGGTCCCGGGGCGTGCGGGTCTACCTCGCCACCAACCAGCAGGCCATGCGGGCGGCCGTGATGCGCGAACGGCGGTTGTACGACGACCACCTGGACGGCGGGTACTACTCCTTCGAGCTCGGGGTGACCAAACCGAGCTGGGACTACTTCGACCACATCGTGCGTGACCTGCGGGTGGCTCGGGACCGGGTGCTCTTCGTGGACGACACCGCGGCCAACGTCGCGGGGGCGCGGGCGGCCGGGCTGCGGGCGGCGCACAAGCCGTATGCCGACGGGGTGGCCGGGCTGGAGCGGGTGCTCCGGTGGCACGGCCTCCTCTGACGTCCCGGATCTCCAGGGGTGGCCGGGCCCGTCGGGACGCCCGGATCGGTCGCCGTGGTCACGCCGCGGGCAGCAACGTGCAGCTGTGCCACCGCTTGTCCGCGACATAGCCGAGCGAGGTGTACAACGCGCGGGCGACGTCGTTGTCGGCATACATCCCGAGCGTGGCGACAGGCTCGTGCGCGAGGACGTCACGGGTCAGCGTCGCCGTCATCGCCCGCCCCAGTCCCTGACCGCGGTGGGTGGACGCGACGATGATCCCGGACAGGTGCGCGGTCCCGCTGGACAGCCGGTGCAGGGCCGCGCACGCCACGATCCGGCCCTCGTCCCGCACCCCGACCCAGCGCTCGCTGCGCCCGGTGCCGGGGTATCCCTCGGACAGCGGGTTCTCCCGGTCCGCGAGCGCGGTGAGCTCGGCGGCGTCGGCCTGGTCGTCCAGCTCCACCAGGCGGTCCTCGGCACTCGTCCGCGGCGGTACGACGTGCGTGGCGAACCAGTCCCACCCGTCGCCATCGGTCGTGGGGTGCCTGTCGGTCAGCAGGGCGGCGTGCTCCCGGGGGACGGTGACGTGGTCCAGGGCGGGGGAGAGCTCTCCGGCGTCGGCCAGACCGGCCAGCAGGACGGCGAGGTCCGGTGCCGGCCCCCAGGCCGTGAGGTTGGCCCTGCCGGAGCGGCTCTCGCGCAGGTAGCCCACGCGCGGCCCTCCGCCCAGGCCCGGTGCGGCCGATCCGGCACGGCGAACCGGGCGAAGACGTCGCCCGGCCCGACGACGGCGACGAGCGCGTTCCTGGAGGAGAGGGGACGCACGGCTGTGCTCCTTGCTGGTGCTGGCGGCGGGTGGGTGCGAGGCAGGTCTCGTCGTTCGGGGGCAGCCGCGTCCCGAGGCGCGGCGGGTGAGCCCTCGGGCGGCCTCGACGGACGTGAGGGCCCGGCCGCGCGTGGCGGTCCGGACCCTCACGGTCAGGCGTCGAGCAGGGGTAGGGTCACCAGCCCTGCTGCTTGTTGGCGTTGTCGGCGATGGCCCGGGCCTCGCGCACGTTGGACGCCTCGCCGCGGTCCGGGCGGAAGGGACGGGCGGCCTGGTGGTCCGGGTCGTCCTGCTCGTCGCCCAGCCCGACCTTCTCGGCCACCTTGTGGATCAGGTCGCCGACACGGGAGTGGTGCTCCACGGTCCGCGTCGCGCCGTCGGTGACGAGGGGGCCTTCGCCCGACAGGCCGGAGTCCACCTCGGCGCCGGTGGCCACGAGCACCTCGGGGAAGTGGCAGGCGCTGCGGTGGCCGTCGGAGCCGTCGGGTCGGGTGACGAAGTCCGGGGACTCGGTCGCGCAGATCTCCTGAGCCTTCCAGCACCGGGTGTGGAACCGGCACCCCGTCGGTGGGTTGGCGGGGGAGGGGACATCGCCCTGCAGGACGATCTGCTCCCGCTTGCCGCGCAGCGTCGGGTCCGGCACCGGCACGGCAGACATCAGCGCCTGCGTGTAGGGGTGCGTGGTCCGCTCGTAGATCTCGTCCTCCGTGCCCAGCTCGACCATCTTGCCGAGGTACATCACGCCGACCCGGTCGGAGATGTGACGAACGACCGACAGGTCGTGGGCGATGAAGATGTAGGACAGACCCAGCTCGTTCTGGAGCTTCTCCATGAGGTTGACGACCTGCGCCTGGACGGAGACGTCCAGCGCCGAGACCGGCTCGTCGCAGATCAGCACCTTGGGGTTGAGCGCGATGCCGCGAGCGATGCCGATGCGCTGCCGCTGCCCCCCGGAGAACTGGTGGGGATAGCGGTTGATGTGCTCCGGGTTGAGCCCCACCAGGTCGAGGAGCTCCTGGACCGCCTTGCGCCGGCCGCCCTTGGGCACCACGTCAGGATGGATCTCGAAGGGTTCCCCGACGATGTCGCCGACCGTCTTGCGCGGGTTGAGCGAGGTGTACGGGTCCTGGAACACGATCTGGATGTCGCGACGCAGCTTGCGCATCGCGGCACCGGACTGCTTGTAGACGTCGATGCCGTCGAAGTCGAGCGTGCCGGAGGTGGGCTCCTCGAGCCGCATGATGAGTCGGCCCAGGGTGGACTTGCCGCAGCCGGACTCGCCCACGATGCCCAGGGTCTCGCCCTTGAGCAGCTCGAAGGAGACTCCGTCGACGGCCTTGACGTGACCGGTGGTCGTCCGCAGCAGGCCCCCACGGATGGGGTAGTGCTTGACCAGGTCCTTGGCGACGAGGATCGGCTCAGCCATGGAGGACCTCCTGGGAGAAGTGGCAGGCGGACAGACGACCGGGGGCGACCTCGAGCAGCGGAGGGCGCTCCTGGCGGCAGATGTCCTGCGCGTAGCGGCAACGGGGGTTGAACGCGCAGCCGGAGGGGATGCGCATCAGGTTGGGCGGCAGACCGCCGATGGCGGAGAGGGTCTCGCCCTTCTGGTCCAGGCGCGGGATGGAGTCCAGCAGGCCCTTGGTGTAGGGATGGGCCGGCTTGCCGTAGAGCTGGTAGACGTCCGCCTGCTCGACGATCCGCCCGGCATACATCACCGCGATGCGGTCGGCGACGTCGGCCACGACGCCGAGGTCGTGCGTGATCAGGATGAGCCCCATCTGGCGCTCCTCCTGCAGCTCCTCGAGCAGGTGCATGATCTGCGCCTGCACGGTGACGTCCAGGGCCGTGGTCGGCTCGTCGGCGATCAGCACGGCCGGGTCCAGCGCGATGGCCATGGCGATCATGATGCGCTGACGCATACCCCGGAGAACTGGTGCGGGAAGGACTTCACCCGCTCCTTGGCGGCGGGGATCTGCACCCGCTCCATGAGTCGGACGGCGTTGGCGATCGCGTCGGACCGGTTCATGCCCCGGTGCTGCCGGAACATCTCGGCGATCTGCCAGCCCACGGGGAACACGGGGTTCAACGAGCTCAGCGCGTCCTGGAAGATCATCGAGATCTCCGGGCCGCGGACGTGCCGGCGCTTGTCCTCCGGCATCGTCAGCAGCTCCTGCCCGCAGTAGCGGACCGAGCCCTGGGGGATCGTGGCCGGGGGCATGTCCAGGATGCCCATGATGGCCTGGGCGGTGACGGACTTGCCGGAGCCGGACTCGCCGAGGATCGCCAGGGTCTCGCCCTGGTCCAGCGTGAAGTTCACGCCGTTGATGGCCTTGGCGACGCCGTCAGGCGTGTGGAACTCGACGTGGAGGTCCTCGACGTCGAGGAGACGCCCGTCGTGGGGCTGGTAGGCGGTGGTGCCCTCGGTGGGCGCCGGGCGCCGGTGGGAGGTGGTGGTCATGAAAGGTCAGCCCCTCATCGCGTCTTGGGGTCCAGGGCGTCACGGATGGCGTCACCCAGGAGGATGAAGGCCAGGACCGCGAGGCTCAGGAACAGGCTGGGGAAGAGCAGGAGGTGAGGCGCCGTCCGGACCATGTCGAGGGCGTCGGAGATCGCGACACCCCACGAGATGGTGGGCGACACGAGCCCGATACCGAGGAAGGACAGCGCCGCCTCGGTGGCGATGTAGGCGCCCAGGTTGATCGTGGCGACGACGATGACCGGGGCGACGGCGTTGGGGAGGATGTGCCCCAGGATGATGCGGCCAGGACGGGCACCGAGGGCGCGGGCCGCCTGCACGTACTCCAGGGACTTCACCTGCAGCACGGCCGACCGCATCAGCCGGGCGATGCTCGGCCAGCCGAAGACGGTCATCACGAGGACGACCTTGCCCACGACGGTCCAGTAGCCGGTGTTGGCGTCCGACGGGAAGGAGGCCATGAACAGGATGCCGCCGAGCAGCATCGGGATGGCGAAGAACACGTCGGTGACGCGCATGAGCAGCGCGTCCAGCCAGCCGCCGAGGTAGCCGGCCATGATGCCGAAGGTCGCGCCGACCAGGGTGGTGGCGATGGTGGTCAGGACGCCCACGATGATCGAGGCGCGGGCGCCGTAGATCGTACGGGCGTAGATGTCGCGGCCCTGCTTGTCGGTCCCGAACCAGTGCTCCGCGCTCGGCGCCTTGCGGACCTGGCGCAGCGACCCCGACTGGGGGTCGAGCTGGGTGAACAGCTGCGGCAGGATCGCCATGAGCAGGAACACGAGGATGAGCGCCAGCGAGATCCAGAAGACCGGGCTGCGCCGGAGCATGCGCCAGGCGTCGGACCACAGCGAGCGGGCCTCGCCGTCGGACCCCTGCTGGGGACCCGGTGCCACCTCGGCGGCGGCGACGGTGGCGGTGTTGGCGTCAGTCATGGCTGATCCTTGGGTCGAGCAGACCGTAGAGCAGGTCGATGAGCAGGTTGACGACGAGGAAGACGAGCACCAGCATCGTCACGGCGGAGACGACGGCGATGCCGTCGCGGTTGTGGATGCCCGTGAAGATGTAGCCACCGACCCCTCGGATGTTGAAGATGCGCTCGGTGATGATGGCGCCGCCGAGGAGGCCGCCGAAGTCGGCCCCCAGGCGGTGACGACCGGGATCATCGAGTTGCGCATCGCGTGCAGGCCGATGGCCCGCTGGCGGGTGAGGCCCTTGGCGATGGCCGTCCGCACGTAGTCGGCGCGGAGGTTCTCGACGAGGTTGGTGCGCATCAGGCGGGCGACGTAGGCGATCGACAGCGACCCCAGCACGAAGCCCGGCAGGATGAGGTCGTACAGCGTCGGGTCGTTGGCCGCCGTGACGGGGAACCACTTGAGCTTGACGCCCAGGAAGTACTGCAAGGTCGAGCCGATGACGAAGCTCGGGATCGAGATCGCGACGAGCGTGGACACCATGACCAACTGGTCGATGAACTTCCCCTTGCGGATGCCTGCGAGGACACCGGCGGTCAGACCGATGAGGATCTCGAAGACGATGGCGATGCCGGCGAGCTGGGCGGTCACCACGTAGCGCGTCGACAGGTCCTTGGCCACGGGGATGTTGTAGAAGTTCGTGCCGAGGTCGCCCTGGGCGAGCTTGCCCATGTACTTGCCGTACTGGACGACGAGCGGGTCGTCGAGGTTGTGCTCCGCCCGGAACTTCTCGATGTACGCGGGGGAGCAGGGGCGTTCGCCGCACTTGCCGGCGGTGGGATCGCCCGGCAGGGCGAACACCATGGCAAAGATCAGGAACGTCGCTCCGATGATCACCGGGATCATCTGCAGGAGCCGGCGAATGATGTATTTGGTCACGACACCTCCTCAGGTGGTCGTGCCTGCGGCTGGGCCGCAGACGGCCCGGAGCGTGGGGCTCCGGTCGTGGCTCGACGTCCTGCGGACGACAGGGGGATGCTGCCGCCTGGCCCCAGAGGCGTCGTTGCACGTGATGGCTGGGTCTGAGTCCCGCATGGGACCGATGGGAGAGCTGGGCCGCCCCGAGGCTAGCGCCCTTCCGAAGGGCATCGACCGGCGGGGTATGCCGAGTGGGGCATACCTACGCATCGACCGCGGGACAGGCATGGGTGCCCGGCTCCTGGAGCCGGGCACCCACGATCTGGTGCTCACGTCAGCGCCGAGGCGCCGAGGGTCACTTGAGGGTGACGCCCGCGTAGTCCGGCTTGCCGAAGGCCGTGATCTTGACGTTGGTGACCTTGTCCGACCAGCCGACGGTGGCCTTGGGGTACCACAGCGGGATCGCCGGCATGGTCTCCTTCAGCATGCCCTCGGCCTGCTGGTACAGCTCGTTGGCCTTGGCCGGATCGGTGGCCGCGGCGGCCTCCTTGAGCTTGGCGTCGAAAGCCGGGTCGGTGTAGTCGCCGTCGTTGGAGGACGCACCGGTCGCGAAGATCGGGGTGAGGAAGTTCTCGATCGACGGGTAGTCCATCTGCCAGCCGGTGCGGAACATGCCCTTCATCTCGCGGCTCTTGACCTGGGTGCGGAAGGTCTTGAAGTCCACCACCGGGGTGGCGACGCAGTCGATCTGCAGGGCGTCCTTGATGGACTGGCAGGTCGCCTCGGACCAGTCCTTGTGCGAGGCGTCGGCGTTGTAGGACAGCGTCAGCTTTCCCTTGAAGCCACCGGCCTCGGCGAGCTTGGCCTTGGCCTTGGCGGCGTCGAAGGTGCAGTACTCGCCGCATGCACCGGCCTTGTAGCCGTTGACGGTCGGGGAGACCCAGCCGGTGGCGACGGTGCGCGAGCCGTTGAACTGCGAGTCGATGATGGCCTGCCGGTCGATGGCCATCGAGATGGCCTGGCGGACCTTCGGGTTCTGGACCGAGGGGTCGGCCTTCGGGGAGGCGAAGGTGACCGAGGAGAAGCCGCCGTACTCCTTCTGCGCGTTGCGGTCCGGAAGGTCCTGCTTGTACTTGTCGCCGGCGAGGGCCGAGGTGGGGACCTCGTCCGTGACGTCCAGGTTGCCGGCCACCACGTCGTTGTAGGCGGCGGTCGAGTCCTGGTAGATCTTGAAGGTGATCTGGTCCACGCCGGGCTTGCGGGAGCCCTGGTAGTTGGGGTTCTTCTTCAGGACGATCGACTGGTTCTTGGTCCAGGTGTCCACCATGAAGGGACCGGCACCGATCGGCTTGTCGCCGAAGGCCTTGGGGTCCTTGAAGAACGCGTCCGGCAGCGGGGCGAAGGCCGAGTAGCCGAGGCGCTCGGGGAGGTTGGAGATCGGGTCGGTGGTGGTGACGGTGAAGGTGTAGTCGTCCACGACCTTCAGGCCCGACATGACCTTGGCCTTGGGGGTGGAACCCTTCTCCGCCTGCAGGTCGGCGTAGCCCGCGATGGGCTCCATGAAGTACGCCGCGCCCTGCGCGTTGGTCGACAGCGCGGTGTAGTTCCAGGCGTCGACGAAGTTCTTGGCCTTGACCTCGGTGCCGTCGGAGAACTTCGAGCCCTTCTTCAGCTTGACGGTGAAGAGCTTGTTGTCCTTGGTCTCGATGGACTCGGCCAGGTCGTTCTCGGGCTTGGCCGTGTCGACGTTGTAGTGCACGAGGCGCGAGGTGGTCGCGTCGATCACGTCGCCGCCGCAGGTCTCGGTGGTGGCGCCCGGGACGAGCGGGTTCTCCGGGTTGCAGCCGCGGACGGTGATCTGGCCGCCCTTGGCGCCGGATCCCGCGGCGCCGCTGCCGCCCGCCGACGAGGTGGACTCGCTGGAGCCACCGCCGCACGCCGTCAGGAGGACGGCGGTCGCGGACAGGGTCGCGGTGAGGGTGAGGCGAGTGGTGGCTCGCATGGTGGTTGACCTCCTCGATGGGCCCGGTGATGGGACGGGCCATGCTCTGGCCCTGGCTGATGGCGGCCAAGGCGGATCTCGGTCGGCCGGAGCGACGCTGCATCCGGAACCAGCCGAAACCTTGGGCGTCACTCTAGGGCCGGAAGTCCTCAGGTCCAGATCAGGAACGACGTCGATATCGTTTCGTGACCATGCGTGACGCATCGATACACACGTCCGCGATCTCCCAGGTTCGGTGCCGGTGGGGACCCCCGGCGACCTGCGCGTCTGGGATCATGACGAGGTGGACGAGCCCGATCTGTTCAGCGGAGCCCGCTCGGCGCAGGAGGCGGGCGACCGCGCGCCGGCGGCCGGACCCGAGCCTGCCCCGGCCGTCGCAGGTGACGGTGCGTCCGGGGCGCAGCCCCCGGCATACGCCGCGACGCTCGCGCCGCTCGCCGTGCGGATGCGCCCGCGCTCGCTTGCGGAGGTCCGGGGTCAGGGTGCCGCGCTGCGGCCGGGCAGCCCGCTGCGGCGCCTGATCGAGGGGCACTCCGGTGCGGTCGGACCCCTCTCGGCGATCCTGTGGGGTCCTCCGGGCACCGGCAAGACCACGCTCGCGCACCTGGTCGCCACGGCTGCCGGTCGCCGGTTCGTCGAGCTGTCGGCGATCACGGCCGGCGTCAAGGACGTCCGTCGCGTGGTGGAGGAGGCGGTGCGCGAGCGCGATCTCTACGACCGCACCACCGTGCTCTTCCTCGACGAGATCCACCGGTTCACCAAGGCTCAGCAGGACGCCCTGCTGCCCGCGGTGGAGAACCGTCTGGTCGTCCTGGTGGCGGCCACGACCGAGAACCCCTCCTTCTCCGTCGTCGCCCCGCTGCTGTCCCGGTCGGTGCTGGTGACGCTGACCTCCCTCTCGGACGCCGAGGTAGGCGAGGTCCTTGCTGCCGCACTCGTCGAGGAGCGCGGCCTGGCCGGGGAGTTCACGCTGGACGACGACGCGCGCGAGCACCTGGTGCGGACCAGCGGGGGAGACGCCCGGCGGGCCCTGACCGCCCTGGAGGGGGCCGCGGGAGTGGCGCTGGGCGACCAGCCGGCGGGTGCGGTCGAGGAGGGACCGGTCCTGATCACCGCGGCTCACGTGGAGCAGGCGGTCGAGCGGGCGCCGGTGCGCTACGACAAGACCGGTGACCAGCACTACGACGTGGCGTCCGCGCTGATCAAGTCGATGCGGGGGAGCGACGTCGACGCGTCCTTGCACTACCTCGCCCGGATGCTCGAGGCGGGGGAGGACCCGAGGTTCATCGCCCGGCGCATCGTCATCGCGGCCTCCGAGGAGGTCGGTATGGCGGACCCCACCGCCCTCCAGACCGCGGTCGCGGCGCTGCACGCCGTTGCCCAGATCGGCATGCCGGAGGCGCGGATCGTCCTGGCCCAGGCCGTGGTCCACGTCGCGCTGGCCCCCAAGTCGAACGCCGCCTACCTGGGGATCAACGCCGCGATCGCCGACGTCAGGGCCGGGCGCGGGGGTGCGGTGCCGGCTGCGCTGCGCGGGAGCGGCTACGCCGGGGCCACCCGGCTCGGTCACGGGGCGGGGTACGTCTATGCGCACGACCAGCCCGACGGGGTGGCGCCGCAGCAGTACCTCCCGGACGACCTCGACGGGACCGCCGACTACTACCACCCGACGCACCGCGGCTTCGAGGAACGACTGGCGCCGCGGTGGGAATGGTTGCGCAAGGTCCTGCACTCGCGTCGCTGAGTGACACCATAGCCCGGCTGTGGTCTCCAAATGGCTGCATGCCTGATCCGTTCATGCATCGTTCGTGACCGTCACGAAGCGTGCTACTAGGGTGACAGCACCATCGAGCCCTCACCGATGGTCCCCGTCTTCCCAGGAGTCCGTCATGCGAGTCCCTCTGCGCCGTCCCGGCCGCGCTGCCCTCGCGCTCGCAAGCCTGGCGACCGTCGTCGCCTGCTCGTCGCCCCTGACCGCGCTGTCCTCCGGGGAGAACGGCGCCCCCACGTCCTCCCAGACCAGCGCCTCCCAGCTGGACCCGCAGGCCAAGGGCCCGGCCGCCCCGATCGAGGGCGCCCGCCGCGGGGGTCACCTCACGGTCCGTAGCCAGGGAGTGCCGGAGACGCTCGATCCTACGCGTCAGTACTACGTGGACAGCCAGGCCATCCTCAAGCTCACCAACCGCACCCTCACCACCTTCGCCATCCGGGACGGCAAGCCGGTCCTGGTCCCCGACCTGGCGACCGACCTCGGCCGGGTCTCCGCCGACGGGCTGACCTGGACCTTCACCCTCAAGGAGGGCCTCGCCTACGAGGACGGGACCCCGGTCAAGGCGGCCGACGTGGTGTACGCGGTCCAGCGGTCCTTCGCGCAGCAGGAGCTGCCGGGCGGTCCGACGTACCAGATCGACCACCTCAAGGGCGGCTCGGCGTATCGGGGCCCGTACCAGGGCGGGACGTCCTTCCCGGGCGTGGAGGCCAAGGGCGACAAGGACGTCGTCTTCCACCTCTCCGCGCCGTGGTCCTCGCTGCCGTACTTCGGCACCTTCACCGTGACGTCGCCGATCCCGGCAGCCAAGGACACCCGGGACAAGTACGGACTGCACCCGCTGGCGACGGGGCCGTACAAGTTCGAGACGTACAAGGACAACAAGCTCACCCTCGTGCGCAACACCCAGTGGAAGGCGGAGACGGACCCCGCCCGGCGGGACCTGCTGGACTCCTTCACCTTCGAGTGGGGCGGCGAGCCCAAGGACACCCAGGGCCCCATCCTGGATGATCCCAACGCCAGCGGACTGCTGAGCTACGACCCGGTCGACTCGACGCTGGTCCTCAAGGCCACGGCCGCCAAGGGACAGCTCACCGCCGGCGACTCGCCCTGTGTCTCGCTCGTGACGATGGACACCCGGCAGATACCGCTGTCGGTGCGCAAGGCCATCGCGCGCGCCTATCCGTGGGACCAGGTGCGCGAGGCTGCCGACATTAACCAGGTGACGGTGCAGACGATGCGCTCGATCGCTCCTCCGCAGCTGCCGGGTGCGGTCGCCCACGACATCGCGGACCTGCCGGTGTCCGGCCGTGGCGACCCGGCCGCCGCGCGCAAGCTCCTGGAGCAGGCCGGGAAGCTCGGCTTCGAGCTGTCGTGGTACTTCGCGACGGACATGCCCACCTCGCGAGCAGTCTCCGAGGCCCGGGCCCGAGGGCTGCGCGCGGCCGGCTTCACGGTGCGCCCGCACGGGGTGCCCAGGAACAAGCTGCGCGAGATGGCCAGCAACCTGGACGCCCCCGTCAACATGCTCCAGGGACCCTCGGGCTGGTGCTACGACTGGCCGAGCGGGGACGCGATCTACCTGCCTCTGTTCAGCTCCACGGCAGCCCGGGAGACCATGAGCGCCGGAGGGTTGGCGGACCCCGACCTGGACGCGCGCATGAAGGCCATCGCGGCCAGGCCCCTCGCCGACCAGGCGTCGGAGTGGGCGGCGCTGGACAAGGACCTGCTCACGAACTACCTCCCGGTCCTCCCTGGAGGGATGGACCGAGCGATCTTCCTGTCCAGCAAGGACGTCGGTGGCGTGGTGGACGACCCCAACCTCGGGATGCCGGACTTCTCCTCGATCTATTTGCGCAACTGACTCGTCCTGGCCGCAGATCGCGCCAGCGTCCACCACGCAGCGTCAACCGTCCCACGGCCTCAAGGCCGTGGGACGGGCTGTTTTGTCGGCATACGGTGACGAACGGCAACTCGCCGCGACCTATTTGTCTCGGCAAGGTCACGATCTGCATCCGGTCAGGCGGTGGAGCACCCCGCCACTCGGCGCCGCGGCGCGGGATGCGTAGGCTGCTGCTCACGCCGAACCGTCCGCGGCAAGCCCTTTATCCGCGGACGCGGCGACCGACCGCCGCCCTCACCGTCGAGGGCGCCCAGCAAGGAAGATCGAGATGCCATCGACACTCCTGCAGGACCGGGCTGCTCACCCGTTCCTCGCGTGCAGCGGAGGAGAACCTCCATGCTGATCTACATCGTCCGGCGCCTGGCCAACTACCTCGTGCAGATCTTCGTGGCCACGACCATCGCGTACTTCGCGGCGGTCAGCTTCCTCAAGCCCGAGGTCCTCATGCTGCAGGCCACCCCTCGGCCCACCCGCCAGCAGGTCTACGACCGGCTCACGGCCAACCAGCTGGACCCGACGATGAGCTCGTTGGGGCGCTACCTCCAGTGGCTGCAGAACGTCGTGCTCCACTGGGACTGGGGCAAGAGCCCCAACGGCCAGCCGGTCAGCCAGGAGTTCATGAGCCGGGCGCTCATCTCCGGCCGGCTCGTCTTCCTCTCGATGATCCTGTCGATCATCGTGGGCGTCTCCCTCGGCATCTACACGGCCTCCCGGCAGTACAAGGCGGGTGACAAGGTCGTCACCTACCTGTCGTACTTCATCCAGACGATCCCGGCCCCGGTGATCTACCTGGTGGTGCAGATGACCGGCATCAAGATCAACGAGACCGCCGGGCAGCGCATCTTCTTCGTCGGTGGCATCGAGAACGCCGACGGTGTGGCCGACGGTTTCTTCCCCCACCTGGTCGACCAGCTGCAGCACCTGATCCTGCCGACGCTGGCCCTGACGATCCTGGGGTATGTCGGCTACCAGCTCCTGCAGCGCACCCTGCTGCTCGACAACATCAACGCGGACTACGTCCGGACGGCGCGGGCCAAGGGTCTGACCAAGGCCCAGGCGGTCCGCAAGCACGCGCTGCGGACGTCCTTCATCCCGGTGGCCCAGACGATCGCGTTCGCGGTGCCCGGCATCTTCGCCGGCACCTTCATCGTCGAGATGGTCTTCGCCTGGCCGGGCCTCGGTCGCTACACCCTGCAGGCCATCACCCTCACCCAGGACGTCAACGTGACCGTCGCCTCGATCGCCTTCGGCGGTCTGCTCTTCGCCATCGGCGCGATCATCGCCGACGTGTCCATCGCCGTGGTCGACCCCCGAGTGCGGGTGAGCTGACATGAGTGACCAGCACCGCGACCCGACGCTCGCGACCGACCACCCCGACCCGGCTGACGGGGACTACCGCGGGGCCCACGCCCGCGTCGAGGACCCCGCAGCCACGGAGCAGGCCGCTCCGGCCACGCACGGCCGCCTCGACGCGGACCCCACCGTGTCGGTGCGGGACGCGGCGGGCAAGGAGGACGTCCTGCGCGGCGACCCCGGCCAGTTCGGCGGCAACCCCGTCGGTCCGGCAGCACCCACCGTGGTGGAGACCGGCGCGACCGAGGGCGACGTGGCCATCACCGGCAAGACCGCCCTGATCGTCAAGCGCCTGCTGCGCAACAAGGGCGCCGTCATCGGCCTGGTGATGCTCGCGATCGCGATCCTCTTCGCGCTCCTGGGCAACCTGCCCAACAAGTGGTCCTACACCGACCAGGACTTCATGAACATCGGCTCCGGCCCCTCGTCCGAGCACTGGTTCGGCACGGACGTCGGCGGCGTGGACCTCTACTCGCTCATCGTCCGGGGCACCGGGAAGTCGCTCATGATCGCCTCGGTCGTGGGTGTCGTCGCCCCGATCATCGCGGCGATCTACGGCACCGCCATCGCCTTCTGGGGCGGCTGGCGCGAGAAGGCCGGCATGTGGCTGCTCGACATGCTGATCCTGATGCCGTACTTCCTGCTCATCGCCGTGTTCATGGGCCAGTTCGGCGGCAACGCCTTCATCCTGGCGCTGCTGCTCACGGCCTTCGGGTGGATGGGCATGGCCCGTGTCATCCGGGCCACCACGCAGTCGCTGCGTGAGCGTGAGTACGTCCAGGCCGCTCGCTACATGGGGGTGTCCGACCTGGGCATCATCCGCAAGCACATCATCCCCAACATCGGGTCCTACCTGATCCTGCAGATCGTGCTCGGCACCTTCGGCGCCATCATCTACGAGACCGCGCTGTCCTTCCTCGGCGTCGGTGTGCGCGCGCCCGACGTCTCGCTCGGCATGCTCATCGGACAGTCGGCCAACCAGCTCAGCGGCTACCCGTGGCTGTTCTGGATCCCGACGATCGCCCTGCAGTGGATCACGGTCTCGCTCGCGCTGATCGGTGACGGCATGCGCGACGCGCTCGACCCCAACTCGAAGTCAGGTGGCACGGCATGAGCCCGTCAACCAGCGCCAACGCCCTGGCGCACGAGACCAAGCCCGTCCTGTCGGTGCGCGACCTCCACGTGCGCTTCCCCTCCGAGGCGGGGTCGGTGCACGCCGTACGCGGGGTGAGCTTCGACCTGCATCCCGGCCGCGTCCTGGCCATCGTGGGTGAGTCCGGGTCCGGCAAGTCCGTGACCTCGCTCGCCGTGATGGGACTGCTCCCGGAGTACGCCAAGATCGACGGCTCCATCACGTACAACGGGGCCGAGCTGCTCGGCCTGTCGGACACGCAGATGACCAAGCACCGCGGCTCGGACATCGCGATGATCTTCCAGGACCCGCTGTCCTCGCTGACCCCGGTGTTCACGGTCGGCAACCAGATCATCGAGGCGCTCCAGGCGCACAGCGACATCAGCGACAAGGCCGCCCGCGAGCGGGCCATCGAGCTGCTGGACCTGGTCGGCATCCCCAGCCCCACGACGCGGGTGGACTCCTACCCGCACGAGTTCTCGGGAGGCATGCGCCAGCGCGTGGTGATCGCGATCGCGATCGCCAACAACCCGCGCGTGATCATCGCCGACGAGCCGACCACGGCGCTCGACGTGACCATCCAGGCGCAGATCCTGGACGTGCTCAAGGTCGCCCAGCAGGAGACGGGTGCCGCGGTCATCATGATCACGCACGACCTGGGCGTCGTCGCCGGCATCGCCGACGAGGTCATGGTGATGTATGCCGGGCGCCCGGTGGAGAAGGGCCCCGTCGACGAGGTCTACTTCCGCAGCCGGATGCCCTACACCATCGGCCTGCTCGGCTCGATCCCGCGGGTCAACCGCCGGGTCAAGACCGCTCTGGTGCCGATCGAGGGCAACCCGCCCAACCTGCTGCACGAGCCCACCGGGTGCGCCTTCGCCCCCCGGTGCCCGCTGGCGAGCCAGGAGTGCCTGGACGGGGAGCCGGCCCTGGAGATGGTGGGCCCGGCCCACGAGGCCGCCTGCCTCAAGAAGCACCGCTTCGGCGACGACGTGAGCGTCACCGACATCTACCCGGTGCCCGAGCTGCCGGTGTCGCCCTTCGACGCGGTGCCCCGCGAGGAGCGGCAGACGGTCCTGCAGGTGGCCGATCTCAAGAAGCACTTCCCGCTGATGAAGGGCGCGCTGATGAAGCGGCGCGTCGGCACCGTCAAGGCCGTCGACGGCCTGTCCTTCGACGTCCGTGAGGGCGAGTGCCTGGCCATCGTGGGCGAGTCGGGCTGTGGCAAGACGACCACCCTCCTCGAGATCATGGAGATGAATCCCAAGGCCGACGGCCGGGTCGAGATCTTCGGCCGGTCGCCCAAGGACGGGGGCTCCAAGGCCGACGTCAAGACGCTGCGGCGGGACATCCAGCTGGTCTTCCAGGACCCCATGGGTGCCCTGGACCCGCGGTTCACGGTCTACGAGGTCATCGCCGAGCCCCTGCTCACCCACGGGATGAAGGAGGAGGACGCCAAGGCGCGGGTGCGCGAGCTGATGCGGACCGTCGGGCTCATGCCCGACCACATCAACCGTTTCCCCGGGCAGTTCTCCGGCGGCCAGCGGCAGCGCATCGGCATCGCCCGGGCGCTCGCCCTCAACCCCAAGGTGCTCATCCTCGACGAGCCGGTCTCGGCCCTGGACGTGTCCATCCAGGCCGGCGTCATCAACCTGCTCGACAAGCTCAAGGCCGACCTGGGGATCTCCTATCTCTTCGTCGCCCACGACCTGTCCGTCGTCCGTCACATCAGCGACCGCGTCGCGGTGATGTACCTCGGGAAGATCGTCGAGATCGGGCACGTGGACCAGGTCTTCGACCACCCCACCCACCCCTACACGCGCGCGTTGCTGTCCGCGATCCCCATCCCGGACCCCGACGTGGAGCGCTCCCGCGAGCGGATCCTGCTCAAGGGAGACCTTCCCAGCCCGCTCGACCGACCGCAGGGGTGCGACTTCCAGACCCGCTGCCCGGTCTTCGCGCTGCTGGGTGAGGACAAGCGGCAGCGCTGCCGCACCGAGGAGCCGCCGCTCACCCTGGTGGGCGCGGCCGATCACCACCAGGCGTGCTTCTTCCCCGACGAGGAGCTCGCCACCACGCACGCCAGTGCGACCTCTCAGGAGCCGAGCGTCGACGCCGACCGGCTCTGACCCGAAAGGAAATTCCCATCATGAAGAACCGCACGTTCTACGGCGCACTGGCCGTGGCCCTCACCGCCTCCATCACGGTGTCGGGCTGCTCCGGCGGCTCGGGCGACAAGGGCTCCGGCCTGGAGAAGCAGGACTCCAGCTCGGCCGCCAAGATGGTCAGCACCAACAAGCAGGACCGGGCCAACCTGGAGCAGGGTGGCTCGTTCACCTCCTTCTTCGACTCCCTGCCGGTCGACTGGAACGCCTGGAACGGTGACGGCAACAACGTCGACAACAGGTCGGTGTCCACCGCCACCGACCCCAACTTCTACGACGTCACCCCCGACGGCACGGTGACCAACAACCCTGACTACCTCGAGGCCATGCCCAAGGTCGAGGACAAGGGCGGCAAGCAGGTCGCGACCTACACGGTCAACCCCAAGGCCAAGTTCAACGACGGCACGCCGATCGACTACCGCGCCTTCGAGGCCACCCGCAAGGCCATGAGCTCCACCATGCAGAAGGGCGGCTACAACACCGTCTCGACCGCGGGCTACGAGGACGTGGAGAAGGTCGAGAAGGGCGCCAAGGACAACGAGGTCGTCGTCACCTTCAAGAAGAAGTACAACCCGATCACCGAGATCTTCGGTGGCGTGATGCACCCGAGCGTCGGCAACGACCCCAAGGTCTTCAACGCCGGCTTCAAGAACAACCAGGTCCACAACGAGTGGCGCTCCGGAGCGTTCGTCATCGACAAGGTGGACGCCACCGGGAAGACCGCCACGCTGGTGCCCAACCCGAAGTGGTGGGGCCAGAAGCCGCTGCTGGACAAGATCATCTTCCGCGAGATGGAGGACTCGGCCACCATCCCGGCGTTCAAGAACGGCGAGCTGGACATGGTCCGGACGCAGAACAAGGCGCGCTACCAGCAGATCCAGGGCGCCAACCAGCTCGACATCCGGCGTGGTCAGCTGACCACGACCCGCGAGCTGATCTTCAACGGCAAGGACCCCTCGCTCAAGGACGTGAACCTGCGCAAGGCGATCTGGCAGGCCATCGACCGTGAGCAGTATCGGAAGATCGCCTTCGACGGACTGAACTGGACCGAGCCGGCCGCCGGCTCCAACCTCTTCTACAGCTTCCAGAAGGAGTACGAGGACAACTTCCCGGTGAAGTTCTCCAAGGAGGACGCGCAGAAGACGCTGACCGACGCGGGCTACACCAAGGGCGCCGACGGGATCTTCGCCAAGGGTGGGCAGAAGGCCACGGTCAAGATCACCTACTTCGGTGACGACCCGACCCGCGTGGCGCTGGCCCGCACCCTGCAGTCGATGATCAAGGCTGCCGGGATCGACGCGCAGCTCGACCAGCGGGCGAGCGGCGCGTTCAACGACGCCATGGTCAAGAAGGACTACGGCATCGTCTCCATGGCCTTCCAGTCCGGCAGCTCCTCGCCGCTGGTGTCGGTCTGCCAGTTCATGTGCTCGGACAACGAGAACAACCTCTCCTTCTCCGGCACCCCCGAGCTGGACGCCCGGATCAAGAAGGTCGGCGAGATCGCCGACCACGCCGCGCAGGCCAAGGAGATCAACGCGATCGAGAAGGACTGGTTCAAGGCCACCTACGGCATGATGCCGCTCTACAACGGCCCGCAGATCGAGGCCTACCGCAAGGGCATCGCCAACATCGGCCCGTCGCTGTTCCAGTCCCTCAACCCGCACTGGGAGAACGTCGGCTGGCAGAAGGGCATGAAGAAGGGCTGACCGCCCACCTGCCGACCTGACCAGCACCGTCACCGAGGCCCCCGTCGCACCCTGCGGCGGGGGCCTCGGCGTGCTCCCGGTCGCCCGGCACCAGGGGGTAGGGTGGGACGCCGACGAGACGACTTCCTGGAGGAGCTGTGGCGATCCGCGAGGCGGCCCACCTCAGGCCGGTGGGCCGAGAGCGAGCTATCTAGGGGCGCACGCCCCCGCCTCGCTGCGTCGCGCCCAGGCGCGCGGCCGGTCCCTCCCGCCATACCACCTCTGACCAAAGGACTGTCCCACCATGGAAACTGCCGAGATCCGTCGCCGCTGGCTCGCGTTCTTCGAGCGTCACGGCCACACCGTCGTCCCCAGTGCGCCGCTGCTCTACGACGACCCCAACCTGCTCTTCGTCAACGCGGGCATGGTGCCCTTCAAGCCGTACTTCCTCGGCCAGGAGACCCCGCCCTACGCCCGCGCCACCAGCGTGCAGAAGTGCGTGCGCACCGGGGACATCGAGGAGGTCGGCAAGACCACCCGTCACGGCACCTTCTTCCAGATGAACGGCAACTTCTCGTTCGGCGACTACTTCAAGAAGGGTGCCATCGAGTTCGCCTGGGAGTTCGTCACCGGCTCGCGCGAGGAGGGCAACCTCGGCTTCGACCCGGAGAAGGTCTGGGTGACCGTGCTGGGTCCCGGCTTCCACCCGGACTACCCCGACGGCGACGTCGAGGCGATGGAGCACTGGCGGGCGGTGGGCATGCCCGCCGAGCGGATCCAGGGCCGCAGCCTCAAGGACAACTACTGGCACATGGGCGTCGAGGGGCCGGGCGGCCCCTGCTCGGAGATCTACATCGACCGCGGCCCGCAGTACGGCGCCGACGGTGGCCCGGAGGCCGACGAGGACCGCTTCCTGGAGATCTGGAACCTCGTCTTCCAGACCGAGGAGATCACCGACGTCAAGGCGAAGGACGACTTCCGGGTCGTCACGCCGCTGCCCGCGAAGAACATCGACACCGGCATGGGGCTGGAGCGCGTCGCCTTCCTGCTCCAGGGCGTGGACAACCTCTACGAGATCGACGAGGTCTTCCCGGTGATCCGGGCCGCCGAGGAGCTGTCCGGCAAGAGGTATGGCGCCAGCCCCGCCGACGACGTGCGCTTCCGCGTGGTGGCCGACCACGTCCGCTCGTCGCTGATGCTCATCGGCGACGGCGTCACCCCGGGCAACGAGGGGCGCGGCTACGTCCTGCGTCGCCTGCTGCGCCGCGCGGTCCGCTCGATGCGACTGCTGGGCGTGCAGGACCCGGCGCTGCCGACGCTGCTGCCGGTGTCGATGGCGCAGATGAGCAAGTCCTATCCCGAGCTGGAGCGCGGCTTCTCCCGGATCAGCCAGATCGCGTACGCCGAGGAGGAGTCCTTCCGGCGCACCCTGTCCAGCGGCACCACCATGCTCGACTCCGCGGTGGCCGCCGCGAAGTCCGGGGGAGCGGGGATCCTGGGCGGCGACAAGGCCTTCCAGCTCCACGACACCTATGGCTTCCCGATCGACCTGACCCTGGAGATGGCGGCCGAGCAGGGCCTGACCGTCGACGAGGAGGGCTTCCGCCGCCTGATGGGCGAGCAGCGGGCCCGGGCCAAGGCCGACGCCAAGGCCAAGAAGCAGGGGCACGGCGACGCGCACGCCTACCGCGAGGTGGCCGACTCGATCGGGCACGGCGTGGAGTTCACGGGCTACGAGGAGGTCACCTCCGAGGTGCGCGTCGCCGGTCTGATCGTCGGCGGCGAGGTCGCCCGGACGGTCTGCGCCGGCGAGGACGTCGAGCTGGTGCTCGACCGCACACCGTTCTATCCCGAGGGCGGCGGGCAGCTCGCCGACGGCGGGCGCATCGAGCTCGACAACGGCGCCGTCGTCGAGGTCCGCGACGTGCAGAAGCCCATCAACGGACTGATCGTGCACAAGGCGACCGTCGTGTCCGGCGAGGTCACCCCCGGTGCCGCGGCGCACGCCCTGGTCGACCTGCAGCGTCGGCGGGCGATCTCCCGGGCGCACACCGCGACCCACATGGTGCACAAGGCGATCCGCGAGGCGCTGGGGGACACGGCGACCCAGGCCGGCTCGGAGAACGCCCCCGGGCGCTTCCGCTTCGACTTCAACGCGACCTCCGCGGTGCCGGTCTCGGTCCTGCGGGACGTCGAGGCCAAGGTCAACACCATGCTGCTGGAGGACCTCGAGGTCCGGGCCGACGTGATGAGCCAGGAGGAGGCCGTCGCGTCCGGTGCCATGGCGCTCTTCGGCGAGAAGTACGGCAAGGAGGTGCGGGTCGTGTCCGTCGGCGACTGGGCCCGCGAGCTGTGCGGCGGCACCCACGCCCAGCGCTCCGGCCAGCTCGGCGTGGTCAAGCTCCTCGGCGAGGCGTCCATCGGCTCGGGGGTCCGTCGCGTGGAGGCGCTGGTGGGCTCGGACGCCTACGACTTCCTGGCCCGTGAGTCCGCGATCGTGGGGCAGCTGACCGGGGACCTCAAGGTGCGCTCGGAGGAGCTGCCCGAGCGGATCTCCTCGATCCTCACCAAGCTCAAGGACGCCGAGCGCGAGATCACCCAGATGCGCCAGCAGCAGGCCCTCGCCATGGCCGGGCAGCTGGCGGGTGCGGCCAAGGACCTGGGCGGGGTGAGCCTGGTGGCCCACCACGCCGAGGGACTCACCGCCGACGACGCGCGCGCCCTGGTCCTGGACCTGCGCGGCCGGCTCGGCAACGAACGTCCCGCCGTCGTGGTCGTGGCGACCGTGGCCAAGGAGCGTCCGGTGGTCATCGTCGCCACCAACGAGCGCGCCCGCGAGCTCGGCATCAAGGCCGGAGCCCTGGTGCGCGTGGCGGCGCAGGCCCTCGGCGGCGGCGGTGGCGGCAAGGACGACCTCGCCCAGGGCGGTGGCCAGGACGCCGGCAAGATCGGTGAGGCCCTGGCCCAGGTCGAGGCGACCGTGTCCGCGCAGGGCCGCTGACGCCGAGCTGCGACCTACCGTGTCCGACATCGCCGCGGGGCAGCAACGCCCGCCCGACCCCGCCCGCGGGACCTCGGCGGGCGCCCGGCTGCCCCGCGGCGTGCGGCTCGGCGTCGACGTGGGGACGGTGCGGGTGGGGGTGGCCCGCAGCGACCCGGACGGACTTCTCGCCACGCCCGAGACGACGATCACGCACGTCCCGGGCCGCCACGACGACGTGGCCGCCGTCACCCGGCTCGCGGGGGAGCTCGGGGCGGACGTCGTCTACGTCGGGCTGCCCCGCACCCTGGCGGGCGGGGACAGCGGGTCCACGCGCCTGGCTCGGGAGTTCGCGCGGTCCCTGGCCGGTACGACGGGGGCCTGCGGCCCCGAGGTCCGGGTGGTGGACGAGAGACTCACCACCGTCGACGCGGCCCGACGGCTGCGCGAGAGCGGCCGCCGGGCCCGGTCCCAGCGCCAGGTCATCGACCAGGCCGCCGCCGTGCTGATCCTGCAGGTCGCGCTGGACCAGGAGAGTGCCACGGGCCGCCGCGCAGGCACCCCCGTGGCCGGGTCGGGGGAGCCCGGCGCCGACCCGGCGCAGCACCCGACGGCTGCTGGTGACCAGACGCGCGACGGCGAGCCGACCCCCCGCCGCAAGCCCAGGCACCGCAAGGTCACCTAGTCTCTCCTGCGAGATGTTCAGCCCCCACTGACGCGAAGGACCCCCCTGTGAGCGAGCCGCACCTGACTGACGCGATCCTCGGTGGCGACGCCGGGGGGCGAGGCGCCTGGGACGACGGCGCGACCCGAGTCAGCACCCGACGGGAGATGCGGGCCCGGCAACGGCCACCCCGGCGCAACCGCAAGGGCCCGATCCTCATCCTGCTGACCCTGCTGCTCGTCGTCGGCGCGCTCGCGGCCGCGGCGTTCGCCCTGATGCCCATGGTCAAGGGCCTGCAGGGCGAGGACGCCTCGGACTACGTCGCCGCCGACGCCACGGGCAAGAAGGTCCCCGTGGTCGTCCCCGAGGCCGCCAACGGTGCGACGATCGCCAAGGTCCTGCAGAAGGCCGGGGTGGTCAAGTCGGTCAAGGCCTTCACGGAGGCGGCCAAGAAGGACGCCCGCTCCCAGGGGATCCAGCCGGGCGACTACCTCGTCCCGGAGCGCATCCCGGCCGCCCAGGCCGTGACCTACCTCGCTGACCCGGCGCACCGCGTCGTCAAGCGCGTGACCATCCGCGAGGGCATGCGGGCGACGGAGGTCTACGCCGCCCTGGCCAAGGCGAGCGGTCGACCGGTCTCCGACTACACCGCCGCGGCCAAGGATCCCGCCGCGATCGGGCTGCCCGCCTACGCCAAGGGCAACGTCGAGGGCTATCTGTTCCCGGCGTCCTACGAGTTCGGGCCCAAGGTGACGCCCGCCGAGCAGCTCGCGCAGATGGTCGGCAAGACCAAGGACGTGCTGGACACGCTGGGCGTGTCCCCCGAGAAGGCCGAGCGCACCGTGATCCTGGCCAGCATCATCGAGTCCGAGGCCCGCCTGGACGCGGACCGGGGCAAGGTGGCCCAGGTGCTCGAGAACCGTCTCAAGCGTCCGATGCGGCTGCAGCTGGACTCCACCGTGGCCTACGCGACCGGCAAGCGGGTCATCACGACCACCGACAAGGAGCGTGCCCAGGTCAACGGCTACAACACCTACACCCGCGACGGGCTGCCCGTCGGGCCGATCGGCAACCCCGGCGAGGCCTCCCTCAAGGCCGCCGCGGAGCCGACGCCCGGCCCCTGGCTCTACTTCGTCACCATCGACCCGGCGACGGGCGAGACGGTCTTCACCACCAACCTGCAGGACCACAACAAGGCCGTCGAGAAGTTCCAGTCCTGGTGCCAGGCGCACAAGGGCCAGTGCTGAGCGACGGCAGCGGCGGCGCGGCCGAGCAGGGTGCCGGCGGCCGGGCAGGGGACCCGGTCGCGGGCGAGGTCCGGCGCGCCGCCGTCGTGGGCAGCCCGATCGGTCACTCGCTCTCCCCGGTGATGCACCGCGCCGCCTACGCCGGCCTCGGGCTCGACGACTGGTCCTACCACCGGGTCGAGGTGACCGAGGGCGGGCTGGGGGCCTTCGTCGCCGAGCTGGACCCCTCCTGGCAGGGGCTGTCGGTCACCATGCCCCTCAAGGAGGAGGCCCTCGCGCTGGCGGCGTGCGCCGACCCGGTCGCGCGGGTGGCCGGGGCCGCGAACACCCTGGTGCGCGCGGGAGACGGCTGGTCGGCATACAACACGGATGTCCCCGGGATCCGCGCCGCGCTGGGGGACCACGGCATCGACGGGGTCGGTCGCGTCGCCGTCCTGGGCGCGGGGGCGACCGCGCGCTCGGTCCTGCTGGCCGCGGCCGAGCTGGGGGCCCGCGAGGTGGTGGTGCTGGTGCGGTACGGCGTCCGTCCCGAGACCGAGCAGCTGGCCCGCACCCTGGGGCTCGGGTGGGCCACGGCCTCCCTGGGCGCCGCCGACGTGGCGCAGGTGGTGCCGGGCGTCGACCTCGTCGTCAACACCCTGCCGGGTGACGCGGGCGACGTCGTGGCCCCCGTCGTCGCCACGCTCGCCGCGACGGGCGCGCAGCCGCCGGGCGCACGGGTGCCGCCGCTGTTCGAGGTGGTCTACGAGGGGTGGCCGACCGCCCTGGCCCAGGCTTTCGCCGCCGCAGGAGCACCAGTGGTGTCCGGTCTGGAGATGCTCGCGCACCAGGCCGCCCGGCAGGTGACACTGATGACGACGCGCGAGATCCCGGCCCGGGTGCTCCTGGACGCAGCCCGCGCCGCCCTGGCCTGACGTGGGAGGATCGGCGCCATGCTGCGATGGTTGACCGCCGGTGAGTCCCACGGCCCCGCCCTGGCCGCCACCATCGAGGGCCTGCCCGCCGGGGTGCGGGTGACCGGCGAGGACATCGCCGTCGCGCTCGCGCGCCGCCGGCTCGGGCACGGGCGGGGCGCGCGCCAGACGTTCGAGCAGGACGTGGTCACCGTCCTCGGCGGCCTGCGCCACGGGGTGACCCTCGGCAGCCCGCTCGCCCTCACCATCGGCAACTCGGAGTGGCCGCGCTGGCAGATCGTGATGAGCCCGGACCCGGTGAGCGAGGACGCCTACGCCTCCAGCGACGACGTCAACGCGCCCAAGGAGCTGGCCCGCAACAAGCCGCTCACCCGGCCCCGCCCCGGGCACGCCGACCTGGTCGGGATGCAGAAGTACGCCTTCGACGACGCCCGTCCGGTGCTGGAGCGGGCCAGCGCTCGGGAGACGGCGGCGCGGGTGGCCCTGGGCGCGGTCGCCGCGGCCTTCCTCGAGCAGGCCTACGGCATCCGCCTGGTGTCGCACACGGTCGCCGTCGGGGCGGCCGCCTCGCCCGAGGAGGCTCCGGTCCCCACCCCCGACGACGTGGCCCGGCTGGACGCGGACCCGGTGCGGGCTCTCGACCCGCGCGCGAGCGCCGCGATGGTCGCGGAGATCGACGCGGCCCGCCGCGACGGCGACACCCTCGGTGGGGTCGTCGAGGTCGTGGCGACGGGGCTGCCCCCGGGGCTCGGGTCGCACGTGCACTGGGACCGACGCCTGGACGCGCGGCTGGCCGCGGCGCTCATGGGCATCCAGGCGATCAAGGGGGTCGAGGTGGGGGACGGCTTCCGGACCGCGGCCCGTCGCGGCAGCGTCGCCCACGACGAGCTCGAGCGCGACGCCCACGGCCGGATCGTGCGGCGCACCAACCGGGCCGGGGGCACCGAGGGCGGCATGAGCAACGGTGACGTCCTGCGGGTCCGCGCCGCGATGAAGCCCATCTCCACGGTCCCGCGCGCCCTGGACACGGTGGACGTGCGCGACCCGCAGGGCCAGGCCACCGCCATCCACCAACGGTCCGACGTGTGCGCGGTCCCGGCGGCGGGGGTCGTCGCCGAGGCGATGGTCGCCCTGGTGCTCGCCGAGGCCTGCCTGGAGAAGTTCGGCGGCGACTCGGTCGCCGAGACCGCCCGCAACCACCGGGCCTACCTCGACGCGATCCCGAAGGCGATGCGCTGATGCTCGTGCTGGTCGGTTTCATGGGCGCCGGGAAGTCCACCGTCGGGGCGCTGCTCGCCGAGCGCAGCGGGCTGCCCCTCGTCGACAGCGACGAGGTGCTGACCCGTCGGCTCGGGTGTGACATCCCGACCTACTTCCGCGAGCACGGCGAGGCGGCCTTCCGGGAGGCGGAGCGGGACACGATCGTGGAGCTGCTGCGCGGCCCGGACGGCGTGCTGGCCCTCGGCGGCGGCGCCCTCGGCTCGCCGGAGGTGCGGGCGGCCCTGGCCGGCCACGACGTGGTCCACCTCGACGTGGCGCTGGACGAGGCCCTGGGTCGTGCGGGCGACCCCTCCGTGCGGCCCATGCTGGCGCGCGACGACCTGCCCCAGCTGCACGCCCGGCGTCGACGGGTGTATGCCGAGGCAGCCGACCTGGACGTCCCCACGGCGGGACGCACCGCGGCCGAGGTGGCCGAGGCCGTGCTGGCGGCCGGGCTGCCCCGGGCGACCCAGGCCGCACGCCCCGCGGTGGTGCTCGTCGGTCCGCCCGGGGCCGGCAAGGCCGCCGTCGGCGCCCTGGTGGCCGACCGGCTCGGCATCGCCTGCGTCGAGACCGACCTCGAGGTCGAGCGGCTCGCCGGGGCACCCGCCGCCGAGGTCTTCGTCGACGCCGGCGAGGAGCGCTTCCGCGAGCTGGAGCGCACCGCCACCGTCGCCGCCCTGCGGGCCCCCGGGGTGGTCGTGGTCGGAGGCGGTGCGGTCACCGATCCCGCCGTGCGCGAGGCGTTGCGCGACCAGGTCGTGGTCTTCCTCGACGTCGGGATCGCGGACGCCGCCAAGCGGATCGGCTTCGACGCCAGCCCGTCCATGGTGACCCTGCTCCCGCGCCGCGCCTGGATCCGGCACATGGAGGCGCGGCGACCGCTCTACGCCGACGCCGCGACCTGGACCGTCGACACCGCCGGGCGCAGCGCGCAGGACGTCGCCGACCAGGTCCTCGAGCTCCTGCAGGGAGGCAGCGCATGACCGCGACCACCACCATCGCCGTGGGGAGGGCCTACGACGTCGTCATCGGGCACGGGGTCCTGGACCGGGTGCCCCGGCTGCTGCGCGAGGGAGTCCTGCGCGTGCTCGTCGTCTCGACCCCCGCGCTCGCGGCCTACGCCGACCGGGTCGCCGCCGGGCTCGACGAGGCCGGCCTGCAGGTCCATCGCGCCGACGTCCCCGACGCGGAGAGCGCCAAGACCGCCGACGTGCTCGTCGGCCTGTGGTCGCGGCTGGGGCAGGCGGGCTTCACCCGCTCCGACGCCGTGGTGTGCGTGGGCGGCGGGACCGTCACGGACCTGGGCGGGTTCGCGGCCGCCTCGTGGCTGCGCGGGGTCGACGTGGTGCACGTCCCCACGACGCTGCTGGCGATGGTGGACGCGGCGGTCGGCGGCAAGACCGGGATCAACACCGCCGAGGGCAAGAACCTCGTCGGCGCCTTCCACGAGCCCCGGGGCGTGCTGTGCGACTTGTCCACCTTGGCCTCCCTGCCCCGCGCGGACCTCGTCGCGGGTCTGGCCGAGGTGATCAAGGGTGGCTTCGTCGCCGACCCGCGCATCCTGGAGCTCGTCGAGACCGACCCGCAGGCTGCGCTGGACGCGACCGGGCCGGTGCTGCGCGAGCTGGTGGAGCGCAAGGTCGCGGTCAAGGCGCGGGTCGTCGGCGCGGACCTGAAGGAGTCCTCGTTGCGCGAGATCCTCAACTACGGGCACACCTTCGGCCACGCGATCGAGCAGGTGTCGGGCTACTCCTGGCGGCACGGCGACGCCGTGGCCGTCGGCATGGTGTATGCCGCGGAGCTGGCCCGGACGGCCGGGCTCCTCACCCCGGAGGTGGTGGAGCGGCACCGGAGCCTCCTGGCGTCGGTCGGCCTGCCGACGAGCTATCCCCTCGGGGGTCGCTCCACCGACGAGGCCTGGCCGCCGCTGCGGGCGGCGATGGGTCGGGACAAGAAGTCCCGCGGCGCCACCCTGCGCTTCGTCGCCCTGGAGGACGTCGCGCGCCCGACCCGGCTGGAGGGGCCCGACGAGGAGCGGCTGCGCGCGGCCTTCGAGGCCGTTGTCGGCTGACGGGCTGCTCGGCGCCCGGGCGATCAGACGAGACCGGCGTCGTGCATCCGGATCGCGATCTGCACCCGGTTGTCGGCCTCCAGCTTGACC